>CAMJOD010000051.1 GCA_946407465.1 uncultured Clostridia bacterium
GTCAATAGGCGCCCTGCCCACCGCGGCAGCGGCAAAAAGGCAGGCGTCGGAGTGACGTCTGCCTTTTCGCAAGGGGTTAGATAAGGAAATGGGTATGAGTGGATTGGGCTGTTACACCCAAAGTGGAAAGTAAAATGAGTTTGGCTTACGCCGATTTTTCGGCTTTTGAACCTTTGACCTTGGAAATCCGTATTGTGTATTCAATAAAATCTTCATTGTCTGTTTTTTGTGCTTCTGCGTCGATTCCCGCCTGGCGCATGGTGTCAATTGCCTTGTTGATAGTGTTTACAAAAATTCGTATGTCTTTTATCACCGCTTTACTTTTTCCCCTGTATTTCTTTTTTGGGGAGGATTGGCAGAGATAGGCGACAAGCTCCTCTGTCTGCGACACGTTGAGTCCCTCGCTGATGACGCGCGACAGTACCTCACGGCGCGTTGGCTCGTCTGTCAGCTTTAGCAGCGCTCTCGCGTGGCGCTCGCTCAGTCCGGCGGATTCAATCCATTCCTGCTCCTCAAAGCTCAGCCGCAGCAAGCGGAGCTTGTTTGCGATAGTGGATTGCGTTTTGCCGAGCTGCTGCGCCGCTTGCTCCTGCGTGAGACCATAGCGGCGTATCAGCCTTGAAATGCCGCGTGCCTCCTCGAAGATGCCGAGGTCGGCACGCTGGAGATTTTCAAGGAGCGCATAGACAGCTGATTCTTTGTCGTTACACCTGATGACAATACATGGTACCCTGTGCAAGCCTGCCAGAGCGGAGGCGCGGAGTCTTCGCTCGCCTGTGACCAGCTCGTACTCGGTCTGGCTGATTTTGCGAACCGTCAAGGGCTGCAAAACACCGTTCTCCGAGATGGAACGCGCGAGAGACGCTAGCTCCTCTTCGCAAAATTGCTTGCGCGGCTGCGATTTGTTCGGTCTGATTTTGATAATGGGAATATCCAGAATCAGTTTTTCGTTCTTAACCAAAAAATTCAACCGCATCACCCGTGTTATCATCAGGGCCTGTCCTCATCCCTGTGACTATATGATAACACAAACGGTGTGCGGTTGGTGTCGTATTCTCAGTGAATAATTAATTTTGTTTTCAGTTTTGCTTGGGAATCCTGTCGAATCAGAGCGGCTTTGCCTTGATGCGTCCGTTGTTGCGCGGATATTTGTCGGGAGTAGGCTGCACCTTTTCAATTTCAACAAGGCTTCGGCTGCCGCCGTCCATTGGGAGCGAAAAGCTGTGTATAGCCTTCTGCTTGCCGCCGAGTACCTGTATGGCGTGCTTGGCTGAGCGGATTTCTTCTTCGCTGTTGCCGCCCTTGAACGCGACAAAGCTTCCGGATAGCCGCACAAAGGGCAGGCAGTATTCCGATAAGGTGTTCAGCTGTGCGACGGCGCGTGATACTGCCACGTCATAGTGTTCCCGGTGAGTAAGGTCTTGTCCGTATTCCTCCGCTCTGCCCTGAAGGAAGGTCGCTTCGAGTCCCAGTTGGTTCAGCAAATCCTCCAAAAACAGAAAGCGCTTTTTCAGACTGTCCAATAACGTCAGCTGTATGTCCGGACGGACAATTTTGAGAACGATTCCCGGAAATCCTGCGCCTGTGCCGATGTCAATAACGGAACCGCCCTCGGGAATGTCGCAGTAGTTGAAAAAAGCCAGATTGTCCGCAAAGTGCTTGACAGCGACGCCCTCGGGGTCGGTGATGGCGGTTAGATTTATCTTTTGATTCCATTCGGTCAGCAGTTGATAGTATGTGTCAAACTGTTTGAGCCGGTCTGCTGTCAGGTTGACGGTATAGCCATCGGTCGCCTGTTTCAAATAATCTTGCAGTGTATTCATATTAAGAATTCTTTTTTGAAGCTAACCATATCAGCAGGACGCTGACGTCGGCAGGTGAAACACCTGAAATGCGCGACGCCTGTCCGATGTTGAGGGGCTTGATTTTGTTGAGCTTTTCCTGTGCCTCAAGCCGCAGTCCGTTGAGCTGCTTGTAGTCAAAGTCGGTTGGGAGCTGTTTCTTTTCGAGCTTTTTCATCTGCTCGACCTGTTTGAGCTGCTTTTGAATATAGCCCTCGTATTTGATTTCAATCTCGACCTGTTCAAAGAGGTTCGGCTCCAAATCAGGGCGCGTTGCGTCAAAGGGCGCCAGACATTTGTAGTCGAGCTGCGGCCGCTTTAATAGGTCGATCAGACGCGTGCCGGTCGTGACGGGAGATGTTTCACGTGAAACAAGCATGTCGTTGAGCGCTTCGGAGGGCGCAACGGTGGTGGATTGCAGGCGCTTGATTTCTTCTTTCTTTTGCTTCTGCTTTTGACAGAATTTTTGATAGCGTTCCTCGCTGATTAAGCCGAGCTGATAGCCCAGCGGCGTCAGACGTTCGTCGGCGTTGTCCTGACGGAGCACCAAGCGGTATTCGCTGCGCGAGGTCATCATGCGGTAGGGCTCGTTGGCGCCCTTGGTGACCAAATCATCTACCAAGGTGCCGATGTAGGAATTGGCGCGGGTGAGGACAAACGGCTCCTTGCCCATCACCTTTAGCGCGGCGTTGACGCCTGCCACAAAGCCCTGTGCGGCGGCTTCCTCATAACCGGAGCTGCCGTTGAACTGTCCGGCGCCGTAGAGGTTCGGAAAGTCCTTAAACTCCAAGGCGGCGTTCATGGCGGTCGGGTCAACACAATCATATTCAATCGCATAGGCAGGGCGCATCATCACGCAGTTTTCCAAGCCCTTGATGGTGCGGTAGAATTGCAGCTGCACCTCTTCGGGCAGGGAGCTGCTCATGCCCTGCATGTACATTTCCTCGGTGTTTTCGCCGCAGGGCTCGATAAAGAGCTGATGGCGCGGCTTGTCGGCAAAGCGCATCACCTTGTCCTCAAAGCTGGGACAGTAGCGCGGACCCACGCCCTCGATTCTTCCGGCATAAAGCGGCGAGCGGTGAATGTTTTCCAAAATGACCTGCTTGGTGCGGTCGTTTGTCCAGCTGATGTGGCATTCAACCTTGTTGTCGCCGAGATGTTCGGTTTCATAGGAAAACGGCTGCGGCGGCTCGTCGCCCTTTTGTACCTCCAAGTCGGAGAAGTCAATCGAGCGGCGCAGAATACGTGCAGGCGTGCCCGTTTTGAACCGGCGCAGAGGCAAGCCGAGGTTTTTGAGCGCGACAGCCAGCTTGGTGGCAGGAAACATGCCGTCGGGTCCGCTCTCGTAGCTGACCTCGCCGACGTAGATTCTACCGCCGAGGTAGGTGCCGGTGGCAACGACAACCGCGCGGCAATGGTATTGCGCGAGCATTTGCGTGGTTATCATGTAACCGCCGTCGTGCGGCTGAATGTCTGTGATTTCAGCCTGACGGAGCTCGAGATTCTCTTGCAGCTCGAGCTTGTGCTTCATGATTTCGCTGTACTTGCGGCGGTCAATCTGTGCGCGCAGCGAGTGAACAGCCGGACCCTTTCCCCTGTTGAGCATGCGCGACTGCAAAAAACACGCGTCGGCAGTCTTGCCCATCTCGCCGCCGAGAGCGTCCAGCTCGCGGACAAGGTGTCCCTTTGCGGTGCCGCCGATGGAGGGATTGCAAGGGCAGTTGCCGACTGCGTCCATATTAATCGTAAAAACAGCTGTGTGACAGCCGAGACGCGCAGCCGCCAAGGCAGCTTCAATGCCGGCATGTCCTGCGCCGATAACGGCAACATCATATTCTCCTGCAAAGTATGTCATGTTCTACCTCTGTTTATAATTCATAATTCATAATTCGTAATTCTTAATTGACTTAACTTTCCACTTTAGGTTAGTATATACGTTTAAAAACAAATCGTAGGGACAGCCCTTGCGGCTGTCCGGCAGTAGAGATAGTGTTTCATCTATATCGCAATGCTAGATTGTGAAAACGGCGTTGCTCGGGAGACCGCAAGGGTCTCCCCTACAAAGTGAAAACTAAAGCCAAATTCTGACGCGACATTTTATAATATAACTAAACGTTTTACTATAGATTACCGCCAATTTCTGACGCGGCGTTGATGAAACGTCACCAAACCATCCTACTATCCAAAGCCGCGCTGACCACGGCGGCACGCCATTATATGACAAAACAAAATATAGCACCAACTTCTAACGCGGCGTTGATGAAACGTCACCAAACCATCCTACTATTCAAAGCCGCGCTGACCACGGCGGCACGCCATTATATGACAAAATAAAATATACCGCCAACTTCTGACGCGGCGTTGATGAAACGTCACCAAACCATCCTACTATCCAAAGCCGCGCTGACCACGGCGGCACGCCGTCATTTGCCGACGCAGAAGTTGTGGAATACGCGGTCAATGACTTCGTCGGAGGTGCGTTCGCCGGTCATTTCCAGTAGCTCCGAAATGGCGTCCTCCAACGATACCGTGATGGCGTCAAAGGTCATGCCCGTCTCTATCGCTGCCTTTGCTTCTCTGACCGATTGCAGGGCGGCGCTTACGTTCGCGCGCTGGCGTTCGTTCGAGAGGATTCCCTCGCTCGGGTTGAGCGCGTCGGTACCGGCGAGAGAGGCTATGGCTTGAATCAGCTCGTCCTTGCCCTCGCCTGTCGCGGCGGATATAAATATTATATTGTTTATATATGATTTTATTTTGTTAATGTCCAGTTGACCGGGCAAATCGGTTTTGTTGATAATCGCAAGCGACGGAACCTTTTTTGCGGTTTCGAGTAAGTGAAAATCAAAGTCCTCCAAGGCGCGGCTGTTGTCAAATACCGCGAGCAGCAAGCCACATTGTTCCAAACGCTGCTTGGCGCGGTCAACGCCGATTTTTTCCACCGCGTCGTCGGTGTCGCGCAGACCTGCCGTGTCGCTCAGGCGCAGAATGACGTCGCCTGCCACAACGGTGTCCTCCACAATGTCGCGCGTCGTGCCCGGAATGGCGGTGACAATGCTCTTTTCGTAGCCGGAGAGCAGGTTCATCAGCGTGCTCTTGCCGACGTTCGGTCTGCCGGCAATCACGGTGTCAATGCCCTGCTTGACCGCCTGTCCGCTGTCGTAGGTGGCGAGCAGACGCGCAAGCGTCGTCTCGGCGTTTTTGCAGACCGTCAGAATCATCTCGTCCGTCACCTCGGCAATATCCTCCTCCGGATAATCCGCCCAGGCGGACAAATGCGCCGCAAGCGAGAGCAGCTCGTCCTTTACCTTGGTGATGCGGCGGCGCAGGGCGCCCTCCTTGACAGACAGTGCCGCCCGTGCCGCGCTGCGGTTTTTGGCGCTGATGATGTCGATGACCGCCTCGGCTTCGGTGAGGTCGATTTTCCCGTTGAGAAAGGCACGCTTGGTGAACTCGCCTGCCTGTGCCGGCTTGGCGCCTGCTTCGAGAACCGTGCGCAAAACCTGCTGTGTGATGTAAACGCCGCCGTGACAGGACAGCTCCACCACGTCCTCACCGGTGTAGCTGTGCGGCGCGCGAAACACAAGGGCGACTGCCTCGTCGAGCTCCTCGCCGTCCTTTATAATTTTTCCGAAGGCGGCGGTGTAGCCGCTCATGTCGGAGAGCCTGCGGTGACGGATATTCTCAAATACTCTGTCGGCGACGGCGGTCGCCTCGCTTCCCGAAATACGGATAACGCCGATGCCGCCCTCGCCCTGTGCGGTGCTGATGGCGGCGATGGTGCTGCTGTTGTCGTTCATAATCGACTCCCTAAAAAACAGGAGCCGCCTCAGCTGAGGCAGCTCCATGGTATGAAATCTGCTTGTGTGACTCCTCCGGCGCTTACTTATCTATTCTGCCGTAAAGACCGGTTGCGCCGCCTTCGTTGAGCGGAACTCTGTCGGGATTGGGAGCCGTGTTTTGGCTGCGGCGGTTGCCGTAGCTCTTCTTTGCGCCTCTGCGGTTGTTGTAGCCGCCTCTGCGATTGTTGTTGGGCTTTGCCTTGGGGTCGGGTCCGATCACCACATGACGCGCGGCGTTTTCGCCCTCGCTCCAAGAGATGGCGCCGTTCACCTTTTGAACAGCGGTGTGAATAATTCTTCTCTCATAGGGATTCATCGGCTCCAGGCTTGTCTTTTTGCCTGTCTTGATTGCCTTGAAGGCGAGCTTTCTGCCGAGAATTTCAAGGGTCTTTTCGCGCTTGTCCCTGTAGTTGCCGACGTTGACGGACACCTTGATGTATTCGTCGTGGTTGTGGTTGGCAACGAGACTGGCGAGATATTGCAGGGCGTCGAGGGTTTCGCCGCGTCTGCCGATAACAAAGCCCTCTTCCTCACCGGAAAGATTAAAGTCAATGGAATCCTCATTGCGCGAGGTTTCGATGGCAATGCTCTCCAAGCCCATTTTGTCGAGCACGTCGCGCAGGAAGGTTTCGGTTTTGTCCTCGGGCTTTTCGGGAATTATCACAAAGGCTCTGACCTTTGCAGGACGTCCGCCAAACAAGCCGAAGCGCTTTTTTTCCTCGCGCTGCAGCACTTCAAAATCATACTCGTCGGTGTCGCCGACGCCAAGCGCGGTTTTTGCTTTTTCGAGGGCTTCCTCTACGTCGATACCCTCGCAAATAGCTTCTCTGATCATGAATTAGTCTCCTGTTTTTTCACGAAAATTTGATGGAATATCAAAAAATTATTTTTTCTTTTTCTTCTTGTTAACGTTCTTGTTAGCGTTGTTGCCCGTCGGTGCGGCGTCCGCCTGTACGGGACGCTTGCGGGGAGCATACACAGCAGGAATCCTTGCCTCCTGCTCAAACATCAGCGCGGCGTGGCGCGCCTCGGAATTGGCGATAACATGTGCGGGACTGAACAGCTTGCCGATAATAATGGACTGCACCAGCTGAATGAGCGCGGACATGATCCAGTAGAAGGACATAGCCGCCGGAACGCTGTAGGCAATCCATGCCGAAAAAAGCGGCAAGAGATAAATCATCGCCTTCATGCAGCCCTGCTGCTGCATAGCCTGATTTTGGCTGTTGATTTTCTGCATAATGAACGAGGAGCCCACGTTGGACACAAAGCAGAGCACCGGGAAGAGCAGATACCATGACCAGAAGCCCAGCTGGCTGGGAACGGTCAGCAGGTCCACACCGCCAAAGATGGTGAAGCCGCTGGCAAACTCATTGATGTTGGTGATTTCAGCTGCGCTGAATACGCCCTCGTTCAGTAAAAAGCCCTGAATCTGCGGAAAAATTCTGAGAAGTGAAATCTCCTGATAGGTGGCGTTGCCTACGGTGTGTGTGTAGCCCGGAATGGCATTGGCAAAGGCAAGCGCCTCGTTGACCTTGGCACCGTCAAGGTGGAGTGTGTTGGTTAAGGGATAGGCGACGGCATAGAAGATACCGAGGAGGATAATCATGGGAATGATGGTTGTCATGCAACCGCCCATGGGTTTGACGCCCTCTTTTTCATAGAGCTTGTTCATTTCCTCCTGGAGCTTTTCGCGGTTGTTGCCGTATTTTTCGCGCAGCTCCTTTTGTTTTTTTGACAGCCTTGCGCTGCCAGCCATGGATTTCTGCTGCTTGAGCGAGAACGGAAACAGTGCCGCCTTGACTACAATCGTAAAGACGATGATAGCGATTCCGAAATTCTTGAAAATGTAGAAAGCGCCCCAGAGAATAAAGCCGAGCAGCCATCCGATGGAACCGAAAATTTGCATACTTTTACCTCTTGATTTTAACTTGATAGGAGTTGCCCTATAGTGACCCCCGACAAACAGGGACGTGCCCCTGTGCTACTTCTTTTTTTCGGGAACGGGGTCGTAGCCTCCTTTTGAAAAAGGATTGCAGCGCAAAATGCGCCAAATGGTAAGAGCCGAGCCCTTGAGCGCGCCGAACCTTTCAATCGCCTCCAAGCCGTATTGCGAGCAGGTGGGCGTGTATTTGCAGGAAGGAGCGGTGTGGGGCGAGATGGCAGACCTGTAGAATTTAATCAGCGCAAGCAGCAGTTTTTTCATTTTTGACATCCTCAGTGCGGTCGGTCAGCAGTCCCAAGGTTTTAAGATGCTGCCGCATCGCTTTACAGACAACCTGTGATTTTACGTAGGGCGTTTTTCCTCTGGCGACAAAAATGATGATATATCCGGGCTTGATTTGACTGAAAAGCCGGTAGTATGCAGCCCTGATCACGCGTCGCGCACGGGACCTTTTGACGGCGTTGCCGACCTTTTTTCCGGTGGTGATGCCGTAGCGCAGGGTGCTGCCCTTTGACTTTAACACATACGTAACCAAAACAGGACTCACGCAGGACCTGCCGCGGCGGTAGGCACGCGCAAAATCCCGGTTTTCCTTGACAGTTTTGTACTTGCTCATGAACAAATCCTCAGGCGGCGGCAAAAAACAAGGGCGTCGCCAAAAACTTCGGCTGCCCATAGCCGCCATGCTTTCATAACACTTTTCGTCCGGTCAGAAAATCCGACCGGCTCATGCTACAAAACACCGGCACCTCTGAACAGCAGAAGGTTTTAGAGATGCCCTCAAAAGACCACCGACGGCGGTCTCTGCCATACGCCGCTAAGCGGCGCACAAATCAGTAAGACAATCTTTTTCTGCCTTTTGCTCTTCTTCTTGCCAAAACCTTTCTACCGTTGGCGGTAGCCATTCTCTTTCTGAAGCCATGCTCTTTTTTTCTGTGCAGCTTTTTCGGCTGAAATGTTCTCAACATGAGTGAAAACCTCCCTTCAAAATATAACCTTGCAATATAGCATTATATCGTAATTTTCCCCATTAGTCAAGCTTTTTTTTGCACGCGGGGAATTATAAATACCGGTATTTTCCTAAAAATCCGTCACGTCGGCGTCCAGCACCGGCGCAATGCGGCAGTCGGGATATTTTTCGGTCAGCTTCGACACAATCTCTGCAAAAACCGCCTCTCTGTTTTTGACGTCAAAATCAATCACCGCGTCAAAGCGAATGACCCTTGTCTTTTCGTCGGCGGAAAAGCCGTGTATTTGCAGCACGCCCTTTTCGGCGGAGACAATCGCGCGCAGGTCGTCAAACACCTTTTCCGAAAATGCGCTGTCCGCAGGCTTGGCATAGATGCTGATGCCCGTCAGCGCCACGCCGGTTTCGGCATAGACCCTTTCGGTTATGGCGCGCTCGAGCGGATCGATCGCGTCGGCGGTCATCTGCCCGGGCACCTCAATATGGACGGAGCCGGTGTGGCTTTCGGGACCGTAGTTGTGAAGAATCAGGTCGTAGACGCCGCTGACCTCCGAAAACGCAAGAATCGTCTGCCGGACACGGTGCGCCAGCTCTCCCTCGGCGCGTTCGCCGAGAATCGAAGAAACGCTGCCGCGCAGCATGCCGATACCCGACTGAATAATGACGAGCGAAATCGCCGCCGCCAGCCAAGCCTCCGTGCTGACGTGCCACACGATAAAAATGCCTGCCGCGACCAGAGTGGAAGCCGAGATAACCGCATCGAGCAGAGCGTCCTTGCCTGCGGCAATCAGTGAATCGGAGCGGACGCGCGCGCCGGTTTTGCGGACATACAGCCCGAGAGCGATTTTGACCGCCACCGCCACGGCAATAATCAGCAGCGCCGACGGCGTGTAGACGGGCGTGACCGGCTGAACAAGCTTTTTGACGGATTCAATCAGCGAGGTGATGCCGGCATAGAGAATAATCACGGCAATGGTCACCGCGCTCAGGTATTCGATTCTGCCGTGACCGTAGGGATGCATTTTGTCGGGCGCCTTGCCTGCCAGCTTGGCGCTGACAATGGTAATGACCGACGACAGCGCGTCGGTGAGGTTGTTGACCGCGTCGAGCGTCACGGCAATGGAGCCGGTCAGCAGACCGACTGCCGCCTTGAAGCCGGCGAGAAAGACGTTGGCGAGAATGCCGAGGACGCCGGTGCGGACAATTGTTTTTTCTCTGTTCAAATCATTCATCACCTTTGGAGAGTTACTGCACCTTGCGAAAGAGCTTTTTGTCCAGACCCTTAACCTCAATCAAACGGGTGAGCGGCAGTCCGAGCAAAAACAGCACGGCAAGCTCGCCGAGCGCCACGCAGCCGCCCTGAAACAAAAAGTCATAGAGGTTGAAGAATCCTTGGTTCACCATGAAAAAATCGATTTCAAAGCCGACCAGCACGCCGTTCATCAGCGCAGGCATCAGCGCGGCGAGCACCGGCAGACGAAACAGCCGCACGTTTCGCGTCGCGTACATCAGCGCGGCGGCAATCAGACTGGCGAGGGAGCCGATTATCAAATCGAGCGGACCTGCCACGGTGACGGACGAGAGGTTGGCGACAGCGCAGCCGACCGCCAGCCCGGGAATCGCGGCAGGCGTATAGAGTGCCAAAATTGTGAGTACCTCCGCAACGCGAAACTGCACCGCCGCGGAAGCGGAGCCGGGCAGCAAAACGTTTTGCAGAATCGTCAGCGTGGCATACAGGGCGGCAATCACAGCTGCGTATACAATAAATAAGGTTGTCTTTTTCATGACTGCGGATTTTCCTTATACATTATATATAGTATAGACAAAAGCGCCGCATGACAATTCGGCGGCGGTTCTTCTAACAGCATATCACAGTTTTCTTAAAAAGGCAATTGACGTTTGCAAAAAAATACAGTATTATAATAAGGTACGACTGATTGTAACAGGTGATTGTGTGAGAATAAACAGCAAGGTGCTGCTTGCAGCCGTCATGTTGGTGCTGACCGCCGTGACAGCCACATTTGCTTTTTGCGCCTTTCAGGGAAAATATATGTTTGCGGAGGAGCCGGTGCTCAACCAAAAACAGGTGACGTTGCAAAAGGTGCCGCTCGCCAAACGGCAGCGCGTCGAAACCGAGCTGCTGCGCGACAAGCTGCCGCTCGATTCCCAGCGCAGGGCATACGACATGATTAAGCAGCACACCATGAAGGCGGACGGCGCGCGCTTCCGTCTGACAGGCGCCGACAGGGACGATATTTGTATGGCGCTTGCGGCGTTTCGGGGCGACCATCCCGAGGTGTTCTGGATTGACCCGGGCACCAGCTACAGCTACTATGAGGAAGAAAACGCCGTCAACATGCAGCTGCATTTTACCGAGAGCGGCGACGCGCTCCAAAAGGACAGAAAAGCGCTGGAGGCGGCTGTCAAAAAGGCGATTGCCGAAGCGCCGAAGGAAGCAAACGACTACGACATTGAGCTGTTTCTCAACGACTACATCGCCGAGCACTGCGCCTATGACACCGAGGGCGAACACCGCCACAGCGCCTACGGTGCTCTGGTGAACGGCGGCGCGGTCTGCGACGGCTATTCCAAGGCGTTTCAGCTGCTTTGCAGGCGGCTGGGCGTGGAATGTACCGTGGTGGAGGGCACCTCCGAATTTAACAGGGACGAGGACAACGGCCACATGTGGAACTGCGTCCGACTCGGCGGAGAGTGGTATCACACCGACGTCACCTGGAACGACTCTCCCGACGCGGCGTGTGAGGTCGAGCACTATTTTTATCTGAATCTGACGACAGAGGAGATTGCGCGCGACCATGTTATCAGCGGCAGCTACGAGGACCGCAGCGACAACCGCGGCAATTATTTTAACATCTTTGTGCCGGACTGCACCTGTGAGGATTTGAGCTTTTTGCGGCTCAACTGCGCCGTCATCGGCGACCCCGAGCAGGACGGGCAGATTTTGGCTTCGCTCATTGACGCTTCACGTCGCGGACAAACCTACTGCGCGTTTTTGGTTGACGAAGAAGCGCCCTTTTATACGCTCACCAAAAAAATAGCCGACGAATACGCCGGTGCGTGGCTGCACGGCACCAACCGCTTTTTGGACGGCAAGCCAACCATCGCCGAAAACGGCAGAATGGTGACCTATGAGGACAAGCGCGTCATCGCGTTTTTGATAACCTATGTTTAGAAAATTATGAAATAACAGGAGTGATATTTATGGGTATGACAATGTCCCAGAAAATTCTCGCGGCACATGCGGGACTCGATGAGGTAAAGGCAGGTCAGCTGATCAACGCCAAGCTTGACATGGTGCTCGGCAACGACGTCACTTCGCCCGTCGCCATCAATGTGTTTGAGGAAAACGGCGCGACAGCGGTATTTGACAATACCAAAATCGCCATGATTATGGATCATTTTACCCCCAACAAGGACATCAAGGCGGCAACCTTGGTCAAGCAGACACGCACCTTTGCCGACAAATACGACATCAAAAACTTTATGGACGTCGGCATGATGGGCATTGAGCACGCGCTTCTTCCCGAAAAAGGCTTGGTGGGACCCGGCTGTCTGTGCATCGGCGCCGACTCTCACACCTGCACCTATGGTGCGCTGGGCGCGTTCTCAACCGGCGTTGGCTCCACCGACATGGCGGCAGGCATGATCAGCGGCAAGGCATGGTTCAAGGTTCCCTCCGCCATCAAGTTTAATATCGTCGGCAAGCCGCAGGGCTATGTCAGCGGCAAGGACGTTATCCTGCACATCATCGGCAAAATCGGCGTGGACGGCGCGCTCTACAAATCCATGGAATTTGCCGGCGAGGGCTTGCAGTATCTCAACATTGACGACCGTCTCTGCATTGCGAACATGGCGATCGAAGCCGGCGCAAAGAACGGCATTTTCCCGGTAGACGACATCACACGCGCCTACTGTGACGGCAGATATCAGGGCACGCCGGTGGAATACACCGCCGACGAGGACGCCGAATACGACGCCGAATACACCATCGACCTGAGCACGCTCCGTCCGACCGTGGCGTTTCCGCATCTTCCCGAAAACACGCGCACCGTGGACGAGATTGGCGAGACCGAGGTCAAAATCGACCAGTGCGTCATCGGCAGCTGCACCAACGGCAGAATCTCCGACCTGCGCGCGGCAGCGGAGGTGTTCAAGGGCAAAAAAATCGCCAAGGGCGTTCGCTGCATTATTATTCCCGGCACCCAAAAGATCTGGCTGCAAGCTATGCACGAGGGACTCTTTGACATATTTGTAGAGGCAGGCGCCGTTGTTTCGACCCCGACCTGCGGTCCGTGTCTCGGCGGTCACATGGGCATTCTCGCGGCAGGTGAGAGAGCTATTTCGACCACCAACCGCAACTTTGTGGGCAGAATGGGACATGTGGACAGCGAAGTATATCTGGCAAGTCCGGCGGTAGCGGCGGCAAGCGCCGTCAAGGGCTACATCACCGATCCGGCTAAGGTTTAAGGAGGAAAGACAATGAACGCAAAAGGCAGAGTACACAAATTTGGCGACAACGTGGACACCGACGTCATCATTCCGGCGCGTTATCTCAACACCGCGTCGCACAAGGAGCTGGCGGCGCACTGCATGGAGGACATCGACGCGAGCTTTGTGGGCAAGGTACAGCAGGGCGACATCATGGTAGCCGAAAAGAACTTTGGCTGCGGTTCCTCACGAGAGCACGCGCCGATTGCCATCAAGGCGAGCGGTATATCGTGTGTAATTGCGTCCACGTTTGCGCGTATCTTCTACCGCAATTCCATCAACATCGGCTTGCCGATTCTGGAATGTGACGAAGCGGCAAGGGAGATTCAGGACGGCGACACGGTGAGCGTCAACTTTGACACCGGCGTCATCACCGACGAAACCACCGGCAAGACCTATCAGGCAGAGCCCTTCCCCGAATTTATCCAAAACATCATCTCCAAAGGCGGATTAATCAACTCCATCCTATAAACGCAAGCGTGACGCTTGACCCAGTCCGTAAACGTGACGTTTAATCCACTCCGCGCTT
>CAMJOD010000052.1 GCA_946407465.1 uncultured Clostridia bacterium
TCCTGCTGCTGATGGACGAAAAGAACGACCCCTCGCTGCTGTTTGCGCTGATGTATCTTTTAATGTAGCTGTTTTAGAGTTGAGAGTTGAGTAGTTAGTGGTTAGTGGTTAGTGGTTAGTGGTTAGTGATTAGTTGTTTGCCTTAGTCGCTCTGAGTAGTATTTTTGTTGCATGCTTGCCTTGTGGGTGTAGGGGCGCACCTGTGTGTGCGCCCGGATGGGGAAACATTCATATCCTGAATAAAAAAGGTCAGACAGGAGACCGCGGCTCGGGAGAATACATGGGCTCGCCCTCTGCGGTCACATAGAAAAATGTTATATAAACAATACGTTTCCTCTCGTTAATTATGCATTACGCATTGTGCATTACGCATTAAAAAACTACCTGATTTGTCCGTTTCCGCGGATGATGAACTTCATGCTGGTCAGCTCGTTCAAGCCCATGGGGCCTCTTGCGTGGAGCTTTTGGGTAGAAATGCCGATTTCGGCGCCCAAACCAAACTCGCCGCCGTCGGTGAAGCGTGTGGAGGCGTTGACGTAGACCGCGGCGGAATCGACGCAGGCGGTAAAGCGGTTGGCGGCGGCGTAGTCGTTCGTGACGATACATTCGCTGTGACCGGTGCTGTATTTGGCGAGGTGGTCGAGCGCGTCGTCGAGGCTGTCCACAACCTTGACCGCGAGAATGTAGTCCAAAAATTCAACCGCATAATCGTTTTCGTCGGCAGGCTTTACGCAGTCGCCCAAAATGGCGCGTGTGCGCTCACAGCCGCGCAGCTCCACGTTCTTTTCGTCGAGCGCCGCCTTGATAACGGGAAGCGCCTGCTCCGCGATGTCCTTGTGTACCAGAATGGTTTCGATGGCGTTGCACACCGAGGGACGCGAGGTTTTGGCGTTGTAGATGATGTTTGCCGCCATCTCCAAATCGGCGGTCTTGTCCACATAGACGTGGCAGTTGCCCACACCGGTCTCGATGACGGGCACCTTGGCGTTGGCGACAACGCTCTTGATCAGTCCGGCGCCGCCACGCGGAATCAGCACGTCAAGATATTCGCTCAGCTGCATCAGCTCGGTAGCGCTTTGGCGCGAGGTGTCCTCCACCAGCGCCACGCAGTCGCGCGGCAGTCCGGCGCTCTCAATCGCGTCGCGCATGACGGCGGCGATTGCCTTGTTGGAGTTGATGGCTTCCTTGCCGCCGCGCAGAATCACCGCGCTGCCTGCCTTGAGACAAAGGGCGGCGGCGTCGCTCGTCACGTTGGGACGCGCCTCGTAGATAATGCCGATAACGCCCATCGGAACCGTGATTTTTTCAATCTGCAAGCCGTTTTTGAGGGTTCTGCCCTCCAGGATTCTGCCAATAGGGTCGGGCTGTGCGGCAACCTGCGTCACGCCCTCCGCCATGCCGAGAATACGGCTCTCGTCCAGCTTCAGGCGGTCGAGCAGCGAGGGCGTCAGTCCGGCTGCCTTTCCGTTTTCAATATCCTTTTCGTTGGCGGCGATGATGGCAGCCGCGTTGTCGCGCAGTGCCTGCGCAATCGAGAGCAGCGCCTCGTCCTTTTTGGCGCCTGCGTTCATCAGCACACGTGCCGCCTGTTTGGCGTTGGCACCCATCATTTCAAGCTGTGTCATGGTGAATCGTCCCTTTCGGTTATATTTTAAAAATTTCAAATAAAAATCTAATACATTCCTGCCGCGTATAAAAACGCAGCCAAATGCAAAAACTGTTAACTATACAGAAATAAATGCTGTTCAGTGCATAAAAATCGTTCCTTGAATCAAAATCAACATTCAAGAAATATGATTGCTCCAATAGAAAAAACCGGTTCCTATTGTTGTTTGCTTAATAGAGTAAGAAAAATTAATAGCAACTTACCCAAAAACGAAAAATTCAGAACTTGTCCAAACGCGTGAACCAATTCTTTCCTTCCAACCAACGCCATGAAGCGCGGACTGGATTAAACGTCACGTTTAAGGAATTTGGTGCCGGGGGTTTTGCCTTCGAAGATGTCGTAGATTTGCTTGGGGTTGTTGCCGTTCATCACATGCACCTCAATGCCGCGCTTGGTGGCGTAGTCGGCAGCCTGGAGCTTGGTAATCATGCCGCCGGTGCCGCGGTTGGAGCCGGTGCCTGCCGCCATGTCCAAGATCGTCTTGTTGATTTTTGTCACCACATCAATTTTTTTGGCGTTCTCGTTCTGGCGCGGATTGGAGTCGTAGAGCCCGTCGATGTCCGTCAGGATAATCAGACGGTCGGCGCCTGTGATGTGCGACACGATTGCCGACAGCATGTCGTTGTCGCCAAAGTTGTTGCCCTCCAGCTCGTCGGTGGCCACCGTGTCGTTCTCGTTGATGATGGGAATAATGCCCATCAGGAGCAGCTCGTCAATGGTGTTGTTGATGTTTTGGCGCTTGGTTTCGGTCTCGACCGCGTCGGCGGTCAGCAAAATCTGCGCCACGGAATGGTTGTATTCGCCGAAAATCTTGTCATACATATACATCAGCTCGCACTGTCCGATGGCGGCGAGCGCCTGCTTCTTTTTGATTTCGGAGGGGCGCTTGCTCAGTCCGGTTTTGCCCATGCCGACGCCGACGGCGCCGGAGGATACCAGCATGATGTCCTCACCGCTGTTCTGCAAATCCGCCAGCACCTTGCAAAGCGATTCAATGCGGCGGTAGTTGACCTTTCCGTTGTCATAGGTGAGGGTGGAGGTGCCCACCTTAATGACGGTTTTTTGATTGCCCATAAGTACACCTGTCTTTGTATAAAAATCCAACCTACATTATAACACAATCTCTTCAAAACTGCAAGCGCAGAACGGACAAGTTTGTCAAAAACAAAAATTGCCTGCCGAGCAGATTCGACAGGCAATCAACACTTGTTATTTCAATGAGATTTTTTGCTTGAATTTTACCGCGTCGAGCGTGAGTGCCAAGGCGATAAACAGAACGGCGCCGACGGCTGACTGCACCAGATTGAAGGGCACCTCCGCCCAAGCGGCGCCGGCGTCATACAAAAGCATGTTGGCGGCAAAGTAGCCGGCTGACGTAACAGCGGTGGCAGGCAGCAGCATGGCAAGGGTGAGCGGCTGCAAAATGCGCGTGTCGCGGCCTTTTTTGCGGAGATAGGCGCGCGCGATAAAGAACGGCAGCACGTTGAGCGCCTTGATGACAGCGGTGGGAATCGCCCAGACCGCGTAGCCCGAGAGCAAATCGGCAAGAGCGCCGCCGACGGACGCCGCGATAAACCCGAACGGCGCAGGCAGTATGCATGCCGCCAGATAGATGACGGAGTCGCCTGCGTGTGCGTAGCCGAGGGGCGCCGGAATCTTGATGAAGGCGGTCGCCGCCGTAATCAGTGCCGCGAACATGGCGGTGACAGCCATCGCCTTGCCCGAATATTTGGTTTTTTGTGCTTTGATTGTTTGCATATCAATCACCTCAAATGACCTAAAAATTTTTCAAAATTAACGCCGTAAAGCGGATTGTGCGGTTCCTTTACCGTGTCGGCAATCGCCGTGCCGACAAAGTCCGCCGCCGTTTCGGTCGCTTCAAACACCGTTTCGCCGCGCAGCAGACAGCCGAGCACCACCGAGGAAAAAATATCGCCTGTGCCCGAAAAGCTCTCGCCGATGCGCTTGGAGCGCGTCAGCCTTGCCTCGCCGCCGCTGACGGTCAGGTTGCCGATGTCGCCGCCCAGCGGAATGCCGGTGACGATCACCGCGCGTGCGTCCGCTTGCGCCCTTGCCGCGCGTTCAATGCGGCTGAGCTTTTCCGCTTCGGGACAGGCGGCAAGCTCCGCAAACGGCGTGTCGGTCAACAGACAAAGCTCCGTCAGGTTGGGCGTGAGCACGTCCGCGGTCTGCGCGAGTTGCTTCATTTTGTCGCAGGCGCCGCGGTCGTATGCCGGATAGAGCCTGCCGTTGTCGCCCATCACCGGGTCAACCAGCACCGTGCAGGCTGAGCCGCGAAATGCCCTGATGAACGCCAGCGCGTCGCCGAGCTGTGCGCTGTGCGCAAAATAGCCGGTCGCAATGCCGTCAAAGCGCTCGCCGTTTGCCAGCCACGCGCGTTGAAAGCGCGGAATCATGCCGCTCAAATCCTCGCCGCAAAAGACAGGAAATTCCGACTGTGCGCTCAAAACCGCCGTCGGAAGCGGACACGGACTGTGTCCCATCGCCGACAGCACCGCAATCGCCGCCGTCAGCGAGCACCTGCCGAAGGAGGATAAATCATTGATAATAGCAGCCTTTTTTGTCATAAAACTCTCCTCCGATGCCGGAAATCCGGGACTGATGATACCTCTTTTTGTTTACAGGAAAAATAGTATCACAAATCTGTTATTATAAAAATAGACAGATTTGTCAAAAAATTAGGGTACAGTTTACGCATACATTATATAGGGCAAAAATTTTCTACTATGGTATCACCAGCTTGACCGGATTCGATTGACGGCGCAGGGGCGGCGCGCTATAATGAAGGCAAATATTGTTGAGAGGGTGTTTTGATGTCCACCGAAATCCGTTACTTTACTAAATCCAAAAAGGGCAATACCGAAAAGCTCGCGCAGGCTGTCGCAAAGGCGGTCAAGCTGCCTGCTCTCGATGTGACCCACGACCTGAGCGCCAAGGTCGACCGTCTGTTTTTGGTCAATGCCATGTATGCCGCCAATATCGACAGGGAGGTCAAGGCGTTTTTGACGCGCAACCGCGACAAAATCGGCGAGATTGTCAACTTTTGCACCTCCGCCTCCGGCAAATCGACAACGGCTGTGCTGAAAAAGACCGCCGCTGAGCTGCAAATACCGGTCAGCGACAAGGATTTTCACTGTGCGGCGTCGTGGATTTTTATCAATAAGGGCTTGCCGAGCGACGACGACTTCAAAAAAGCCGCCGATTTTGCCCGTTCCATGAAGAAATAATGCGTTGACAAACCGATAAATTTCACAAAAACGGCTGAAAATTCCCTTGCGGGGGAGTGGTCAGCCGTTAATTTTTTAACAATTAATTAGACATGTTATACAAAAGTGTTGGTTTGATTTTGTTGATTTTGTCCTAATGGTGATTTTGCGTTTTTTGGAATGCACCAAAATCACAAAATTCGCAAAATCAGGGGTGGAGTGTTTACAAAATGTAACAAAGTTTGGTATAGGTTGCACAAAACTATTGACTTCATTTTGGTGATGTTGTATAATGCCTACCTGTGAGATGCACGAGGCACTCACGAGGATATAGATAAAACAAGCAACGAACCAATCAATCAATCAATTCAAGGAGAGAAAGGTAAAATGATGAAATCAACTGTTAAAAAAACTGTTTCCGTAATCACCGTGCTTTGTATTCTGGTCAGCGCGTTCTGCATCATCACCGGTGCCGGCGCAGCGTCAAATGACCGCGTAAAGATGTATTCCACCGAGACCTACTTCTGCAAGTACGGCATCACCGGCACTTATGTGTATGTACAGACCAAGGACAACGCTTCTAACCAGCAGGTCACTGTTCACTACAACTACCTCAAGGGTCAGAGCTGGAAGGACAGCGACGCGGAATATTTCACCACACTGGCTGACGGCTCCAAGCTTTGGAAGGCATACATCAGCAGCTACAACACCGAATACGCAATCAAGTATGTTGCCGACGGCGTAACCATTTGGGACAACAACAACGGCAAGAACTACACCACCGAGCAGATTGGCGAGGCGCCTGTTACCGCGCTCAGAACCAACAACTTCTACAACGGCAGCTTTACCGTCAACGCAAGTCTCAAAAACCTTGCCTATGAAAAGGACGTCAAGGTGAGATACACCACCAACAGCTGGGCAAGCTACAAGGAAGCACCCATGCACTATGTCACCACCGGCTCCGACGGCAATGAGCTGTGGACGGTCAACGTGAGAGACACATGGAATGCCGACAGCTTTGAGTACTGCATTTCTTACACTGTAAACGGCACCACCTACTGGGCGAACAACTTTGGCGAGAACTACAACGCCTCTTACAGAGTTTATCCTTAATTTGCTTAAAAGGCAATTCACATAAATTTTAATCATACACAAATTTCAACAAAAAGGGTTGGCTTCCGAGCGGAGCCAACCCTTTTTGCGGTCATAAGGACACAAAAACCGCGGCGCCAAAGCCGGTTGGCGCCGCGAAACGGTGACGGATTCAGTTATTCATACACTGCCCATGCCTTGGCGCCGTTGGTGAGCGCGCCGTTGCTGTCGCAATATACCTTGTCGTTGGTGTCGGTGATGACCTCAAAGGTGAGCGCCGGGTCGGTTGTGCCGGTTTTGAGCACCTCATATTCCACAACAAGGAAGTCATAGCCGGGTGAGGTGAAGTCGTAGCCGCTGAGATTGGAGCCGTTGAACACCACGCGTCCGTCCAAATCGGGGTTGAGCAGCGCGTTGTAGCTCGCAGGCGCAATCAGATAGGCGCCGGTCTTTTTGAGCATTTTGCTGTCGTAGACCACGCGTCCCTGGAAGTTGAGCATGGTGTTGGGCACCATCAGGTAGTAGGTACACTTGATTTTGTCGCCGACCTTATACGACTTGCCGCCGATGGTCAGCTCCTTGGCGGCGCTGTCCTCCTTGGTGGTCGATTTGGTCGCGGTGCTGTCCTTGGCGCCGGACGGCGTTGTCTTGCGCGAGCCCTCGCTTGCGGCGCTCTGTGCGGCGCTGCTCTGTGACTTGCTCTCGGTCTTGCTTGCCGCTTGGCTTGCCGCCTTGGATTCAGCTTTGCTCTCCGCCTTGGACTGTGCGGTGGACTGCGCCTTGGAGGTCTGGCTTGCCGCGGCGCCGGTGGTGGCAGGAATCGGATTGCCGTTGGGGTCGGTGATGGCGTTGCCGTTTGCGTCCACATAAACGCCGTTGGCAACCATCGTCACCTCTTGGGTTTCGGTGACAACGCTCTTTTCGCCGGACTCGGTCTTGCCGCCGCAGCCTGCCAGCGCGGTTGCCGCCAATACGGAGGCGGTCAGCACCGCGACCAGCGTGACGCCGAAGCGTTTTTTGTTAAATTGATTCTTCTTCATGGAAACACGTCCTTTTTTGTTTTTCATACATACCATTCCAACCGATATGTTTTCTCAATAGCATTATAGCAAAAACATTTGAAAAAATAAAGCCTATTATGAAAATTCTCAAAAAAATATCACATTGTGCTTGCTTATGTGAAAAACCTGTGATATTATAAAAATAATCAATAATCACGCGAAATTATTGTCAATTTTTATTAGGAAGGTCGTAAATCATATGAAGAAATCAGCGGCGGTTTTTCTGTCCGTCGCCGTGGCAGCAGGCGCTTTTTCGGTGTGCGGCGCACAGGCTGCGCAGGACGAGGCGGCGGTGCCCTCGGGACTGCAAACGCAGGCGGCATTGTATGTCCATGCCGTGACGGGTGCGCAGGACGGCGAGGCGTGGCAGATGTGGCAGAGCGTCCATGACGAGAGCTTTTATGAGGCGAACACAAGCGAAAAATACTTCTTCCTTCCGTCGGCAGCCGACGGCGAGAGGCTCGAAATCTACAACGCGTTTGACGGCAGCGTCACGCTCGGCGGCGTTACCATTCCGGCAGGTGAGACCAAAACGGTTCCCTACAGCACGGACGAAAGCTGCACCGTGACCGCGCAGGGCAGAACCTATACCCTAAAATATATGCGCTCCTCGGCTGAGGCGGCTGTCTATGTCAACCAAGCCGACGCGGACGGCAGCGGCACCGATTTGATGACGTATCTCAACGCCGACAAGAGCCGTTCCTCCGTAGCCACCGGCGCGATTGTTTCGCCTGACGGGACGATTGACAACACGGCTGTCAAAAAAATCAAAGGCCGCGGCAACACCTCGTGGGATAAGCCGAAAAAGGGCTACAACATCACCTATGACAAAAAGGTCTCGGTAGGCGGCATGGCGAAGAACAAAAAGTATTCGCTCCTGCCCAACTATCAGGACGACTCGCTGGCACGCAACCGGATTTTGTATGATTTGTCCGACGCGGTCGGCATGCCCTACGCGTCCGATTCGCGGTTTGTGGACTTCTATGTCAACGGCTACTATTGGGGCGTGTATCAGATGGTGGAAAAGGTGGAGGAAGGCAGCCTTGTCACTGATATAAGCGGCGACGAATATCTGAACGCGGACGGCACCGTCAACGCGGAATTTCCGTTTATTGCAGAGGTAGACGCGAGCGCAGGCGGCGACGACTACTATGTCACCTGCGACGGCGGCGTCAAGGTGACCATCAAGGCGCCCGAAATCGACCCGGGCGAGGCAGGCTATAACGAAGTAAAGGAAGCTGTGCGCACCAGATTCAACACCCTGCTCTCGACCTGCCGCACCGCCACGCGCCGTACCACCACCTCGATTGCCGGACTGATTGATTTGGATTCGGCGGCAAAGCTCTATTTGATTAATGAGCTGGGCAAGAACTGGGATTCCGGTGTTTCGAGCACCTTCTTCACCTACAAGCAGGACGCAAACGGCGACTGGAAATTCTTCGGCTCGCCGGTCTGGGACTATGACAACTCCCTCGGCAACGCAAACGGCGTCGCGCGCGACCTTCAGGATATGGGCGTGAGCGATTACACCGCCTATACCGGCTGGTGGTGCCGCTACAAGGGCAAGAGCAGCCGAGAAACCATGTCCTACAACATCATCAATAATCTGGCGCGCAACAAAGAGGTGCAGGCAACCGCGACAAGGGTTTGGTTTGAGAACTTTATGCCGGCGCTCCGTCACTTTGCCGGCACGACCGACAACGCGGCTGTCGGCGGCGAGCTGTACAGCAGCGAGCAGTATTTTGCGCTGCTGCGCGACAGCGCCGACATGAACTACACAAGCGGCTGGCTGCTCAACACCGGCAGCTGGATTGCAAGCCGCAATCCCATGCGCAGGGCGTCGTTTGATTTCTACACCGGCGCCTACACCACCGGCGTCAACAAGCGCTATACGCAGACATATACCGGCATGTACAATTACGCGAGCGACTGGCTGCTCAACCGCGCGGCTTGGCTCTCCAACGAGATGTACGCCGACTACACCGGCTCCAAGGTCGCGCACGACGTTGACCGCGACGGCGCCTTCACCGTCGGCGACATCACCCTGGTGCAGCGCTATCTGGCGGAATTTTGCGACCTGACCGCTTTGCAGCAGGAGCTTGCCGACGCAAACGGCGCAGGCGTGAATATCAGCGACGTGACCTCTTTGCAGCGCATCATGGCGGATATGGAGAATTAGCTGTTAGCGCATGAGCAATTGAAAGTGAAAAGCGGAAAGTGTAAAATTTTGGTCGGGACGGACAGCGCGGTTATCCCGAAACGCCGGCGACCCGAATGAATCAATAGGGTGCTGCATCTGATTTCTGATTCGTAATGCCGTAATTGGCTGTGAGAAAAGGCGTTGCGGTCTTTCTTCCCGGCAGTCGCAGGGGCAACCTTGCGGTTGTCCGGCTGTGCTTCCGCATACCAAAATGTGAAATAATAGCATAAATAGAGCCTTCCCGTTGCCAAAATGGGAAGGCTTTTCCTTGTTCTTTTTATCCGTTCACTAACAGCCGACAATCGCTTCCAGCTTTGTCTTTTGCGGCTGCATGCCCATCTTTTGATAAAACGCCAGTGCGCCGTCGTTGCCTGTCCAGACGTTCAGCGTCACATTGTAGCAGCCGTTTGCCTTGGCAAAGTCCAGCACATGCCGGTAGAGCGCGGTCGCAACGCCCTTGCCTCTTGCCGTTTCGTCCACGCAGAGGTCGTCGATATACAGCTCCTTAATCGGCGTGAGCATGTGGTTATGGCTGTGGTCGAGCAGGACGGTGAAGATGTAGCCGCGCACCTGTCCGTTTTCGTCATACACAAAGACCGGCGCTTCGTCGTCCGCAAAAATGCGGCGCAGCTCTTCCCCGGTGTATTTGGTGGTCAGACGGAACAGGTCGGGGCGAATGTCATGGTGGACGCGGTTGACCTGTTCGAGCAGGCACAGCACCTGCGGAATGTCTCTGTCCTCAGCTCTGCGAATCATGCGGTCTCCTCCTTTTTGTTGAATACGGTTCTCGCGCCTGCCTCGCACAGCGCCGCGAAGATGAAGAACAGCGGCGTGGCAATGGGCAGCGCGATGTTGACGACAGCCTGCGCCAAATAGGCAACGACCGCCGAGGCGAACACGAGCGTGACGGGATTGTGCTTTGCGGCTTTGAAGGCACGCGCCAGCACACTGCCTGCAAGGGTGAGATACGCCGCCAAGCCGACGATGCCGATATTCAGCAGATAGTTGATATATTCGTTGTGCGCCGCGTCGGTGGAGCCGTCGCCGAAGCGGTCATACAGCTCCGCAAAGTGCGGCGAAAAGGTGTAGTAGAAGGTCTCGGGACCGGTGCCGAACAGCTTTTGGACAAAGTTCAGCCTGCCAAATTCCTCGAGCGCCTTGTTCCACATAAAGCCGCGGTGCGTGCCCCAGCTGTCGCTGAAGCGCAGCGTGCGGTCAAGCTCTCCCAAATCGGCTTTGGTGTCGATGGCGGTAAAGTAAATGACCGTTCCCAAGCCGCCGAGCGCCGCCAAGCCCAGCAGACTGCCGAGTACGACCGGCACGGCACGCGGCAGAACCCTGTCGGGCATTTTGTAATCGAGCAGGTACAGCACGACCGTCAGCACCGCGAGAAAAGCGAGAACCAAATAGGCTGCGTCGGCGGTCATGAGCTTGTAGGGAATCGCCTCGAGCTTTTTGTGGGATGCGCCTGCCGCCGTGATGAGTCCCAGCAGCTTGACGCTGCCGAGCAGGACGGTCAGCGTGAGCAAAAATCTTTTGAGACGGCGCAGACGGCGCGCATAGACGACCGCAAACACAGCGGAAAAGACGCCGAGTCCCAGCACTGCCGAGTCGCTGTCACAGGCGACAAACGCCATGCCGCCCAAAGCCGCGGCGCAGAGATAGATCGCCCTGAACAGCTTGTTTTCGCTGTGTACAAACATCGTGACCACCACCGGCAGGGTGACGCAGAGGTGGCTCGAAAACATGTTTTTGTTGCCGATGGTTGTCAAAAAATCGTTGAAAACCTTTTCGTCGTTCTCAAACAGCGCAAACATGTTGAGAGGGTCGATATAATACGTGTTGAGCACCGCCAGCAGCGACACAATGCCGCTTGTGACCGCCAGCCCCACAAACACATATTCCTTATACTTCCAGCAGCGCGTTATCATAAAATAGACGGCGGCATACATCAGCATCAGCAGCAGACCGTTGTTGCGGCCGTGCGACGCACCGGCAATGGTCACCTCTCCAAAGAACGCCATCTCGATGTGCTCCGACAGCACCGTCGAAACCGCGCAGGCGAGCACAAACGCCAGCATTGCGTAGTCCGTAAAGCTCATGTCGGCGAGCAGCGGTCTTGTTTTCGGATTGTCGTCCTTTTGCGCCTGCGAGCTGCGCGTGAGCACCAGCATCACCTCCGCAATCACGGCGGCGGCGCTCAGCACCATCAGAAAATAATATTTTTGATGGCGAATGGCGTAGTAGCCCCTGTCAAAGTGGATAAAGGGAAAGCCCGCGTCAAACGTCAAATTGACAAACAGCGGAAACACCGCGAACATCACCAGCAGAAACAAATTGACAAAGATGTTTGTCAGCGTGTAGCGCTCGCTGACCGGTTTGATTTTTTTCTTGGCTTTTTTTGTATTGCTCATATAAAGATAGCCTTTCCGATATAATACAAATTACCCTGCCCTCCCGCACAAACAAAGCAAGCCGTTTGTGCGGGAGGACCGAGCGAAAATATACAAAACAATTTTATACCTTAACCTGTAGAATGTCAATCGAAAAACTATTGTAATTCTGCAATTTTATGCTATAATTAGTATAGGCAACACCGCACAATTCAAGGCGCACGGCTTGCTTGAATCTTATTCCGTCAGCTTGCCCAAAAAATCTCGGCAAGGCGACAGCCTTACCTCAATTTATTTGTACAACCTGACGAAAAATCTTACTGCGCAATCCGCACACCTGAATTATGCGGTATTGCCTATATAATCATACAAAGAACCATTGCAAAACGGATTACGGAACGGCAGGCGAACATAATATGAAAAAACTGATCATTTTAGGATTTGACGGTACCATCGCGGATACCGCGCCGGGCATTCTCTATTGCATGAACACAACCGCTCTTTCAATGGGCTACACGCCTGTGGCGCACGACGCGCTCTACGGCGTGATCGGCGTTTCGCTGGAGCAGGGCTTTATGAACCTCTACGGCATGAAAGAGGACGAAATCGAGTACGCCATGAACCAGTACAGCAAGCTCTATTCCATGAAGGGCGAGGAGATGATTCTCCTCTACGACGGCATTGCCGAATCGCTGCAAACGCTCAAAAAAGAGGGCTGCAAGCTGGCGATTGTCACCCAGAAGAACGAGAAATTTATCAACAACATGCTGGCTGTCTACAGCTTTGTGGGCGAGCTGTTTGACACGGTTTGCGCCACCAATGTGGAAAAAGAAATGGAAAAGACCGACATGCTGCGCAAGGTCTGCGCCGATTTGGCGGTTGAGCCGTCCGACGCGCTCTTTGTGGGCGACAGCTATGTGGACGCCGTCGCGGCGGAGGAGGTCGGCATGGATTTTGCCGCCGCGCTCTACGGCTGGGGCTTCCGCAGCAAGGCGGACGCCGAACAGTACAGCTGCAAGGCGTATCTGAACAAGGCGAGCGAGATTGCCTACAAGCTCTCGGCAATCCGATAGAGGCGGCACCATGACGGACAAGGCAAAAACAAAAACAATTCTTTCGCTGATTTGCAACTGCGTGATTTTTCTGGTGACAACGGGCGTTTTCATCTCCTATTTCTTTGTAAAAAGCAGGGTTATCGAAAACGGCTGGCAGAGCCTGCGCTTTTTTACAACCGATTCCAACCTGCTGACAGCAGTCGCTGCGGCGTTGGTGGCGGTGTGCGACGTTCAAAAGCTGCGCGGCAAGCGCACGGACATCGCCAAGCCGTTTATGCTGCTCAAATTTATGGGCGTGATTTCGCTGATGCTGACCTTTTGCACGGTCATGTGCCTGCTGGTGCCAATCTACGGCGCCGCGCAGCAGCTAGGCGGCACAGCCTTTCACATGCACGTGGCGGCGCCGGTGCTGTCGTTTGTGTCGTTCGTGTTTTTGGAAGCGGACAGAAAGCTCAGCCTTGCGCAGTCCTTTTTGGGCATGGTGCCGATGGCTGTTTACGGCACGGTCTATTTTTTGCAGGTGCTGGTTTTTGAGAACTGGATGGATTTTTACGCCTTTAACCAAGGCGGCAGGTGGTATATCACCGTGCCGGTTATCTTCACGGCGACTTGCCTGATGTGTTTGCTGGTGCGCTTGCTGCGCAACAAGATGACAGAACGCGCGCTTGGCAGAAAATGAAGGATAATTTGCAGGAATCATAAATTTTCTGCGTGATGGGCTTGACATTTTTGCAAAAGTGGGCTATAATAAATAAGCTGTTGCAAGACCGAACAATCGGGGTGTAGCGCAGCTGGTAGCGCGCCTGGTTTGGGA
>CAMJOD010000053.1 GCA_946407465.1 uncultured Clostridia bacterium
GCTTGTTGTGTGCTACAATAGAGAAAAGGGGGAAATGGTATGATTATTCACGATATTTCACGCGATACGCTGACGACGCCTGTGTATGAGGGCGACCCCGAAACCGAGGTGACGGCGGTTCGGAGCATGGAGGACGGAGACGATTACAACCTGTCCGCCGTTTCGATGTGCGTCCACGCCGGCACGCATATCGACGCGCCGCTGCACTTTTGGGAGGAGGGCAGTCCGGTGGACGATATGCGGCTGAACACCTTCTACGGCAAGTGTACGGTTATCAGTGTGGAGGGCGTTTTGACCGGCAAGGATTTGGAGCGGCTGCTGCCCTACTGCAAGCGCAGAGTCCTCTTTCACGGCAACGGCAAGACGTTTTTGTCGCACTCCGCCGCCATTGTGCTGGCGGAGAGCAAGGTGGTGCTGGTCGGCACCGACGCCGATTCCATCGCGCCTGCCTATGACGAGGTCAAGCCGCACCGCGAGCTGGCGCGTGCCGGTATCGTGGTGCTCGAAAATTTGGATCTCGACGCGGTGGACGACGGCGAATATGACCTCTGCGCCTTTCCCGTCAAGCTCGGCGGTCTGGAGGCAGCGCCCTGCCGCGCGATCCTCTTTCAAATGGAAAAGGGGCTGAACTGATGATAAAAATGGTGATCTTTGACCTCGACGGCACGCTGGTCGATTCGCTGACCGACTTGGCGCTCAATGTCAACAAGGGTCTGCGCGCCGTCGGTTTGCCTGCGCATCCGGTGGAGCGTTACCGCACCTTTGTCGGCAACGGCAGGACGATGCTCGTCAGGCGTGCCATGGGCGACGCGGCGGACGACAGCGAAAAATTCGATCGGGTGACGGAGGTATTCAACAGGGAATACGCCCTCCACTGTCACGACAACACCGCGGCTTATCCGGGCTGCGGCGCACTGCTGGACGGCTTGGCGGCGCACGGTATCTTGACGGCGGTGCTCTCCAACAAGCCGGACGAGTTTGTCGGCAGAATTTTGCAAAAGGCGTTTCCCCACCACACCTTTGCCGAGGCGTGGGGACAAAAGCCCGCATATCCCTGCAAGCCCGACGGCGCCGCGCTGCATGCGATACTGGCGCTGCACGGCGCAGAGCCGGAGGCGTGCGTCTATGTCGGCGACAGCGACGTGGATGTGTTCACCGCGCAAAACGGCGGCATGCAGATGGCAGGCGTGAGCTGGGGCTTTCGCGGCAAGGCGGAGCTGCAAAACGCCGGCGCGCCCTTTGTTGCCGACACGGCAGCCGAGCTGCTGGCATATTTGGTGCGCCTATGAACAAGATGAATTATCAAAGGGAGCTCGACCGCGTCATCGCGCAGCACCAACGAGCCGGTGAGGTGCCCAAGCTGCTGCTGCACGTCTGCTGTGCGCCGTGCTCGAGCTACTGCCTCGAATATCTCTCCGAATATTTTGACATCACGGTCTACTACTACAATCCGAATATCTCGATCAAAGAGGAATATGCATACCGGCTGCGCGAGGAAAAACGGTTCCTCTCTCTAAAGGAATTCAAGCATCCCGTCAGGCTCACCGAGAGCGCCTACCATCCCGAGGAGTTTTTTGCCGCGGTCAAGGGCTTGGAGCAGGAGCCGGAGGGCGGCTTGCGGTGTCGGGAGTGCTTTCGCCTGCGGCTGGAGGCGAGCGCCAAAAAGGCAAGGGAGCAGGGCTTTGATTACTTTACCACCACCCTGACCATCAGTCCGCTCAAAAACGCCGCGCTGCTCAACGAAATCGGCGCCGAAGCAGGCGCAAAATACGGCGTGCCGTGGCTGTGGAGCGACTTCAAAAAGCGCGGCGGCTACAAGCGCTCGGTCGAGCTTTCGCGCGAATTTGAGCTCTACCGCCAAAACTACTGCGGCTGCATTTTTTCGCGCAGAAGCGGAGAGCAGATATAGTGCCTGCGGCAAAAACACACCGCAAGATGTAGTGGCTCAAAAAACGCATAAATTAATTACAGACACTAAAATTTCATCAGAAGCAGCCGCCCTCGCGCTGTCAGATTTTGGACGACACACCCCGAAAACCGCATGGCTACGCCGTTTTCGAGGTGTGTTAAGTTTTTGTCAAGCGGTTACAAAATTCCAATATCATGTGTTTATTTCTTTTTTAGAACACTATATATTGTGTTATTGGCTCAAAAGGGGCTTGCATTTTTCGCACAGATGATGTATAATAAATCTCGCACGGTCACAGAACCGTTCTAAAATGATAATAACGAAATTAACGTGATAAAGGAAGGTCAGAACTATGAAGATTATTAAGCGAAACGGTTCGGAAGAGACGTTTAACGTTGACAAAATCATCAACGCCGTCCGCAAGGCAAACAGCTCCTCCGACACGCCGTTTCTCACCGACGAGCAGATTGTTGACATCGCCGATTATGTGGAGTATAAATGCAACAAAATCAAGCGCGCCGTGTCTGTGGAGGAGATTCAGGACATGGTGGAGGACCAGCTGATGGCAAAGGGCGCCTTTGAGCTGGCGCGCCGCTATGTGCGCTACCGCTACAACCGCTCTCTGATTCGCAAGGCGAACACCACCGACAACCGCATTCTCTCGCTGATTGAGTGCAACAACGAAGAGGTCAAGCAGGAAAATTCCAACAAAAACCCGACCGTCAACAGCGTGCAGCGCGACTATATGGCAGGCGAGGTCAGCCGCGACCTGACGCGCAGAATGCTGCTCCCGCCCGACATTGTGGAGGCTGACAAGCAGGGCTTGATTCATTTTCACGATTCCGATTATTTTGCCCAGCATATGCACAACTGCGACCTCGTCAACCTCGAGGATATGCTCCAAAACGGCACCGTCATCAGCGACACGCTGATTGAAAAGCCCCACAGCTTTTCGACCGCCTGCAACATCGCGACGCAGATTATCGCGCAGGTGGCGAGCAACCAGTACGGCGGTCAGAGCATCAGCCTGACCCACCTGGCGCCGTTTGTGCAGGTCTCGCGCGAAAAAATCCGCAAGGAAACCCTCGCCGAGATTGAGGAGATGGGCGTGGAGGTCAGCGAAGAAAAGCTCAGCGCCATCGTGGAGGAGCGTCTGCGCAAGGAGGTCAACCGCGGCGTGCAGACGATTCAGTATCAGGTTGTCACCCTGCTGACCACCAACGGTCAGGCGCCGTTTGTCACGGTGTATATGTACCTCAACGAAGCCGAAAACGAGCAGCAAAAGGCGGACCTTGCCCTGATTATTGAGGAGACCCTCAAGCAGCGCTACATCGGCGTCAAGAACGAGGCAGGCGTGTGGATCACACCGGCGTTCCCCAAGCTGATTTATGTGCTGGAGGAGGACAATATTCACGAGGACAGCCGCTACTGGTACCTCACCGAGCTGGCGGCAAAGTGCACCGCCAAGCGCATGGTGCCCGACTATATCTCCGAAAAGGTGATGCTCGAGCTCAAGGGCGACGTCTACACCTGCATGGGCTGCCGCAGCTTTTTGACGCCCGACCGCTTTACCGACGCCGGTGTGGGCAACATTGCGCACGCGCTCAACTATGTGCCCGGCAAGCACAAGTATTACGGCCGCTTTAACCAGGGCGTTGTCACGGTCAATCTGGTGGACATCGGCTTGTCCGCCAACCGCGACATGACCAAATTCTGGCAGATTTTTGACGAGCGCATGGAGCTTTGTCACCGCGCTTTGCAGGCGCGTCACGAGCGTCTCAAGGGCACATTGTCCGACGCGGCGCCGATTTTGTGGCAGTACGGCGCGCTGGCACGTCTCAAAAAGGGCGAGACGATTGACCCGCTGCTCTACGGCGGCTACTCCACCATTTCGCTCGGCTATGCCGGACTGTGGGAGTGCGTCTACAGTCTGATTGGCAAAAAGCTCACCGAGGACGAGGGCAAGGCGCTCGGTCTGGAGATTATGAAGCAGCTCAACGCCTACTGCGCCAAGTGGAAGGCTGCCGAGAACATCGACTACAGCATCTACGGCACGCCGCTGGAGAGCACGACCTACAAGTTCGCCAAGTGCCTGCAAAAGCGCTTTGGCATCATCAAGGGCGTGACCGACCGCAACTACATCACCAACAGCTACCACGTTCACGTCACCGAGAACATCTCGGCGTTTGACAAGCTCAAGCTCGAAAGCGAGTTTCAGGCACTCTCGCCCGGCGGCGCCATCAGCTATGTGGAGGTGCCGAACATGCAGCAAAACCTGCCGGCTGTTTTGCAGGTGATGAAGTTTATCTACGAAAACATTATGTATGCGGAGCTGAACACCAAGAGCGACTACTGCCAGGTTTGCGGCTACGACGGCGAGATTCAGATTGTCGAGGAGGACGGCAAGCTGGTTTGGGAGTGCCCCAACTGCCGCAACCGCGACCAGGACAAGATGAACGTCGCGCGCAGAACCTGCGGCTACATCGGCACGCAGTTCTGGAACCAGGGAAGAACACAAGAGATTCGGGAACGCGTATTGCACCTCTGATAAAAATAAGGCGAAAGGGCTTCCTGATGCAGGGAGCCTTTTGCGCATGGTGAATAAGGATGAATTACGGAGAAATCAAGAATTTTGATATAGCCAACGGCGAGGGTGTGCGCGTGTCGCTGTTTGTGTCGGGCTGCACCCACCACTGCAAAAACTGCTTTAACAGGGAGACCTGGGACTTTTCCTTCGGCAAGCCCTTTACCGCCGAGACCGAGGAGCTGCTGCTCGCGGAGCTAAAGCCCGACTATATCAACGGACTGTCGCTGCTGGGCGGCGAGCCGTTTGAGCCGCAGAATCAGGCGGCGCTGCTGCCGTTTTTGCGGCGCGTCAAGGCGCGGTTTCCCGACAAAACCGTCTGGTGCTACACCGGCTACCTGTTCGACGCGGAGCTGCTCTCCGACAGCCGCGCGCGCTGTGCCGAAACCGACGAAATGCTCTCGCTGATTGACGTGCTGGTGGACGGCGAATTTGTGCAGGCGCTCCATAACATCAGCCTGCAATTTAGGGGCTCGAGCAACCAGCGCATCATCGACGTGCCCAAGTCGCTCGCAAGCGGCACGGTGGTGCCGTATGTGCCGATGAGCGGCAAAATAGAGCGCTGAGCAAGTCCGGCGTCCGTATACTATATATATGTATAAAATATATGAATAAATTTATGCGCAGGGACCGGCGGCTACCGGTTTCTGGGCGTGCTTTTTTGGACAGGTGTTAGCTTAGACTAACTAGTCAAAAAGGGCGGAATGTCTGAAAATCATGCAGACAAAACAAAATGCACGTTTCTTTTTTCGGCTTCATGCTTATACTGTAAAATGAAAAATATGAGAGGAGTATGAAACATGAAGCTCGGCAAAGCGGTTGTCAAAAGCCGCGTTTTGATTTTGGTTGTCGCGCTGCTGCTGCTGATTCCGTCGGTTTTCGGCATGATTTTCACGCGCGTCAACTACGACATGCTCAACTACCTGCCCGACACCCTCGACACGGTCAAGGGACAGAAGTATATGCTGGAGGACTTTGGCAAGGGCGCGTTTTCATTTTTGATTTTTGAGGATATGGACGACAGGCAAATCAGCGCCGTCACCGGCGAAATCAAGGAGGTTGACCACGTTGCCAGCGTGCTCGCCTACAGCGACGTCACGGGCGGTTCCGTTCCGGCGGAGCTGCTGCCGGACGACGTCTATCACGCCTTTAACGCCGACAGCGACACGCTGGTGGCGGTGTTCTTTGACACCTCCAGCTCCGCGGACGAGACGATGGACGCTATCGGAAAAATCCGCGCGATAGCCGGAAAAAACTGTCTGGTTTCGGGCATTTCCGCCATGGTGACCGACCTGCGCGATTTGTGTGAGCGCGAGGAGGCGGTGTATGTCGCCATCGCGGTGGTGCTTGCCGTCGCGGCGATGCTGCTGTTTTTGGACAACTGGCTGATTCCGTTTGTGTTTCTCGCCGGAATCGGCATTTCGATTTTGCTCAACCTCGGCTCCAACTTCTTTTTGGGCGAGATTTCTTACATCACCAAGGCGCTTTCGGCGGTGCTGCAGCTGGCTGTCACCATGGACTATTCCATCTTTTTGTGGCACAGCTACGGCGAGCACAAGCAGCACTGCGCCGACCACAAGGAGGCAATGGCGCTTGCCATCAAGGAGACCTTTGTCTCGGTCATCGGCAGCTCCGTCACCACCGTGGCAGGCTTTATCGCGCTCTGCTTCATGACCTTTACGCTCGGCCGCGACCTCGGCATCGTCATGGCAAAGGGCGTGTTGCTGGGTGTGCTCGGCTGTGTGACCGTGCTGCCTGCCATGATTTTGGTGCTCGACAAGCCGCTCGCCAAGACCATGCACCGGTCGCTGATTCCGCCGGCAAAAAAGCTCGCGTCGGGTGTGGTCAAAGTTTTTCCCGTCTTTTTGATACTCTTTGCCGCGCTGGCGGTGCCTGCCTACTACGGCTACAGCAAGACCAACGACGAGGTCTACTACGACCTGTCGCGCAGCCTGCCGGAGGATATGCCCAACGTGATTGCCAACAGCAAGCTGGAAAAGGAGTTTGACATGGGCAGCACCCACATGGTGTTGGTCAACGCCAAGCTGCCGTCCGGCGACGTGCGGCATATGCAGGAGGAATTTAAGCAGACCGACGGCATCAAGTTCTGCATCGGGCTCGAAAGCCTTGTCGGCTCCTCTGTTCCCGAGGAGATGATTCCCGAATCGGTTTCGGGCATTCTCAAGAGCGACCGCTGGGAGCTGATGCTGCTCAGCTCCGAATACCGCACCGCGACCGACGAGATGGGCAGGCAGGTCAAGGCGCTCAATCAAATCATCAAAAAATACGACCCCGACGGTCTGCTGGTCGGCGAGGCAGCCTGCACCAACGACCTGATCAACATCACCTCGGTGGACTTTGCAACCGTCAACACCATCTCGATTGTCGCTATCTTTATCATTATCGCGCTGGTCGAAAAGAGCATTTCGCTGCCAATCATTCTGGTGGCGGTCATTGAGCTGGCAATTTTTATCAACCTCGGGCTGCCGCATTATCTGGGCGAGTCGCTGCCCTTTATCGCGCCGATTTGCATCAGTACGATTCAGCTCGGCGCCACGGTGGACTACGCGATTCTGATGACGACGCGCTACAAAAAGGAGCGCTCGCTCGGCAACGAAAAAAAAGAAGCCGTCAAGACCGCGCTTGCCGCCTCGCTTCCGTCCATCATCGTCAGCGCGATGGGACTCTTTGCGGCAACCGTCGGCGTGGCTGTCTATTCCGAGGTGGACATGATCAGCTCGCTCTGCGCACTCATGGCGCGCGGCGCGCTCATCAGCCTGTTCTGCGTGGCAGTGTTCCTGCCTGCCATGTTCATGCTGTTTGACAAGCTGATCGGCGTGACCACCATCGGCTTCAAAAACAAAAAAACGAAAACGGAGGGTTAACAGATGAAAAAATCTCAGCAAATCAAGTGGCTAAAAAAGCATCTTCCCAAGGTTCTCTCGGCGACCATGACCATGACGATTCTCTGCTGCACCGTCGGCGTCACGGCATATTCCGCCGGTGTGGAGAAAAACGCGCCTGCGGCAGCCGCCGCGGCAACGGCAACAGACACTGCCAAGGCAAAACCGGCGGACGCGGCAGCCGACAGCAAGCGGTTCTCCAAGGAGGAGACCGTCTATGTGATTGCCGACGCCGACGGCACGCCGCAAAAGGTGATTGTCAGCGACTGGATAAAGAATCCGCAAAAGGCAAAAACCGTCGCCGACAAGAGCGATTTGAAGGACATTGAGAACACCAAGGGCGACGAGACCTACACCATCAACGAGAAAAAGATGGTGGAATGGGGCGCCGACGGAAACGATATTTATTACAAGGGCACCTCCTCCGAACAGCTGCCGGTCGGCGTTTCGATTCGCTATGAGCTCGACGGCGCCGCGGTCGCGCCAAAGGATTTGGGCGGCAAAAGCGGCAAGCTCAAAATGACCTTTACCTACACCAACCGTCAGTCCGAGGAAGTGACGATCAACGGCAAAAAAGAGAAGATATATGTGCCCTTTGTCATGCTCACGGGCATGATGCTCGACAATGAAAAATACAGCAACGTCACCGTCTCCAACGGCAAGGTGATCAACGACGGCAGCCGCACCTATGTGGCAGGCTTTGCGCTGCCGGGCATGCAGGAATCCCTCGGTCTGGACGAGGACAAAATCAAGCTGCCCGACACCGTGGAGGTTACCGCCGACGTCAGGGACTTTGAGCTGGCGACCACGCTGACCGTCGCCACCAATCAGGTGTTCAACGACATCGACACCGCCAAGCTCGACAAAAAGACGGACGAGTTGAAAAAGAAGCTCGGCGAGCTGACCGACGGCGTGAATAAGCTGGCGGACGGCACCTCGCAGCTCTACAGCGGACTGAGCACGCTCCTCGACAAATCCGGCGAGCTGATTGACGGCGTAAAGGAGCTCTACAGCGGCGCGGAGCAGCTAAAGGACGGCAGCGCGGCGCTTGCCAAGGGTGCAGGCGACCTGTCCGACGGCGCCGAAAAGCTTGACGGCGGTGTGACGGCGCTGCAAAGCGGTGCAGGCAAGCTGCAAAGCGGCGCAGGCGATTTGGCTGGCGGCGCCGGTCAGCTCGACGACGGCGTGGCAACCCTGCAGGGCTACATCGGCACCCTCGCAGGCGGTCTGAGCCAAATCTCCGCCAACAGCTCCACACTGGTGAGCGGTGCGCGTCAGGTGTTCCAAACCCTGCTCGCCGAGGCTGACAAGCAGATTGCGGCAGCCGGACTGAGTGCGGATTCGCTGACCATCGACGGCTACGCCGACACGCTGGACGCGCTGACAGAACAGCTCAGCGACGAAAACGCGCAGAAGCTCGCCTATCAGACAGCGTACAAAACCGTCAGCGCGACTGTCAACAGCCAGCGCGGCGTGATTCGTCAGGCGGTTGAGGCGCAGGTCAAAAAGCAGGTGACCGACGGCGTTTTGGCGGCGGCAGGTCTCGGACTGGACAGCGACAGCTACGACGCGGCAGTCGCGGCAGGTCAGGTGCCCGAGGAGGTGCAGATGCAGGTCAGCGGCGCAATCGCGTCACAGATGGCAGGCATGGACGAAACCATTGACGCCGAGACCGACGCGCAGGCAGCCGCGCTTATCGAAACCAATATGCAGAGCGACGAGGTGCAGGCGCAGATTGCCGAGGGCGTTCAAAAGGCGGCAGGCGGCAGACAATCGCTGCAGGCGCTCAAGGCGCAGCTCGACAGCTACAGCGGCTTTTATTACGGCGTCATCAGCTACACCGACGGCGTAAATCAGGCAAACGCCGGTGCGCAGGAGATTCTCGGCGGCACCGTTTCGCTCAAGGACGGCACACAGTCGCTTGCCTACGGAGCCGGTCAGCTCAAGGGCGGCACCAAGGAGCTGAAAAGCGGCGCCGACACGCTCAAAGCCGGTTCCGCGCAGCTAAAGGACGGCGCGGACGCCCTGCACGCCGGTGCGGTTACGCTCGACGGCGGCATGCTGCAGCTCTATAACGGAATCGGCACGCTCAACAGCGGCGCCGGTGCGCTGGTTGACGGCGTGACGCAGCTTGCAAACGGCGCGCAGCAGCTCGACACAGGCATGCAAAAGCTGAAAAAAGAGGGCGTGGACGCGCTTGTCAAGGCGGTAGACGGCGACCTCACATCGCTTGCGGACAGAGCCAAGGCGATGATTCAGGCTTCCAAAAACTATCAGAGCTTCAGCGGTCTCGGCGACAACACCGACGGCAAGGTGGACTTCATTTTCAAGACCGACGCCGTCAAAAAAGAGAAATAATAGCATAATTCAATCATACTATAATACAATAATACCGGCGCAGAGCAAAAAACTTTGCGCCGGAAAAATTTTTATTACAAAATTGTTGCATTAAAAAATGTATATTGCATTTTAAAAAAATATATAGTATAATAATTATTACTGTAAGTCTGTACACCAATATTTGCAAGGAGGTGCTGCGATGAATTGTCCCAAGTGTAACAAGAACATCGACGGTAATTATACCTTCTGCCCGCATTGCGGTGAGTCGCTGGGTCCGGAAATGATACTGGACAAGGATTTTATGTTTGAAGAAACAGAAACCTTCACAGCGCCGCGCCACATGCGCCGTTTTGGAAGGAAAAACGGCTCCAAAATCTATTTGATTGCGAATGGTGTTTTGGTTGCGTGCATCGGCGCAATCGCTTTATGGGTATTGACGCATCAGAGCAAGGTACTTACACCTCTTTATACATCGCCCGAGGCAACACAGGCGACCGTCACGCCGGCTATGCAGGCCGCCGCCGCGGTAGAAGCCACCAAGGCGGCGCGGTCAACCACCGCACCAACCACGATGGCGGCGTCCACCGCACCCGTCACCACTGCCCCGACAACTACCGTTCCGGTGACCACGACGCCGGCGACGACCTCTCCGGCGACAACCGCCGCGGCTGCCACGCAGGCGCCCACACGAGCTCCCGCTCCCTACACGCCAAGCTATGATTACGACGGCAATACATGGAACGGCGGCTCGTATTCCACGCAGACCGTCTACTTTGACAACAACGCCTACAACTGGACGCAGGTCACCTGCTACGTCTATACGACGGTTGCCGACAGCAACGGCAACCCGACCTCTGTTCTTGTGGCGAGCACGCCCATGACCAGGGGCACCAACAACGTGTATGCCTATACGATTCCCAACGGCTTGGCGAACGCGCAGTGCGTTTTTGCCGAGCAGGACATCACAGCCGAACGCCGCGTTCCGCCGGCGGACAAGGCTGCCCTGCCGCTCAACGGCAAGTCCATGATTCTCAAAGCCGGTTCGGTTTGGGAAGAAATCGGCATGCCTGCCACCCAGCCGGTTGTGCCGACAGAGCTCACCGAGCCCACCGAGCTCACTGAGCCGACAGAGCCGACAGGGCTCACCGAGCCGACAGAGCCCACGGAGCCGACAGAGCTCACCGAGCCGACGCAGCCCACCGAGCCGACAAAGCCGACCGAGGCGACACAGCCCACTGAGCCGCCTGTCAAGATTTTGCTTGGCGACGTCGATTTGGACGGCAGAGTTGCTATCAAGGACGCCACGCTGATTCAGATGTATCTCGCCTCTATGCATGACTTCACGGATGAAGAACTGCTTGCGGCTGACGTCAACCAAGACAAGGTCATCAACATTCACGATATTACCATGCTGCAGCATTATCTGGCCGGCTTCAGCGACGCCGGCAGCTACTGCGGTGTGACCACAGAAAGCACCCTGCCAAATAAGAATTTGAGTGAATCGACCGGTTCAACGCTGCCCGTTGCCGACAACAACTTCTTCTTCTTCAGGAACAAGGACGGCTGGGAAAAGGTTTACGCCCATATGTGGAACAGCAATACCAACGAGAGCACCGAATGGTTCGGCATACAAATGACCGACCTCGGCAACGGCGTGTGGTATGCAGAGACGCCCGACAACTACAACATGGTCGTGTTCAACAACGGCGACCTGCTGCAGACCAAGGATTCCTTCCTACCAGGAGCAGGCTGGGTCTATGATGACGGCAAGTGGAGCCGATACGGGGAAACCCCTGTTCCTGCCGCCGCCACGCCCACTATTCTGCCTGCCACGCAGCCCGACACCCAACCTGCCACGGCTCCGACAAGCTACACCGTCACCCTAAAGCCTGACGCGTGCGACACCGGCGAAGAGTTTTGGTTCGTCTGGACTTGGGGCACCGGCGCCGACAGATGGGTCAAAGGCGAGCAGAGCGACGCGGGCTATGTGTTCGATAACGTTGACGACAACATGATCTTCGTCAGAATGAACAGCGACGAGGCGGATTGGAACAACGCATGGAACCAGACCGAAGGTCTGACCGCAAAGAAGGACGGCACCTACACCCTTAGCGAATGGGGCAAGGGTATCCGTATAAACGGTTCATGGTGATTCGCTCCGTAAAATTCAGCAATCAAATACAAGCTCCCCCGATTCGTCGGGGGAGCTTCTTGTATTTGTAATAAAGCGCCGCATTAACGGCAAAATATACGCACCTTTCCACAATAAAATATTGTTTAGCTGCGCTAAAACATTTGCAATTCTCAAAATAATATAGTATAATAATATTGGGTATCTCTGCAAAGCAGACCTTTGGAGATTTCCTGTTATGAAACTACCAACCATTGCAAGGAGGATTTCGGATGAATTGTCCCAAATGCCATCAGTACGTTGATGATAACTTATCTTTCTGTACGCATTGCGGCGAGCCGGTGCAGTCCGGCTTAAAAATAGATGACGATTTGGTGTTCAGCGAAAAAGAGGCGCCGCCCGTAGATCGGGGGCACGGCTCCAAAATCGTGCTGATTGTCATTGCGGTGCTGATTGTGTGTGTGGGCGCCGTCGCCTTTTTTTTGATAATGCGCCAAAACAATCAGCAGACGTCCGCTCCGGCTCAGACGGTGACGTCGCAGGGAACGGCCGCCGTCACGGAAGGCACGACCGAACCCGACAGCGCAAAGTTAAATCAAAATGAAGTGCCGACCATCGCGCCGCCCGAATCCATCGTTCCGGAGACAAAGGCGCCGCAGACCACAGCCGCGTCTGCCTTTGAGGACGCGCTGGAGGCGTATGCGCGTTCGTCCGGCATGATGGAAGTACTGAAACAGGCTGCGGACGCGCACACCACCCTCTCTGTCAAAGGAGAAGAAAACGCGCTGCGCGCGCGTTACCGCGTCAATTTGGATTCCTCCGCAGATGAGAACAGTGAGTATTTTGAGACACTTCCGGACACCTACGATAATCTCTGCGCACAGCTCGACAAAAACGTCTATGACATGAACCGGCAGGACGGCATCCGCAACGTGGTGTTGGAAATCTATGTTTTTGACAGCAGCGGCAAACAGGTGTACGGAAACACCGTTGACTAACCCTTTTGACAGGAGGCAGTGTGATGAATTGTCCGAATTGTAACAAGCCCTTGCAGCCGCACCAGCGCTTTTGTCCGGCATGCGGCACCAGGGTAGAGGAGCTGACCGGCGGTACACAGCCGGCGGAAAATCAGTGGCAGCCGCAGGAGGTACAGCCGGAGCCGCCGCAGGCAGAGTGGCAGCCGCA
>CAMJOD010000054.1 GCA_946407465.1 uncultured Clostridia bacterium
GAACGCTCTGCCCTGTGCTCTCGGACGAATTCTTTTAAGGATGGGGCCTGCTGTTGCATTGCAGTAAGCAATGTAAAGCTTGGATACATCCATATCATGGTTGTTCTCAGCGTTTGCCATAGCTGACTTGAGCAGCTTTAAAAGCGGCTCGCAAGCGGCCTTGGGAGTGTGCTTGAGAACAGCTTCCGCGTACTTGACGTCTTTGCCTCTGATAAGGTCAAGAACAACGCCAACCTTGCGGGGTGAAATACGAACAAATTTCGCAATTGCCTTAGCTTCCATTTGCAATACTCTCCTTCCGCTTATTTGCTTGTTTTTGAACCGGCGTGACCCTTGAAGGTTCTTGTGGGAGCAAACTCACCGAGCTTGTGACCAACCATGTCTTCTGTAACATATACCGGAACGTGCTTGCGGCCGTCATGTACCGCAAATGTATGACCGACGAATTCGGGGAAAATTGTCGAGCTTCTGGACCAGGTCTTCAGAATTCTCTTTTCGCCCTTTTCGTTCATTTCAAGGACTCTTTTGAGCAGGACAGGCTGAACAAAAGGACCCTTTTTCGTACTTCTACTCATTGTTTAAGCTCCTTTCTCGCCTTACTTACCGTTTCTTCTTCTTACGATAAGCTTATCGCTCTGCTTTTTGTGCTTGCGAGTCTTGTAGCCGAGTGCGGGCTTACCCCACGGGGTAACAGGGCCCGGACGGCCGACAGGTGACTTGCCCTCACCACCGCCGTGCGGATGGTCGTTCGGGTTCATAACGGAACCGCGAACCGTGGGACGCCAGCCCATGTTTCTCTTTCTGCCTGCCTTACCGATCTTCACGTTGAAGTGGTCGGGGTTGGAAACCTGACCAACGGTAGCCATGCAGCTTTCGGGAACCTTTCTCAGTTCGTTGGAGGGAAGTCTGAGCAGCGCGTAGCCGTCCTCTCTCGCCATGAGCTGAGCCTGGTTGCCGGCGGAACGGGCAAGCTGAGCGCCTCTGCCGGGATAAAGCTCTACATTGTGTACGAAGGTACCGACCGGAATGGAGGTCAGCGGAAGGGCGTTGCCCGGCCAAATGTCAACATTCTTGCCGGAGATTACCTTGTAGCCTACCTTGAGACCCTCGGGAGCGAGGATGTAGGACTTTTCGCCGTCCACATATTCCACCAGCGCGATAAACGCGGAGCGGTTGGGATCGTACTCGATTGTCTTTACGGTGCCCTCAACGTCAAACTTGTTGCGCTTGAAGTCGATGATACGGTATTTTCTTCTGTTGCCGCCGCCTCTGTGACGAACCGTGATTCTGCCGTAGCTGTTACGGCCGGCTTTCTTGTTCAGGGGAGCAAGCAAGCTCTTTTCGGGGGCAACCTTTGAAAGACCGGAATAGTCAATAACCGACATGTTTCTTCTGGAATTGATAGTCGGCTTATATACTTTAATTGCCATTTTGGTTTCACTCTCCTCATGATGGTTTTGCGGGAGTGGCGTCTCCCATAACTACATTTGCCGGAGATGCGTCTCCGGTTGTTTTTCTTTGCCGCGCAAAGAAAAACTTACATCATGCCTTCAAAAAATTCGATAGGCTTGCTGTCCTCGGTCAGGGTTACGATAGCCTTTTTCCAGCTCTTGGTGTAACCGCCGTTGTTTCTGCCCTGACGGCGGAACTTGCCGCGAACGGAAACGGTGTTGACCTTGGCAACCTTGATTTTGTCGCCGAAGATTGCCTCGCAAGCTTTTGCGATTTCGATTTTGTTAGCTGTTTTTGCAACTTCAAAGGTATAAACCTTGTTCACAGCGCCGAGCATACTTTTTTCGGTAATGATCGGGCGAATGATAATGTCGTGAGCTATCATGCGTATACCTCCTCGATCTTGCTTACCGCATCCTTGGCGATAATCAGCTTGTCAGCATTGAGAATGTCATAGACATTGATGGTGTTGACCTGCGCTGTCTTGACGCCCGGAATGTTGGCGGCGGACTTGATAACCATGGTGTCAACCTCGGGCAGCACGATGAGCGCCTTTTTGTCAGCGCCGACTGCGTTGAGCATGGCAACCATTTTCTTTGTCTTAAATTCGCCGGTGGCGATGGAATCAACAACAATGATTTCGTTCTCCGCAGCCTTGACGGAAAGAGCGGACTTGAGCGCCAGTCTCTTTTCCTTCTTGTTCACAGTGAATCTGTAATCTCTGGGCTTGGGAGCAAACACGATACCGCCGTGAGTCCACTGCGGTGCGCGTGTGGAGCCCTGTCTCGCACGGCCTGTGCCCTTCTGGCGCCACGGCTTTCTGCCGCCGCCGGAAACCTCAGATCTGGTGAGAGCGGACTGAGTGCCCTGACGCTGCGCAGCGAGATAGCTGAGCACTACCTGATGCATCACTGCCGCGTTGGGCTCGATAGCGAAGATGGAATCGCTCAGGTCAACGGAGCCGACCTTTTTGCCTTCCATATCTACAACTGCAATATTAGGCATTTATAATCCCCCTTCCTTAAGCCTTGACGGAATCTTTGAGAACAACGATTCCTTTGTTGGGACCGGGAACAGCGCCCTTGACGGCAATCAGGTTGTTTTCAACATCAACCATCACAACCGTGAGGTTCTGCACTGTTACGCGCTCCGCACCGAGGTGACCTGCCATCTTCTTGCCCTTCCAAACGCGGGACGGGCTGGAGCAGGCACCGATTGAGCCGCCGTGACGAACACAGGGACCGGTGCCGTGGCTCTCCTTGAGACGGTGGAAGTTCCATCTCTTGATAACGCCTGCGGTTCCCTTACCCTTGCTCTTGCCGGTGACGTCAATCTTGTCGCCGGGGGCAAACACGTCTGCCTTCACAAGGTCGCCCACAGCGTAGGCGTCGGTGTCGGCAAAACGGAACTCTTTGAGAGTTTTCTTGGGTGCTACGCCTGCTTTGTCAAAGAAGCCCTTCATGGGCTTGTTGACCTTGTGGGGCTTCAAATCGCCGAAGCCGAGCTGTACGGACGCGTAGCCGTCGTTTTCAACTGTCTTTTTGGCGGTGACCACACAGGGACCTGCCTCAACAACAGTTACGGGAACAACTCTTCCCTTTTCATCGAAAATCTGTGTCATACCGATTTTCTTGCCGATGATTGCTTTTTGCATGAAATTTATCCTCCTTGTAGGTTATTGGTTGGCGGTGCCAACATGACCCTGTCTGCTTGTAGGTTGGTATCGGAAATCAGAACTTGATTTCAATATCAACGCCGGCAGGGAGCTCTAAGCTCGTAAGAGCCTCGACTGTCTTGTTTGACGGTCTCAAAATGTCGATAAGACGCTTGTGGGTTCTGATTTCGAACTGCTCACGGCTGTCCTTATACTTGTGAACCGCGCGCAGAATGGTGACAATCTGCTTTTCGGTGGGGAGCGGAACGGGACCCGATACTCTCGCACCCGTGCGCTTCGCTGTTGCAACGATTCTCTCTGCGGACTGATCCACCAGCTGATGATCATAGCCCTTTAATCTTATCCTGATTTTTTCCTTGACTGCCATTTTCGTCGCCTCCTTAAAAATTTGTGTCACGCCTCGACGCTCTCCGCTGTTCTCAAAACAGCTTCCACTCGTCAAATCTGTTCCGCTGCCGCCGGCAGCTCCACAGCTTTGTCCTCGCCGGTCGCTGTTTTGAGGCTCCGAGCCTCGGCGCTTCTGTGAGACGGGCGTTGCCTTCAAAAATGACCCACCGCATTAACAACTTTCTCTCAACACGGCCGGGTGTTTCTTCACCCTGCATTAAAAAAGCCGTTAAACATATTCGGTTAACGGGGTCAATCTGAAAGCGCAGAGCATGCCTATGGCTAAGCAACCCAAATATAGCCGCAGTTATGCTCAAAGTTTTCATTTGTAATCGCCCGGTTTAAAATCGGACATACTCCACGGAAAAACCGGCTCAATGCCGCAACCTCCCGCTTCATCGCATATCTATGTGCAGTCACACATGTTGTATTATACCCTGTGATTAACAAAATTTCAAGGTTTTCGGCGAATTTTCCCTGTCTTTTTTCGCGTAGAAGTTTCACAAACATTTTCGATTGTTTTTGTGCAAGTTGTCGGGATTGCGAAAGTCGTCCGAATGGTTTATAATACAATCGGAGACAAGCGTTTGCTTGCTCAAAAAGGAGGGTTTATATGATACATATTTATTACGGTGACGGCAAAGGAAAAACCACCGCGGCTGTCGGACTGGCAGTGCGTGCTGCCGGCTGCGGACTGCGCGTGCTCTTTGTGCAGTTTCTCAAAACCGATTCCTCGGGCGAGCGGAGCGTCCTCGGCAAGCTCGACAACGTGACGCTGACCAACTGTCCGCTGAACCTCAAATTCACCTTTGACATGACCGACGCCGAAAAGCACCAGACCGCCGTGCTCTACCGCAACATATTCGAGCGCAGCGCCGCCACAGCGCTCTCCGACCGCTACGATATGATTGTGCTGGACGAGATTTTTGATGTGATAAACGAGGGCATGCTCACCGAAGCGCAGATCTATGAGTTCATCACCAACGCGCCCAACAGCATTGAAATCGTGATGACCGGCCACAATCCCTCGCAGCGCTTCCTCGCGGAAGCCGACTACATCACCGAAATGAAAAAGCACAAGCACCCCTTTGACAGCGGCATGACCGCGAGAAAGGGAATTGAGTTTTGAGTGAGAAAGTTCACAGCTTCCACTTTACAAAAAAGGAGTTATTTACTATGAAAAAAGTATTGCTTGCCCTGCTGGCAATCCTGCTTTGCGCTTGCTGTCTGAGCGCCTGCGGTACAGCAGGAGAAAGCCAAGCCCAAACGCCGGACACACAGGGCAACGCGGCGCCCTTCAACATGGACACAAGCCACCTCAGCGGCGTGCTGGGCGGCTCTTGGGTCAATCAGAACAATCCCGATGACCGGCTGGAGCTGGCAAACGACTTGTCGTTCACACATACCACCGGCGGCAACACCTACACCGGCGCCGTCAAAATCAATGAGAAGGGCGGCATGATGACTGTCACCTACGCGGACAACGCGCTTCCCGAAAAAAGCTATGTCTGGGTGGACAGCAAAAAGCAGCTGAACGCCAACACCTGGTATGTGGACGGCGGCACCTTTGCATTCGGCGGAGCAATCTATATCAGAGGATAAGGAGAATACATAATGAAAAAGACAATCGCCATCATTCTCGCCGCGGTTCTTCTTTTGGCATGCAGCGCCTGCACGGCACTATCGCCCAAGGTCGCGCTCACCGGCGAATGGAAGCTCGAAAACGCGGATGTTGCATCCGAAGCAAGCATCACCAACACGCTGAACGCAACGCTGACCGTCAACGAGGACAAGTCCTTCACACTCTCGATGTCAATGGAAAGCGGCGACACCAAATCCGTCTACGAAATCGACGGCACCTGTACCGAAGGAGAAAACGGCGCCGTGACCTTCAACGGCAAGCACTCCGTCAACAAAACCGGCAGCGATACCTCGGACACCGAGCTGAACGAAACCTTTGAAGGCACGCTGAAGGACAGCAAGCTGACCGTCGTCCTGCCCGGCGCCACATTGACCTTTACCAAAAACAAATAATTTCAATGATATACAACACCCGACAAAGCCGCAAAGCTCTGTCGGGTGTTTTTTTGTCTGCATATCTGCTCAATGATGTTGCGGCAGCCTTGTTACAATACGATGTTTTCTTTATCAAAATCATTTTATTGTTGCAAGGCAGTGTCGCCGCTGAAAGAAAGCCTTTCCAATCAACTAATTACGCATTGGAAAGCGCTTCTTTGATTGCCTTGGCAACAACCTCCAAGCCCTTTTGGAGCAGCTCGTCCTCGATGACCAGCGGCGGCATAATCTTAAACACCGCGCCGTTTCTGCCGGCACATTCGCAGATGACGTGCTCGTCAAAGCATTTTTCGATGACAACCTCGGCGAGATTCGGGTCGATTTTGCCGAAGTCGATACCCCAGATCAAGCCCATGCCGCGGATTTCGAGACGGCTGTCGAGCGGCGCGACCTCTTTTTCGAGGAACGCTCTCACCAGCTCGCCCTTGCGGCGGGTTTCCGCCTCGACGTTGTTTTCGAGGAGGTAGTCAAAGGACGCGGCGCCTGCGACAAAGCTGAGCTGATTGCCGCGGAAAGTGCCGTTGTGTTCGCCGGGCTTCCAGCAGTCCAGCTCCTCCTTGAGCAGAACGATGGCGAGCGGCATGCCCATGCCGCCGATGGACTTGGACATGACCACCATGTCGGGCACGATACCGGCGCGCTCAAAGGAGAAGAAGGTGCCGGTACGGCAGCAGCCGACCTGCACGTCGTCCACTATCATCAAAATATCGTTTCTGTCGCAGAACGCGCGCACGCCCTGCAAGAACTCGTTGGAGAACGGACGAATGCCGCCCTCTGCCTGCAGCGTCTCCATCACGACTGCCGCCGGCTTTTCGGTGGCGGAATGGTCGTCGTCAATCAAGGTCTGCATGTATTCGAGCACATCCAAGCCCTCAAACATATACGGAGCCGGAATGTGCGTCACATCGCCGAGGGTCGCGCCGCAGCCGTTGCGCGCGTACATCTCGGAGGTCAGCGACAACGCGCCGAGGGTCATGCCGTGGAAGCAGCCCATAAACGCAAACACATTGCTTCTGCCGGTTTTCTTTCTGGCGAGCTTGAGCGCCGCTTCGATGGCGTTGGTGCCGGTGGGGCCGCAGAACTGAATCTTGTATTTCAGACCGCGCGGCTCAATAATCTTCTTTTCGAGCGACTCAATAAACTGACGCTTGGGAACCGTGTACATATCCAGCGCGTGGATAATGCCGTCGGTGGCAAGATAATCCACGACCTTCTGCTTGATATACGGATTGTTGTGGCCGTAGTTGACCGCGCCTGCGCCGCAGAAAAAGTCGATATACTGTGTGCCGTCCTCATCGGTGAGGGTGGCGCCCACCGCGTTGGTGAACACCTTGGGAAAATGTCTGCAATAGGAGCGAACCTCCGACTCATAGGTTTCGAATGTGCTTGTATTCATACTCATTACCTCATTTTAATGAAATTATAATGTCTTGATATAATCTGCCAGTGCGCCCGACAGCATGGCGTCGAGCTGCTCCGGCTCGTCGGGCAGCAGAACCAACAGCTGCCTGCCTACGCGAAGCAAATAGCCGTCGTCACCGCCGCTGTTGCGCAGCCTGCGGCACAGCGGACGGCTGCCGGCTGCCGCCTGAGAGACAATGTCGCGGATGCCGCGGCTGTCGGCAAATTCCAAGCCGCCAACGGTAAACACCATGTCGGCATCGGAAAAGCCCTGCATCAGCGCGTCGCCGAGGGCTTCACGCTTGGTGGCGAACACCGCCTTGGACAGGTTGAGTCCCAGCTCCGGAAGACGCCTGCGCAGTGCCTTTTCGCACAGCGAGGTCTTGCGCGCCGAATAATAAACGATACTGCAATTCATGGCGTCCTCCTACTGCTGCGCGTATTCCGGCTTGAGAACCGGCTCAAAGTTGGGCGCGATTGTCATATCCATGGTGACCTTGCTGAAATCCAACTGCCAGCCCTTGAACTTGTAGTCATAATACTGGTCGCTCGGCTTGACCGGATCCTTCGGCGCCTTTGCCGCCTTGCCGTATTCTACCGTCTGGTTCTCGATAAAGGAGCCGTCATAGTTGATAAACGTGACGCTGCACAGCACGATTGGCTTGGTGGTCGGCACCGTGCTGCCCGAGGAGCCGGACTTTTTCTCGGTAGAAGCCGCCTCGGAGGTCGGGGAGCTGACCTTTTGGTCCTTAAAATCATAGGTGCCGTCGTACCAGTCAATCTGCTTCTTTTCGTAGGCGGTGCAGAAGTCGGTCACGGTCGGACGCGTGCCGCCGCGGGAGGAATAGTAGACCTCCGGCCAGACGGCGTTGTTGTTGAGACTCGCCTTTTTGACGTCCACCTTGGCGTCCTCGCCGATACGCACACGCCGCGCGACCAAAACGGTGCGGAAGTTGGTGTATTCGTAGGAGCAGGTGGAGAGCGTAATCAGCTCGTCGTCCTCGTTGACGTCCACGGGGCAGTTGATCAGCGAACGGATGCGGACGTTATAGACGTAGTTCATAAAGTCCTTTTCGTTCTGGAAGTTGCCTACCATATAGTTGAAAAACTCGCCGTGAGAGGACAGGGTGTTCGTTTTGTAGTACGAAATAATCTTGTAGACACCGTCGCCCTGCGGTGTGTCAAAGGTAAAGGTCGGGTGATCCTTGTAGAAGTCGAGGTCGCCCTCGGTGCCGCCGTAAGACATCAAATCGCCGAACATGGAGCCGTCGTTCATGTGATGACCGTGGAGCACGATGTTTTTGCTGTCGAGACCCTTGTTGCAGCGCCAGTCTAAGAAGATGCAGCCGTAGGAATCGTAGTCGCCCTTGTAGTTGTGGTTGAGATAATATTGGTCGTAGGCGTCGTCGCCCTTGTGCCAGAGCACGGGATAGTCAATCTGCGTGTCCTTGAGCTGAATCCACGCGACGATTTCGTTGTTGATTTTTTTCAGCTCGTCCCAGTTGATTTTGCTGCCCTCGCCCTTTTTGGGCGCGTTGGACTTGCCGCTGCCGCCGTCGCTGTCGTCGGTCTGGTGCGCAATGCGCTGAATGTCGCCGTTGAGCTGGGCGTTCTGCATGCTGAGAAACACCATGTTGTAGTACAGCGCCCACAGCGCTCCCAAAAATATCAGTGCCGAGGCAATCACCACGCATTTGCGCGCGATTTCCTTTTTTCCGTCGCCGGGCAGCGGAATAAAGCGGTTGACAAAGCCGGTTTTCGGCGGCACATAGGTCTGCAGCGAAAAGCCGTCGGGAAATTCGTTTTTGCCGTTTTCAAAGACCTCGGTAGTGCGTCTTGCCGCCATCGCCGCAAGCGCGGCAAAGCTTTTGCCGGTCAGCTCCGCCTTGGGAACCGCCGCCACGCGCACACCCTTATAGACAAAGGCGTAGCCCTTGTAGCCGTTGCCGAAGTCGCCCAGCGAGAACACCTTGACCTTTTTGCGCGTCAGCTCAAACTCCTTTTCGAGCGCGGCAAGCTCCTCTTTGCCGGCTCCCTTGGCGCGTGCCTCCTTGAAGGCGGCGTTGCGCTTTTTCCAGTAGTCCTTGGGCGCCGGTTCGTTTTCGGCGCGTTCGCTCGCGGCAATGCTCTCGACAAAGTATTTTTTGAACGAAGCATTGTCCTTTGTGCGGAGCGCACCCGTGACAATCGCAATGTCGGGCTTGTCGGACGCCCTTGCCACCAGCGACAGCGTCTCCTTGACGGCGGTCGCCTGCAGCAGCGTTTTGCGCACGCCTGTCAGCGTAAAGCCCTGCGCGTCCAGCTCCTTTTTCAGCTCTCCCTCGTGTGCGGAAAGCTCCTCCTGCTCATTCTTTTTACAGACAGATAATACTTCAATCAACACGCAAGCTCTTCCTTTCGTGTAATATCCCCCGATAGTCCGTTAAGACAGTATTTCACAACGTTCTATTCGGGATAAATCTGTGTTACTTTCAAATTTTGCAGCGCCTTTTCAATCAGCGGCTCAAAGCCTGCCTGCTCCTGCGCTGCCTTGACAAACTTCAAAATCGGCTTGGTACGCGGATGCTTGGGCGTGAATACCGTGCAGCAGTCCTCGTACGGCTCGATGGAGGTTTCGTAGGTATCGATTTTGTAGGAAATGTCGATGATCTCCTGCTTATCCATGCCGATCAGCGGACGGAACACCACCATGTCCGTCGCTTCGTCGGTGCAGCCCAGCGCACCGATGGTCTGGCTGGCGACCTGACCCAAGCTCTCGCCCGTGATCAGCGCCGCGCACCCGTTGTCCTTGGCGATGCGCTCCGCCATCTGCATCATCAGACGGCGCATGATGATCGTGAACAGCTCCTCGGGACAGTCGTCGCGCAGCTTTTCCTGTATCTCGGTGAACGGCACCGTGTACATCGTCATCGGTGTGGCGTAACGGCTAACCTTTTGCAGCAGCCGCACCACCTTTTCCTCCGCTCTTTGAGAGGTGTAGGGCGGACTCGCAAAGTGGATCGCCGTCAGCTTCAAGCCGCGCTTTGCCATCATGTATGCCGCCACCGGCGAGTCGATGCCGCCGCTGATGAGCACTGCCGCCTTGCCGCCGGTCCCGACGGGAATGCCGCCGGCGCCGCGTATCGCGTCGGCGCGGACATATGCCGCATAGTCGCGGATCTCGACCGTGACCGTCACATCGGGATGATGCACATCCACGCGCAGGTGCGGAAACTTTGAGAGCAGCACGCCGCCCAGCTCACGGCTGATCTCGGGCGATTTGAGCGGGAATTTTTTATCGCTGCGCTTTGCCTCCACCTTGAAGGTCTTGGCTTTTCTGAGCTGCTTTTCCAAATAGACAGGCGCCGTGGCAAGCACGGACTCCATGCTCTTTTCTTCGCACAGCGCCGCGCGCGAATAGCTAACAATGCCGAACACACGTCCCACGCGGTCGCATACCTCGTCGAGGTCGATGTCCTCGCTCAGCGGCTTGACCGTGATGGTGGACTGCGCCGAGGTGATCTCAAATCTGCCCAGCTCGTGCAGTGCGATGCGGATATTCTTTTTGAGAACGTCCTCAAACTGGCGGCGGTTGAGTCCCTTGAGAACGATCTCGCCGTCCTTTATCAATATGATCTCTTTCATAAACCCTCTTATCTGTGTGCGAGCGTCCGCAGACCTGCGGCGATCCCCTCGCACAGCGCGTCGATGTCTTCGACGGTATTGTATTTGCAAAAGCTGACGCGCAGCGTGCTGTCGGCTTGTTCACGCGACAGCCCGAGCGCCTGCAGCACATGGCTCGGCTTGCCCTTGGCGCACGCGCTGCCGGAGGACACATAGACGCCGCGCTCCGCCAAAAAGTGGAGCATGGTCTCGCTGCGCACCCTGCCTGCGGTGATACTCAGCACATAGGGCAGCGCCGCTTCGGGCGAGTTGACGGTGACGCCTTCGATGGCGGTCAGCCGCTCACGCGCATAGCGGTTCAGCGCTGTGACCGCCGCGCCGTTTGCCGCTATGTCAAATTCTCCGCACGCGACGCCGAGCGCCGCAATGCCGGGAAGATTCTCGGTGCCCGGACGCAGACGCCTTTCCTGCTCGCCGCCGTATTGCCGCGCAATGAGCCGCACGCCCTTTTTGACCCAGAGCGCACCCACACCCTTGGGCGCGTGTACCTTGTGGCCGCTCACGGTGATGCAGTCCGCACCGAGCGACCTTGCCTTGATGTCAAGCTTGCCGAACGCCTGCACCGCGTCGGTGTGACAGAGCGTCTGCGGATTCTTTTCCTTGACCGCTTCAAAGATGTCCGCAACGGGCATGACGGCGCCGGTCTCGTTGTTGACCAGCATGACGGACACCAGCGCGGTGTTTTTGTCAACCGCTGCCGCCACGTCGTCGGGATGAATCCTGCCGTCGGGGCGCGGTGCTATCCGCTCCACCGCAAAGCCCTCGTCCTCGAGCCGCCTTGCCGCTTCGAGCACGCTGCTGTGCTCCACCGCCGAGATGACGATTTTGCGCCGCACACGCATATTCGCATAAGCCGCGCCGAACAGCGCCAGATTGTTTGCCTCGGTGCCGCCGCTCGTAAAGGTGATTTCCGCCGGAGAAGCATGCAGCTGCGCCGCAACCGCCGCACGCGCCTGCGTCAGCTCGCGCTCCGCGTCCATGCCCATGGAATGGAGCGAGGAGGGATTGCCGTAGAGCCGCGTCATAACCTGATACGCCTTGTCAGCCGCCGCTGCGGAAACCGCGGTGGTCGCGCTGTTGTCAAGATAATGCTCCAAGCCCTTCGCCCCCCATTTTATACATATATAGTTATTATACAACATCTGTTCAAAAAAATAAAGTGATAAAATGAACATAATTCCGATTTTTCGGCAAAGATTATTAGTATATGCGAAAAATGCGAAAGGAGAATGAAGATGACCCCTCAGCACTATGCCAAGTTGGTCGAGAAAAATGCGCCCAAAAGCCGCACGGCGCTCAACTGCCTGCACGCCTTTTTGATTGGCGGCGGCATCTGCGCGGCAGGACAGCTGATTTATGAATGGTTGATGCGGTGGACAAACGACGACGCCACCGCCAAAGCCATGACCTCGGTGACGCTGCTGTTTTTGGGCGTGCTGCTCACGGCGCTCGGCGTCTATGACAAGCTGGCACGCAAGGCAGGCGCCGGCACGCTGATTCCGATTACGGGCTTTGCCAACGCCATCTCCGCACCGGCGGTCGAGTTCAAAACCGAGGGCTTTATCACCGGCGTCGCCGCCAAGATGTTTGTCATCGCCGGTCCGGTGCTGGTCTATGGCATTTCCGCCTCGGTGCTCTACGGCGCCGTTTTGTGGCTGCTGCATCTGTTTGGCGTGACGCTGTTCTGAGCCGGCGCACCGCAAAAATCCCCTGCCGCAAAAACAGCAGGGGATTTTTTATTGTTATCAGAAACCGCTGAAGCCGACGGCTTTGAGGGTCTGCATCATGATATTGTA
>CAMJOD010000055.1 GCA_946407465.1 uncultured Clostridia bacterium
TTTGTCTACATGCTGGTGAATTTGGAGACCAACACGCCGCTCTTTATCGGCACCCTGACGGCGATTCCCGAACAATAATCACATGAAAAAACCGCTACGGATCACGCTCAATCCATAGCGGTTTAAGTTTATTATGTTATTACACCATCGGCTCGTAGAATGTGTTCAAAAACTGCTCAAAGAAAGCGTCTTCGTCAATATCATAACGCGCCAAGCCGTTGTCAAGACGCATCTTGCCGGGAATGGTTTTCATTTCGGTGTCAAGCGAGCCGCCGGTCACCAGCTCGGTCGCAAGGAACGACACCTTGGAGGCGTTGAGGTTGGTGACGGAATAGGGAGCGGAATCGTTAAAGACGCGCACAGCCGAGGTGATGTCCTGCTTGATTGAGCTCATCATGTTGGAGATAAAGCCCTTGGTGTACACCTTCTGGCGCTCCAGACGCAGCAGGCTCGCATCAACGCGGTCTTTGTCTCTCAAACGGACAAAATGCTCGGCTTCCTTGCCCTCGAGGTGATAGCTCTCGCCCTCGGTGAACATCTGAATCGTTTCGGGCGAGACCACATTGACGCCGCCTACGCTGTCGTTGATCGCCGCGATACCGCTGAGGTCAAGCGCGTAATAGGTTTTGATGGGGATATTATAGAAAAGACGTCTGACAGAAGAAATCGTGTTTTCGCAGCTGGTGTCCTTGCCGTCGCCGTAAGCGTACGCCATACAAACCTGCATGTCCTTCATGCCGCTGTAGTGACCGCTCGGGCTGTAGAGCGCGACCTCCGAGTAGGTGTCACGCGGAATCGCCAGCATGCTCATCTTGTGGTTTTTGGTGTCCACCGCCATCAGCACAAGCACGTCCGCCTGTCCGCCGGTGCCCTGCTCGTTTTCCTCGTCAAAATCCTTATCAATGCCGATAAACATGATGCTGGTGATGTCCTTGTTATATTGGTAGGTGCGTCCGTTGTAGACGATATAATCACCGTCGTCCTGCACCTCCGCCTGCATCGTATCGGGAACAATCACGTTCAGGCTGGAGTCAAACAGCTCTTCGCGGCCCTTGTTCTTCAAATAGAGGAACACGCCGCCGAGTGCCAGCGCCAGCGCCAAAATGGAGCTGATGACAATCAAAAGAACCTTTTTCCATGTTTTCATCTTCCTTTTGCGGCGTCTGCGGCGGCGGCGATGCTGCGTCTGACCGTCCGAGGAGCCGGAGGAATGATGAGACGAACCGGAATGTGAATGGGAGTGTGAGTGTGAGTGCGAATGAGAATGAGAGTGTGAATGGGAATGAGAGTGAGAATGGGAGTGTGAGTGCGAATGGGAGGAGCGCTCGGAAAACACGACGGGCGTGTCGTCGTCCACATCAGCGGACGCCGGCTGTGAGGACTGCTCCTGCCCAGACGCATCCGCACGGCTGTCCACATTCACAAAATTGAAATCGGCGCTGTCTTCCGCGGCGTCGGGCTTGCCGCGTTCCGCGAGCGTGCTCTCGTCCGTGAGATAAACCTCCTCCACGCCTTCGCCTGCGGCGGCAGCTGCTCCGTCAAGGGTTTCCTCCGTGTTCTGCGGAAGCTGTTCATCAGGCTGTTTTTTCATCATTTATCAACACTCCTTGCACAAGATAACGTCCGTCGCTGCTGTTCGCACAGGTGCTCAGCACCAGTATTTTGCTGTTCAAATCCAGATTGACCGGTCTGGCGTTGTAGAATGAGGCATGCGGCTTCAGCGCGTTGTCGAGCCAGCTCTTGAACACGTCGTCCTTGCTGAAATCATAGGAATACATAATGTGACGGCTGTCGTAGGGATGCGCCGAAATCACCTCATAGGTCAGCTTTCTGTCCTTGGTAAACACATAGAAGTAGGGATGGGAATTAAAGAAGTCCTCGTCGCTGAACATGTGCAGATTGCCGAACATGGTGCCGTTCGCCATGTTATGACCGTAAAGCACCGTCACGCGGTCGGAATAGTCGGTTTTGTTCATGGACTGGGAATAAATCGCGCCGGGGAAGCTGTAGTCCTTGTAGACGTCGTGGCTGAGATAGAAGTTGTCGTCCTCCTTGCTCTGGCAAACAGGCAGCGAAATCGCGGTGTCGGGAACATAAATCCAAGAATATACCTCGGGATTCAGCCGCATAAGACCGGCAAAGTCCACCGGATTGTTTTCACTCTCCTGTGGCTTCTCCTTCGGCTTCGGCGCGGTCGGCGACTCCGTGGCATAGACGGCTGCCTGACTCGGCGGCTCCGTATTCACCGTGGGCGGAATCGTCAGATGATAGCTCGGCTGCAAATCCGGCGCGTAGGATTCCTGCACCTGACGGTTCGTCTGACCGGCGCTGAAAATACCCAGCTGCTTGATCAGCAAGTAGCCGCCGGTACACAGCAAAATCACACCGAACACCACGATAAGCGTGATGAGGACGCCTCGTTTTTTGTTTCCGCCGCGGTCCTCTTCCTCATCATCGTAACCGGTTACATAATCATGATCATAATCGTTTTCATAGCCGTTTTCGTAATCGTTATCGTTCATATAGCTTCACCACACATATCAAAACATATCAAACATTTTATCACTATTGACCTGCAAAGTCAAGCGCCTGCCGCCGCTTTCTCTCTGCAGGCATTATTCGGAAAATACAGAAAAAAGCCTCTGCCCAAAAAAGCAGAGGCTCTCTGTCAATGTTGATTATTTTTTCTTTGCAGACTTAACGAGAGCAATAGAAGCTGCGCCGCAACCTACAGCAGAAGCAGCCATCAGGGTGTAGGCGAGAATATCGCTGGAGCCGGTCTTCGGAGAGTCGGAAGATTTTCCGCCGCCGCCTGCGGGGCTGGTTGCGACAGGGCTGGAAACCGCGAAAGCCGGAACCACAGAAAACGCCATAACCATTACTGCAATCATCGTTGTAATAAGCTTTTTCATTTTTTTCCTCCTGATTACATTGTTTAACACAGTGTTGTGTAAAAGATTGCTTTTTTGTAATTTGATTATAACACATAAAAAAGCAATTGTAAAGTGTTTTTTTGAATCTGTTCCGAAATTCATTTATAATTTTTTTCCAAAAATAAAAATTTTCGGAGAATCCGGCTCTATCTCTTGCATAAGCTCCGCCGGAATTGTATAATAGAAATGTATATCAATCAAAGGAAACGATACTTCCGAAAAACGAAAGGAACGAAATACCATGAATATTGCGCAGCTTCAACAGGAAATCCTCCGGCTCAAAAAGGAAAAGGACGTCTGCATTCTCGCTCACAGCTATCAGGCGCGTGAAATCTGCGAAATCGCCGACTATACCGGCGACAGCTACAAGCTGAGCGTGGACGCCTCCAAGGCTGACAACCAAAACATTCTCATGTGCGGCGTGCGCTTTATGGCGGAGACCTGCAAGATTCTCTCACCCGAAAAGACCGTCGTCCTCGCCTCGCCCATTGCAGGCTGCGCCATGGCAGACCAGATGGACAAAGCGCTGATTGAGCAGGTCAAAAAGCACTATCCCAACCACACCGTCGTCGCCTACATCAACACAACCGCCTCGCTCAAAACCATCTGCGACGTCTGCGTCACCAGCTCCTCGGCGGTCAAAATCGTCAACAGGATTCCCAACAAAGACATTCTCTTTATTCCCGACTGCAACCTCGGCGCGCATGTGGCGGCGCAGTGTCCCGACAAAAACATCAAGCTGCTCAACGGCGGCTGCCCGATTCACGCCTGCGTCACCACCGACGACGTCGCCAAGGCAAAGGCGCTCTATCCCGGCGCGGAGCTGCTGGTGCATCCCGAATGTGTGCCTGCCGTCTGTGCGCAGGCTGACTACATCGGCTCCACCTCGGGCATTATGGACTACGCCGTCAAGAGCGACAAAAAGGAATTTATTATCGGCACCGAAATCAGCATTGCCGAGCACTTGCAATATATGTGCCCCGACAAGCAGTTCCACATTCTCAGTCTCAAGCTGATTTGCCCCAACATGAAGGCGACCACGCTGGTGGACGTCTACAACTGCCTGACCGGCAGCGGCGGCGAGGAAATCGTCCTCGACAGCGACGTCATCCGCGACGCCAAGCGCTGCATTGACGAGATGATTCGTCTGGGTGAATAAGATGGCAAAAAAAGCACTCATCGCCATGAGCGGCGGCGTGGACAGCTCGGTGGCGGCATACCTGATGCTGCAGCGCGGCTACGACTGCACCGGCGTAACGCTCCGCCTGTTTGACAATCCGCAGGAAAACCCCGGCGAAAAAACCTGCTGCTCGCTCGACAGCACCGAGGACGCGCGCAGCGTGTGCCGCCGTCTCGGCATTCCGTTTTTTGTCTACAATTTTACCGAAAGCTTTGAAAACGCAGTCATCAAGCGCTTTGTCAGCGCCTACGAAAACGGCAGCACGCCCAATCCGTGCATCGACTGCAACCGCTATATCAAATTCGAAAAGCTTTTGCGCCACGCGGAGGAGCTGGGCTTTGACTGTGTGGTGACGGGGCATTACGCCACCGTCGCCTATGACGCGGCAAGCGGCAGGTATCTGCTCAAAAAATCCGTCGATACAGGCAAGGACCAGAGCTATGTGCTCTATCCGCTCACGCAGGCGCAGCTCGCCAAAACCGTTTTTCCGCTCGGCGAAATGACAAAGGAGCAGACGCGCGCCATTGCCGAAGAACAGGGCTTTGTCAACGCCCACAAGCACGACAGCCAGGACATCTGCTTTGTGCCGGACGGCGACTACGCGCGGTTTATCGAAGCCTACACACAAAAAACCTATCCGTCGGGTGACTTTACCGACGAAAGCGGCAACGTGCTCGGACAGCACAGGGGCATCATCCGCTACACCGTCGGTCAGCGCAAGGGCTTGGGCTTGGCGCTGCCGCACCCGATGTATGTCAAAGAAAAAAATCCCGGCGCGAACAGGGTTGTGCTCTGCGACAACGCCGCGCTGTTCAGCCGCGAGCTGCTCGCAGGCGACCTGAATCTGATAGCCGTTTCCGCTATCAAAGAGCCCGTCCGCGTAGCGGCACGCGTGCGCTACAACCAAAAGGAGCAGCCTGCCACGGTCTACGCGGTAGACAGCGACACCATCCGCGTCGTGTTTGACGAGCCCCAGCGCGCTATCTCCAAGGGACAGGCGGTCGTGCTCTATCAGGGCGACACCGTTTTCGGCGGCGCCACTATTCTCTAACCGTTATCACGGAGGTCAAGCATGTTCAAACGATTAACACCGGTTCAGTTTTTGGGCGTTCTTCTCGCCTGCGCCGCCGTGCTTGCGCTTATCGGCGGTATTATTACGTTTTTGATGATGCGCGGCGGCGCCGAAGCCCCTGCGCCGACGACTGCCACCGCAGCCGCAGCGGCGTCTCCGGATGAAGCGAGTGCGCCTGCGCCCGACAAAACCGCCGTGCCGACGGCGTCTGCGGCGTCCGGCGAGCAGCCCTCCGCGACAAATCCGGCGCCGGTGCCGGCTGTCATTCCCGACGCGCTGCAAGCGCTGCTCGACGAGAGCGGACACACGGCGTCCGAGCTGCAGGAGCTGGGCGCCGGTCAGCTGGTCGTGGTCGATTCCGAGGGCAGCTCCGCCGAGGTGAGCTTTTATGAGCGCACCGAAACGGGCTGGCAGACCGACGAAGCCCTGCTCAGCCACGGCTATGTGGGCGCCAACGGCACCACCTCCTCCATGCACGAGGGCGGCGGCGCCACACCGCAGGGACTCTTTCACGTCGGCAGCGCCTTTTATCAGGACGACGCGCCCCAAACCGGTCTGGACGTCTTTCCGATTACGCAAGACACCTACTGGGTTGACGACCCCGATTCTCCCAACTACAATCAGCTTGTCGTCGGCGACGACGCGCTCGGCGACGACCACGCTGAGCATATGAGCGAGATTTCGTCCTACACCTACGGCTTTGTCATCGAGTACAACATGCCGCCCACCGGCTATGCCGCAGGCTCCGCTATCTTCTTCCACGTCAGCCACGACAGTCCCACACTGGGCTGCGTCGCGGTTTCGGAACAAAAGGTGCTCGCCTATCTCGCCAAGCTGGACGCTTCCAAGAATCCTTACATTTTGATTATATAGGAGACCTTTATGCATTGTTTTCATTGTATGCACGAGCTGGCGGCAGGCGGCAGCGGCTTTTGTCCGCGCTGCGGCAAGCCGGCTCAGGAGGCAAACGCGCCGCACCAGCTCGCTGCCGGCACGATTCTCAACAACCGCTATCTGGTCGGCAACGTCATCGGCGAGGGCGGCTTTGGCATCACCTACATCGGCTATGACCAATCGCTCGATGTGCCCGTTGCCATCAAGGAATATTATCCCTCGTCCTGCGCCAACCGCCTGAGCAACTATTCCAACGACATCACCATCACCTACGGCGACGGCTACGACTATTTTGTCAACGGTCAGGAACGGTTTTTGAAGGAGGCAAAGAGCATTGCCAAATTCACCGACGACAACGGCATTGTGGACGTGCGCGACTACTTTACCGCCAACAACACCGCCTATATCGTGATGGAATATCTGGAGGGAATCGACCTGCGCCGCTATATCAAGCAATACGGCGTGTTCCGTCCGGATATGATTTTCCGCCTGATGCTGCCGATTATGCGCGCACTCGGCAAAATTCACGGCGCAGGCATTATTCACCGCGACATTTCGCCCGATAATATTATGTATCTGCACGACGGCACGCTCAAGCTCACCGACTTTGGCGCGGCGCGGCAGTTCTCCGACTACGAGCTCAAAACCATGTCGGTTGTGCTCAAGCCCGGCTACGCGCCGTATGAGCAGTACAGCCGCAAGGGCAACCAGGGACCGTGGACAGACGTGTACTCGCTCTGCGCCACCATCTACACCTGCATCACCGGCAAGACGCCGCCCGATTCGCTCGACCGCTCGCGCGGAGAGGCACTGGCGCCGCCGTCCGCGCTCGGCGTCAACATCAGTCCGGCGCTCGAGAGCATTCTGATGCGCGGCATGGCGCTTCCGGTTGAGGGACGCATCCGCACCGCCGATGAGCTAAAGCGCCTGACCGAGGGCGCACTGCGCGGCAACATGCCGCCCGTTCAGCCAAAGCCGCAGCCTGCGCCGCCGAAATCCAACGGAAAAACGGCGGCAATCGTCGCCCTTGTCGCCGCCGTCGCGGTGGTGGCAGGACTGATACTCTTTGTCTTTTTGTTCAAGGGCTGCCCCTCCGACAAAAAAGCGCAGCCTGCCACCGTTCCGTCGAGCACCATCGCGCTGACGACAAACGCCGCCGAAGCGGCAACCGAGCCGAGCACCGTGCCGCCGACGACAACACCCGTCACGACCGTGCCCGAAACCACGGAGCCGACCACCGCGCCGCCGGAGACAACCGTGGCGCCGACCGAAGCGCCCGAGCCGACCGAGGAGCCGACCCAGCCGCCGACAGAGGCGACGGAGAGCGTTCCGGCGGAAACCACCCTTCCGACAGAGAGCGAAAATATCCAATCGGGAGACGGCGAATAAGATGAAGCACGAGCTCAAGCATTTTTGCGTCGGCAGCTCCTACGGCGGCAATCAGGACTGGTTCCCGACCTTTATGATGAAAATCGGCGGCTGCGGCGCCGAAACTGCCTGTGACAGCAGCATCTATTTTGCCCTGCACCGCGGTCTGACCGCCCTTGCGCCCGCAAACGCCGCCGCGCTGACAAGGGACGACTACGTGCGCTTTGCCTATGAGATGAAGCCCTACCTCTCGCCGCGCATGACCGGCATTGACCGGCTGGACATCTACATCGACGGCTACGCGCAATTTCTGCGCGACCGCGGCGAAACGCGGCTCTCCATGACGCCCTTTTCCGGCGAAGAACCGCCGGACAAGGCGTGCGCCGCCGTTGCGCGGCAAATCGACAGCGGCTGTCCCGTGCCGACGCTCATTCTCAACCATCAAAACAAACAGATGGAGGATTATGTGTGGCACTGGTTTTTGATAAACGGCTACGAAAAAACCGAAACCGACTTTTTTGTCAAGACCGTGACCTACAGCCATTATGAGTGGCTGCGCATGGCGGACCTCTGGCAGACAGGCTTTCGCCGCCGCGGCGGACTGGTGCTGTATCATATAAACAAATAAATTAAAAAAAGGACGCCGCAGGGTGTCCTTTTCTAATTCATAATTCACAATTCACAATTCACAATTCATAATTCATAATTCATAATTCATAATTCACAATGCGTAATTCATCATTCGCAATGCGCAATCGGGTTGGAAAATCTTGCCGCCGTCCTTGCTTTTTGTCCGGCTGCTTACAGCAACATCGCGGCAAGACCGACCAGCTCTCCCACCGCAAACGACGCGCCGTTGAGCAGCAGCGACAGCGGCAGCGGCTTGATTTTGCGGTAGCGCAGGAGCTTTTTGAACAGCAGCGCTTCGACGGCGACCACGCCGATTTCCAGCACAGCCAGACAGATATACGGCACGGCGCCCTGCCCGTTCTGCCAAATCCAAATCCAGTCAAAGCAATAGTTGACGAGCGGATTCGTCACGCAGTTAATCAGCGCGAGTATCGCCAGGTCGCTTCCGCGCACACCGGCAATCGCCGCCGCGCCCAGCTCCACCGCCAGGGTCAGCAGCAGATTGAACAGCAGCGCCCACAGAATACCGCTCATTTTTTCTCCTGCTCCGCAGCGCGCCGCCGCTTGGTGTACACCACCGTCAGCACCACGGTCAGGGCGACGATGGCAGGCGCTATCACAAAGAAATACAAAAGCAGCATTTCAAAATATTCCGGACCTCCGGAGCCCCCAAAAACATCGGGCGGCATCGCCGCGTCGGCAAGCAGCGCACGCAATACAGCCGTCATCGCCTGTTCCCTCCGTCAAACGGATTGCCGTTCGGGTTGTTTGCAGCGCTGTTTTTCATCATGGCAGCCGCCTTGCGCTTGCGTGCGACCAGCAGCCCGATCAGCACCGCAATGGCGACGAGAAGCAGCGGCAAAATGACAAAGAGCGCGTTGACCAGCGCGTCGTTTGTCTGTCCGCCGATTGGCGCCGTGGACGCCTGCACCGTGCCGGCTGCCGCCTGCTGTGCGGCGGTGACGGTCTCGACAGGCTGCGTCGCCGCAGGCTGCGTGACAACGGTCGCCGTGATTGCCTCCGCCGTCGGCTGCTCGGTGATGACCTCCGGCTGTTCGGGTTCTGGCTCCCGCTGCGGTTCCTCCGTGATGACCTCCGGCTCCTCAACGGGCTCTGTCGCCGGCGGTTGGGTGTGCTCCAAATACCATTCCGGCGGCAAAATCGCGTCGCCGAAAAGCGGATGCTGCACAGTTCCTGTCATTTTTCTTCCTCCTGTTTGTCGGTTCGTTTGGCGCAAATCACGCCCAAAATCAATACGCAAAGCACGGTCAGCGCCGCAATCATGATACATTTTGCGACGACCGAATGAATCCTGAAAAAGAACATGGGCAAGGTTCCCAAAAACAAGCCCAGCGTCGTGAAGCCGAACGCCACGCCCGGCAAGGTTTGCAGACGCGAGGTCAGCACCGCCAGCGTCACCGCCATGGTCATGCTGAAAAACGCGATGCCCACCAGCGAGACCGCCATCAGGTTGTCGCCGAACAACAGCAGCGGCAGTGCGCCCACCGTGCTGATAAAGGCGGTTTTGCGAATGCCGATGCGGTCAATCAGCACGCCGCCCATCGCCTTGCCGACGCCCATGCAGACATACAGCGCAACGGTTTGCAGCTCTGTTTTGTTCCACGCGGTCGGAATGCCGTAGCCCATATACGCGCGCACCGCCACAACAAACACAGCCAGCACAATGAGCAGTCCGGTGGCGATTTTGGGATTGTCAAAGTGATATTGCCGCAGGTTTTCGGCGCCGTCCGGCTCCTTTAGCCGCTCGGCAGCCAAAATCGGCACCAGCGTCAGCAGCGTCATGCCCAGCACCCACGGCGCCGCAACGCCGTGCAGGGAGAGCAGCTTGCCCGTCACCACGCCAAAGGAGCCGCCCGAAACAAACAGCGCGCTCGGCGACATGTGACCGTCCGAGCCGCGCAGCGTAACCTCCGCGCCGTGCGCATGCACCATGCAGTTGCCGACGGACAGCACCGTCACAATCAAAAACACGTTGGCGCCAAGCATCAGGCACAAAACCGACGCCGCGGTGAGCAGCGAGCCCCACAGCGCAAAATTGACATATATACCGCGGTCGCGCAGATAGCCGAACACACCCTGCGGCACAAACGCCGTAAAGTCATACAGCAGCATCAGCACCCAAACAAACACGCTTTGGGTGCAGCACGTCAGCACATAAAAGGACGTGATTTCCAGCATAAAATGAATCAAAAAATACAAGCCGCCCAGTGTGTTTCGCCGTTTCATAGCATTCTCCCTTTGCGCATACTATCTATAACAGCATTATAGCAAACCGCACAGAAAAAAACAAGTTTCTTCGCAAAACTTTTATCACGCCATCCACTCTCTCACCGTCTGAATCTCCGTCCTGTAGCCTGCGTCGTCGTTGGGCGTTTCGAGAATAAACGGCCGGTCTTGGAGCAGCGGATGACGCACAACCGCACGGAGCGCTTCGGCGCCGATAGAGCCCTGTCCGAGCTTTTCGTGGCGGTCCTTGTGCGAGCCGCAGGGATTTTTGCTGTCATTGAGGTGAACCGCGCGGAGCTTTTTTAGCCCGATAACACGGTCAAAGGCGCGCAAAACGCCGTCGAGGTCATTTTGTATATCATAGCCGCCGTCCCAGACGTGGCAGGTGTCCAGACACACGCCGAGTCGCGCCGACAGGGCGTCGCCTCCCAGCTGCGCCGCTTGGGTCAAAACGGCTTGCAGCTCCTCAAAGGTGCCGCCGACCTCGCTGCCCTTGCCTGCCATGGTTTCGAGCAAAATTGTGTTTTGCAGCGGCAAACCGCTTATTTCCTCTGCATCATGAACAGCGGCGGCAAGCGCGGCGGCAATCTGTGCCGTGGCAGTCTGTGCGCCCTGGCCGGTGTGGCAGCCCGGGTGAAAATTATAGTAATTCCCCGGAAGCGCCTGCAAGCGAATCAAATCGTCGCGCAGCATTTCGAGCGAATTGGCGCGTACCTCCTCCTTGGCGGCACAGACGTTCATGGTGTAGGCGCCGTGAACAACCAGCTTGCCAAAGCCGTTTTTGGCAAGCAGCTGACGCAGCGCCGCCATATCCTCCGGCGCTGCCGCCTTTGACCTGCCGCCGCGCGGATTGCGCGGAAAAAACGCGAAGGTGTCGCCGCCCAGCGACAGCGCGTGTCTGCCCATAGCGGCATAGCCCTTGGAAACCGAAACATGATTGCCGATAAAAATCATTTTATCACCTCGCAGCGTGACGCTGCACCCAGTCCCGCCTTTGAAAAAGTTCACCTTTACGGAAAGCTTCATCGACGGCGGGGTCTTACCAATGCTTTTTCATATAAAAAAGCTGCGTGACGCTGCACCCAGTCCCGCCTTTGAAAAGGAAAGCTTCTTCAAAAGAAGGAATACACAAATACATTTTCTTATAAATTTGAAAAGCCTGTCACGCGACAGGCTTTTGGTTTGTCATAAAACAGGTTTATTGAATTCAATAGACATAAACAGGCGTGCCGACCTCTACATGCTCATAGATGGTTTTCACCTTGTCAAACGGCGTGTTGACACAGCCGTGGGAGCCGTTGCCCTGATAGATGTCGCCGCCGAAATCGTCGCGCCAGCTTGCGTCGTGAATACCGATTCCGCCGTTGAAGCCGAGCCAGTAATCAACATAGGACTCATAGTCCTCGCCGACCAGCGTCGTCTGTTCTTCGCGGCTCTGAATCGCGTAGCTGCCGGTGGGCGTGTTGCTCTCGCCGTCGTCGTTGCCGGTGACAACCGGTGTATCCACAATCAAGTTGCCGTTTTCATAGAACCACATGTGCTGCTGGTCAATGCTGATTTCGATGAATGTGCCGGTCGAAGAAACCGAGGCGCTGCCGGTGCTGTTGACGGTCACGTCGCAGGTGCTCCAGGTGCCGAGAACGGTTTTGTCGTCAAACTTGGCA
>CAMJOD010000056.1 GCA_946407465.1 uncultured Clostridia bacterium
TGCAAAAAAGAGGGCGCTGTGAAGTCGGAAGCTTTTAGCTTCGTTTCTTCACAGCTCCAAAGGAGGAAAAATATTATTGCCAGCTTCCGCTGTACCAACTGTTGATTACATAGGTGCCGCCGACATGCGTTTCGGTGTCGGGCGTCTGGTTCCAAATGTTTCTCGGATTCCAGCTCGGCTGCTCGCCCTTGGGCACGCGGACAAACAAAATGTTTTTGCCGAAATCTCCGGTGAACACATACGCATTGGCGTCGCCGCTGCCGGAGAGCCATTTGCCGTCGGAATCGTTGTTCCAAGTCCAGGCAAACCAATCCTCCTTGCCGTTATCGACAAAGCTGCCGTTTACCAATGTTACGGTCTTGTCGGGATTGGGATTGGTGGGCGTGGTCGGCTGTGTCGGCGTGGTGGGCTGCGTCGGGGTGGTGGGCTGCTGTGTGCTCTCCGCATATTCGCCCACATGGCTTCCTTCAATAATCATGTCAATCAGATAAATCTGCACCATGGTTGCGTCCTTGATGGTGACCTTGCCGTCCTGATTGACGTCGGCGGTAATGAGCTTGTCACCCGTCAGGGGAGACAGCTCCGCCGTGTGACGCTGAATCGCGGTAACGTCCTGCACGTTGATAGCGCCGTCGAGGTTTGCGTCGCCGATTAAATGCTTGTTGCCTTCAGGGTGAGTGGGCTGTGTCGGCGTGGTTGGCTCGATTTCCGGCTGCGCTTCCGACCAGGAGCCGCTGTAAACCGCCGAGAGATACGGAATATTCTTGATGTCGTCGGTCTTTTTGTTGCCGCCGTCGAGGAAGATGCAGCAGTCATACTTGGCGTCGCAGGTGTATTTGTAGAAATTCGTTCCCATTTCGGGCGCCGGCGTCATCGCGGTGCCGGGCCAAGCAACGGGCGCTTCGGTGGTGTTGTTTTTCCAGACATAAATGCAGGGGTTGCTGCAGTTCATGCTGTTGTTGTCGAGATAAATTGTTCTGGTAGTGCCGGGTACCGGCGGATCGCTCGGCTTGACAATCTGACCGTCATACGGCTCCCAGGTAGTGCCGTTAATCAAAATCATGTTGGTGCCGTTAATATCCAGACGGACGCCCTCGGCAGGATACTGCGCGCTGCCGTTGTTAAAGACAACCGCGCCGCTGTCTGCCAAGTCCTCGTCTACCTCATAGGTATAGTAGCCTGTGGTGCTGTCGAGCTCCATCGGCTCGCCCGGCCATTCGGCGTTTTTGACGGCCGGTATGGCGGAATCGTCGTAGACATAGATATTGACCTTCTGCCAGTTGTAGGCGGAATTATCAAAATAGATGGTAGTGACCGCATTGGGGTCTTTCTTCTTGAAGTTGAAGGATTTGCTGAGCGTTTCTTCGCTGTTGGTCGCCGTCATCTCAACGGTAAATTCCTGACCCTCTGCAATACCCTCGCCCATTTCGAAGGACTGACCGTCAACGACACGGAAGGGTGTGCCGCCTGCAACGGAGACCATCGCATAATCCGCGCCGCGCAGGCTGACGGTGACGGTCTGGCTGCCGAGGAAGCTGTATCTGCCGCCCTTGAGCGACATTTTGATAGAGGACTGCGGTCCCGAAATCAGGATAGTGCCGTGAGCACCGGAGTTGAAGGTTGCGGTGCCGTTCTGCACAACCGCGGTGGTGCCGTCGTATTCGTTGGTGACGGTGGTGCCGTTGCCCCACATGGAGGAAACATTGACGGCGATTTGTTGATTGGCAGGCGCGAGAATGCAGCAGACAACGCCGTCGGTGACGGTGCCGTCGTCATACGAACGCGAGAAGGTGTAGCCGGTGGAGGCGTTGTAGGCGGAAATCTGCTGGTGCTGACCGGCGCCGACCGCCACATGGTTTTTGCGGAAGGAGCCGACCTTCTGCCAGTGTGCGAGCACGCCGTTGTCAAGGCTTGACCAGTTCATGTCGCAGCGCAGCGCGTGACCGCTGCCGCCGTGACCGTCCCAAGTGACGCCCGCTGCGAGCGGACGGTTGGTTTCGTCACCGTAGAAGGGCTGCACGCCGCCGGGCAAAAGCAGCAGCGAGGTTCCCTGATAATAGAGGTCGCCGCGCGCCAAATCGGAGTCGTGAGACGAATTGTAGGTGAGCAGGTTGTAGTCGGGATCGCTGTTGATGGAATCCGCGTAATACTGATAGACGCCGTTGAGCGAGGCGCCGCCGGAAATCGGGCTGCCGGAGAACGAGAAGTTGATCATGGAGTCAAAGCCGCCCTCGGTGAAGTAGCCGTTCTTGCCGCCCTTGTAGTCCCAGCACTCGCCGGTCATCCAGAAATCCTCGTCCCAGTTGGCGCCGACAGCGCTCGGGTTGTTCTGTCTCCATTTTTTCAGCGCGGCAACGCACTTGTTCTTGAGCTTGTTCCAGGAGCCAAACTCAACGTGCTTGGCGGTGTCGCAGCGGAAGCCGTCCACACCGTAGGTCTCTACCCACTCGGCGAGCCATGTGGTGAGATAATCGGAAACGGTGCCGGAGTTGCCGTACTTGGCAACCTTTTGGTTATAGGTGCCCTCCTTGTTCCATTTGGTTTTGAGAATCGGAGGAATCGAAACGGTCTTGGTGGATTCGGTGCGGAAGTCCGGCAGACCGGTCAGACATCTGGTGAGGTCGCTGCCGTTCTCCTCGGTGTAGCCGGGCAAACCGGCACGAATCCAGTCGGTGCCCCACCAGTTCGCCCACTGCGCCTTGTGGCCTTCGTAGTCGATGACTTCGTCGTGCATGCCGTTGACGTTGGTCAGGCGGTAGAGGTAGCTTTGCGCAGCCGACTCGCTCATGAACGCGTTGAAGCCGTAATCGGTCATGTCGCGAACGGTGTTGTAGCCGGCGTGGTTCATAACAACGTCCATCACAACGCGGATGCCGTGCTGATGGGCGGTGTCAACCAGTGTCTTGAACTCCTCCTTGGTGCCGAAGTTCGCGTCGGTCTCGGTGTAGTCGAGCACATAGTAGCCGTGATAGGAATAGTGCGCCCAGTCGTTACTGCCGCCCGGGGTGACATAGCCGTGAATCTGCTCATAGGGAGCCGAAATCCAGAGCGCGTTGACGCCGAGCTTGTCAAAATAGCCCTCGTTAATCTTCTGGGTCAAGCCCTTGAAGTCGCCGCCGTGGAAGGTGGCAGGCGAGGTGTTCCAGCCGCTGATCGGCTGGCCGTTTGCGTCCAGCGTGCGGCCGTAGGAGTGGTCGTTGGAGGTGTCGCCGTTATAGAAACGGTCGGTTAAGAGAAAGTAGACGTTGGCGTTGTCCCAAGTAAAATCGTCTGCGCTTTCAATCTTCTTGCCGGTGGCGGCGGTGTCAACGGTGGCGGCGGCGGTATTGATAAAGCCGACCGCAAGCATCGAAACAACCATTGCCAGACAGAGCACCAGTGAGATGGTTTTCTTTTGCATTTCAAAACTTCCCTTCTTCAAAACTTCTTTTCCGCCGAGGCGGATTACTCCAAAAAAATTACCCAAAAAGAATCCTTCTTTTCGCATAATTTTATAATTCTATTATACATAGAGAAGGCATAAAAAGCAATGAAAAAGATAACTAAATGTTGCATAAAAATACAACAAAAAACATAGGTGCCGGTGGTTACTTCCGCACAAGCAAAGGGAGCCGGCTCCAAAAGAACCGGCTCCCTTTAGGGAATTACTGCTTTTTTCACGCCTGCCTGCCGGACACGCACACCGCGCGCCGGTCTTTGTCGGCGTTTGTTTTATTTGTCACGACCGCAGCACTTCTTGTACTTTTTGCCGCTGCCGCAGGGACACGGATCGTTTCTGCCGACCTTTTTGCCCTTGCGAATGGTCTTGTTAGCGGTGTCGGTGCCGTCGCCGGAGGTCATGGTGGGCTTTGCCACCTGCTCGCGCTTGATTGCCATTTGCAGCGCGGTGGGCTGGGGCTTTTCTTCCTCGGCAGGGGCATTTGCCTTTTCCGCCGCCAGCTGTGCTGCCTGACGGGCTGCCGCCTGTTGCGCCGCAGCCGCCGCTGCCTGCGCCGCCTTGCGTGCCGCTTCGATTGCCTCCTGACGCTTCTGAATCTCATAAACGCGCTTGGGCATGATGAGCATCAGCTTGACGGTGTCCTCACGGATGTTCTCAATCATCTCGTCAAACATGTCAAAGCCCTCCAAACGGTACTCCACAACCGGGTCGTGCTGACCGTAGGAACGCAGACGGATGCCTGCCTTGAGCTGATCCATGGCGTCGATGTGATCCATCCAGTGGGTGTCCACGCTCTTGAGCAGGTAGACACGCTCCATCTCGCGGATGGTTTCGGCAGGAACAAGCTTCTCGTTCTCCGCAAAGATGGCGAGGGCGTCGTCCTTGATCATCTGACCGATTTCGTCGGCGTCCATCTCCTCCAAATCGTCCAAATCGAGCTTATATTTCTCGGTATCGGTGATAATCCAATCCTTATAGTACTCTACCAAGCTCGGATAGTTCCAATTCTCCTTGGGACCCTCGGGCAGATAGTGAGCGATGGAGGTGTCGATGGTATCGCTGAGCATTTTGAGCACCGTTTCGTGCAGATCCTCGCCGTCGAGCACCTGGTCGCGCTGACCGTAGATAATCTCACGCTGGCGGTTGAGCACGTCGTCATACTGGAGCACGTCCTTACGAATGCCGAAGTTGCGCAGCTCCACCTTCTCCTGTGAGCTCTCAATGATATTGGTGAGCATTTTGTTTTCGATTGCGGTGTTCTCATCCACATTCATACGCTCCATCATGGCGCGCATGCGGTCGCCGCCGAACAGACGCATCAGGTCGTCCTCGGTGGAGAGGAAGAAGCGGCTGACGCCCGGGTCGCCCTGACGTCCGGAACGTCCGCGCAGCTGGTTGTCGATACGGCGCGACTCATGGCGCTCGGTGCCGATAATCATCAGACCGCCCGCGTCACGCACCTGCTGTGCCTCGTCCTTGATTTCATCCTTATATTTTTCGTTCAGCTCCCGGAAAGTCTTTCTGGCTGCGAGAATCTCCTCGTCGTCGGTCTCGGCGTAGCCGGTCGCCTCCTCAATCAGCTCCTCGGGATAGCCCTGCTTGCGCATGGAGGACTTTGCCATATACTCCGCGTTACCGCCGAGAATAATATCGGTACCGCGGCCTGCCATGTTGGTGGCGATGGTGACGGCGCCGAACTTGCCTGCCTGCGCGATAATCTCCGCTTCCTTGTCATGCTGCTTGGCGTTGAGCACGTTGTGCTGAATGCCGCGGCGCTTGAGCATTTTGGAGAGCAGCTCGGATTTTTCGATGGAAATCGTACCCACCAGCACCGGCTGACCGTTTTGGTGTACCTCGGCAATCTGGTCGATAACCGCGTTAAACTTGCCGTTTTCGGTCTTGTAGACAAGGTCGGGCAAATCCTTGCGGATAACGGGCTTGTTGGTCGGAATCTCCACAACGTCGAGCTTATAGATTTCCTGAAATTCCTCGGACTCGGTCTGACCGGTACCCGTCATACCGGAAAGCTTTTTGTAGAGACGGAAGTAGTTCTGGAAGGTGATGGTGGCGAGGGTCTTGCTCTCGGACTGCACCTTCACGCCTTCCTTTGCCTCAATCGCCTGGTGCAGACCCTCGTTGAAGCGTCTGCCGTACATCAGACGGCCGGTAAATTCGTCAACAATAATGACCTCGCCATCCTTGACAACGTAGTCAACGTCGCGCTTCATCACGCCGTTCGCCTTAATCGCCTGGTTGACGTGGTGCTGAATGGTGAGGTTTTCGGGGTCGGTGAGGTTTTCGATTTTGAAAAACTCCTCCGCCTTTTTGACGCCGAGCTGTGTCAGGGTGGCGGTCTTTTGCTTTTCGTCCACCACGTAGTCAATGCCGTTTTCGGCGTAGTATTCGTCCATGTCCTGCTTGGAGTCGATTTCGGTAAAGCGCTCCAGCTTCAGGGTCTTGGCGAGACGGTCGGCGCGCTCATAGAGGTCGGTGGACTTGTCGCCCTGACCGGAAATGATAAGAGGCGTACGCGCTTCGTCGATTAAGATGGAGTCCACCTCGTCCACAATCGCAAAGGCATGGCCGCGCTGCACCTTGTTCTCCTTGTAGACAACCATGTTGTCGCGCAGGTAGTCAAAGCCCAGCTCGTTGTTGGTGCCGTAGGTAATATCCGCGTTGTAGGCGGTCTTTCTGCCCTCGTTGTCGAGGTCGTGCACAATCAGACCGACCTGCAAGCCCATATACTTATAGAGCTTGCCCATCCATTCGGAGTCGCGGCGCGCCAGATAGTCGTTGACGGTGACGATGTGTACGCCCTCGCCGGTCAGCGCGTTCAGATATGCCGGCAGGGTCGCCACAAGGGTCTTGCCTTCACCGGTTTTCATTTCGGCAATTCTGCCCTGATGGAGCACGATGCCGCCGATAACCTGCACCGGAAAGTGCTTCATGCCCAGCACGCGCCAGCTTGCCTCGCGGCAGGCGGCAAAGGCGTCGGGCAAAATATCATCAGTGGTCTCGCCGTTCGCCAGACGCTCCTTGAGCAGGGCGGTCTGATTTTTCAGCTCACTCTCCGACATTGCGGCATATTTTCCTTCCAGCGCCAGCACCTTGTCGGCGATTGGCTTAACGCGCTTGACTTCGCGCTTGCTGTAGTTGCCAAACATTGCTTTTAAAAAGTTTGCCATGTATGATTTCCTTTCTGCACATTCTGCATATATAAAGTAATAATTACATAATCAGCCCATGCTGCCGCGCAGGCGTTCAGCCGCCGTACTCAGCGTTGCCTCAACGACCGGAATCGCGTATTCGCCGCCCATACCGGAATCCTGCACCACGCACGCAAAGGCAAGCGGACAGTCGGCGTCGGCGGCGTAGCCGACAAACCACGCGTTGGGCTGCTTGTTGTTGCCGACCTCGGCGGTGCCGGTTTTGGCGCGGACAGTCAGTCCGCCGATGGAATACTCGGGCATGATGCTGCCGACCTGCGATGCGGTGTCGGCGCTGAGCAGGCTGTAGGTCTTGTTTTGTGCGATGCCGATTTCCTTGAGCAAATCGCCTGTGCCGCTCTTGATGTAGGAGGGATTGACCGCCGTGCCCTGATTGGCGACCGCGCCGCAGATAATCGCCATCTGCAGGGGATTCACCTTGTCCTCATATTCGCCGACGCCCTGTCCCACGCCTGTCCATGCAAGGGTGTTTTCGTCGTTTTTGGGCGCGTTATAGTGACCCTTGGCGGTCATCACGTCGTCAACCGCAAAGGACATGTTGATTCCCATTTTTTCCGCCATGGCGTTCATTTTGTCGCTGCCCAGCTCCACGGCGAGCTTGGCAAACACGATATTGCAGCTGTGCTCCATCGCCTGCTGAATATTAATTTCGCCGTGCGCGGTTTCGTTGTAGCAGTGAACCTCATGGCCGCCGATATTCTCAATGCCCTCGCAGTACCAGGTGCGCTCATAAATATCGGGAATATTCTCAATCGCCGCCGCAGCGGTGACGATTTTGAAAATGGAGCCGGGCGTAAAGGAGGACGAGAGCACGTTGTCGAGATAAACGCCGTCGTAGAGACTCTCGTTCTCCTCGGTGATTTTGGGCGGATTTTCGGGGTCGTAGCCCGGTGTGCTCACCGAGCAAACCACCTCGCCGGTTTTGTAGTTATAGACCACGCACGCGCCGCGCTTTGGCTCCTCAAAGCCGGTTTGCAGCATATTGTAGGCGGAAGCGCAGGTTTCGGCGTCCACCGTCAGCGTGATGTCGTGCGAGCTGCGCATGGACTGCGGCATATTGAGTCCCCAAATCAGGCTGTAGCCCGTGAGTTTGGAGCGGTACTTGCTCTGTACAGCCGTCGAGATATTCAGACTGTTGTCGCCGACCGTATGCAGCAGCGCCTTGCGCACGGATTCGTTTTCATTATAAACACGCTCGCCGTCTATTGTCTGCGCCAGCGGATTGCCGTTGCGGTCGAGGATTTTTCCTGCCTGCTCCAAGCCGCCGCTGCCGGAGATATGCGCGTTGTAGGGCTGGTCAACCCAGTCCTTGGCGTTTACCACCAGCTCGACGACAAAAAAGCCGATACCGACGATAAAAGCAATGGTAAAAATTAAAATCAGCGTACTGCGCCGAAGCGTTCTTTTCATCAGCACACAACCTTTGTAGAGAATAATGAATAGAGAATAATGAATAGTGAATAATATCGGGTCGCTTCGCTCCGAATTTGTAATGCCGCGTTGTCCTGTCAAACCAAATTCGGATAGAAAAAAACGTTGCCCTATCCGCGGGCGCCCAATGGTCGCCCCTACATTGTCAAGGAGAAACAGCAAAAGCCTCTCCTCTCAGCCAATTAAGCATGAGGAATTAAGAATTACGAATTAAATTCCGCTCCCTATTGATTCATTCGGGTCGCCGCGGTATTGGAGCCACCGCGCTGTCCGTCCCGACCGAAGCTTAACTCTCAACTATCAACTCTCAACTCTAAAAAATCAGCGTTTCAGAGAATACGTTCTTTCGTCCGCCGCCTTGAGAAACGCAAGCAGTCCCCAGCATGAAATCAGGCTGGAGCCGCCGGAGCTGATAAACGGGAAGGTGACGCCCGTCAGCGGCAAAATATCGGTCGCGCCGAAGATGTTCAGCGAGAGCTGCACCACGAGCAGACCTGCCGCGCAGCATGCCGAAATCGAATAGAAGGTGCTGCGGCTTCTGGTGGTGATGGCGCGCGCATAAATCATCAGCAGCGCCACGGCGAGCGCGGCGACTATCGCCACAATCACGCCCATCTCCTCTGCGACCAGCGCAAACACAAGGTCGCTCTCGGAGGCAAAATACTGCTTAAAATAACCGTTGCCGATGCCCACGCCGAACAGTCCGCCGCTCGCGATGTAGGTCATCACGCGCACCTGCTGATAGCCGGCGGCTTCGTTGGCGTAGTCCCACACATGGCGGTACGCCTTGAAGCGGTTAAGCACATAGTTGAAGCGGTCGCCGATAAAGTTGATTCGCTCCGCGACAAAACGCAGGAGCAAAAACGACGCGACAACCGAGCCGACAGGCAGCAAAACGGTTTTGATGTCGCCCGAACGCATAAACACGACGAGCAAAAAGGTGACGAAGAAAATCAGCGCCGTTCCAAAGTCGCTCATCAGCGCGAGCAAGCCCACGCAGACAACCGAAAAGATAATAAACTCTATCAAATTGCGCTTGGTTTGCAGCTTGTCAAGCGCACTGGCACCGATAAAAATAAATATCGTCTTGACAAATTCCGAGGGCTGGAACGAAATGGAGCCGATATACACCCAGTTGGCGGCGCCGTTGGTCACTCTGCCGAGCACGATGCTCGACGCGAGCAGCAGCACCGCGAATATCATCACGGGAAAACGAATCTTGTCGCTGCGGTCGGGGTCCTCAATGAATTTGATAATCACGCAGTACAAAACAATGCCGATGGCAGCCGCGATCAGCTGCACATAAGCCGACCGTTCCACCTGCCGCACCAGCATCATCACGCCGATGCCCGTCAAAAACAGTCCCAGCGCCTCCAGCTCAAAGTTAACGCGCCGGAGCGCAAAGTACGAAACCGAAAAGAAGCCCCATTCCACAGCCGCCAGCGCCGCAAAAAGAATCATAGGCGCATAGACGTTGGTGCCGTCGTTCCAGAACATCGCCTCCACCGCCATAAAGAGGTGGAACATGGTGATCATAAACATCAGCTTCCACGCCTGAATGGCAGGCTTGTCGCTGACCTTGGAGAAAAACCGGCTGGCACGCAGCGGAGAATTGAAGTCGTCGCCGCGCCGCAGCTGATATTCGGTGTTGCCGATGGCGATAATATCGTCCACCAACACCTGTGCCCTGCCGTGAATCCGCACACCGTTGACAAAGGTGCCCGACAGCGAGCCGACGTCCGACACAAACCAGCCTGCCTTTCGCCGCAGGAGCACGCAATGGTTGCGCGAGACCGAGAGGTCATTGATGACAATATCGCTGGACTTGCTTCTGCCGATGGAATTTTCCCAAAAAACAACGGGAATCATGCCGCCCGATTTTGGATTGTAGAGCGAAACGAGCGGTTTTTCGGGACGGCGGCGGCGGCGCATTGCCGCATAACACTGATAGACAATGACAATCGCCAGCAGCGGCATAATGATACGCAGACCAACCACGCCCGCGTCATAAATGACGGAAATATCAAACAAGAAGCAACCCTCCTTATATATGAGATAGCTATACATATTAGATAATAACGCAAAATATGGAAAATGTCAAGGATTTAGTTTGGAGAGAGCAGAGTTGAGCGTTGAGAGTTGAGATTCGGTCGGGACGGACAGCGCGGCGGCTCCGAACCCTCGGCGACCCGATTGAATCAATAGGGTGCGGAATTGAATTAAAAAAGAGCGCCTCGCTTTCACGAAACGCTCTTAAAACTAAGCTTCAAACTGATGACAGCCGCGCAAGTCCTCACGTCTGATGCATTGGGTGGTGCAGGCTTCGGCGCAGGCGCCGCAGTCGGTACATTTTTCGTAGTCGATGACCGCCACGTTGTCGGTCACCTTGATGGCGCCGGACGGACAGACGCGCTCGCATTTTTTGCAGCCGATACAACCGGCGGAGCAGACCTTGCGTGTCACAGCGCCCTTGTCGCGGTTGCTGCACGCAACAACCATCTGCTTGGTGTCGGGAACCAGCGAAATCAGGTGGTTGGGGCAGGTCTTGACGCAGATGCCGCAGCCGATGCAGTCGCAGGTGTAGACCTGCGCCACGCCGTCCCTGATAAAAATCGCGTTCTGCGGACATGCCCTTTGGCAGTCGCCCATGCCCAGACAGCCGAAGGTGCAGCTGCCCTTGCCGCCGTAGAACATCTTTGCGGCGGCGCAGGTTTCGATGCCGCTGTAGGCAACCTTGTCCTGCGTATGCTGACAGTCGCCGGAGCAGTGCACAACCGCCACCTGCTCCACCACTTCACCTACCTCCACGCCGAGCACCTCGGCGAGCTGATGGGCGACGGAAGCCGCGCCGGGAATACAAAGATTGGCAGGCGTGTCGGGATTTTCACACAGCGCCTTGGCGTAGCCGTCGCAGCCTGCAAAGCCGCAGGCGCCGCAGTTGGCGCCGGGCAGACAGTCGCGCACGGCAGGAAAACGCTCGTCCTCCTTGACCGCCATCAGCTTGGAGGCAATCACCAGCACACCGGCACAGATGACGCCGATAATCACAACGGGAATAACCGCAGCCAGAATTTCATTCATTTCGCGTCACCTCCGTCAAACAGGGAACATGTTTTCCACCACGCCGCCAAAACCGAGGAACGACAGCGAGGTGATGGAAGCCGCAATCAGCGTGACCGGCAAGCCCTTGAAGCTCTCGGGAATGTCCGCGCCCTCAATCTTGGAGCGCACGCCCGAGAACATCACCATGGCAAGGAAGAAGCCCAAGCCGCTGCCGAGCGAGTTGACCATGGCTTCGAGGAAGGTGTATTCCGAATCAATATTGAGAATGGTCACGCCCAAAACAGCGCAGTTGGTGGTAATCAGCGGCAAATAGACGCCCAGCGAGCTGTGCAGCGCAGGCAGATAGCGCTTGAGCACGATTTCGACGAGCTGCACCAGCGCCGCGATGACCAGAATAAAGACGATCGTCTGCAAATATTC
>CAMJOD010000057.1 GCA_946407465.1 uncultured Clostridia bacterium
TATTGCGGAAAATAGACCGCAAAGATTGTCTACTTTTTATTAGGTATTAGTATTACTTATCTTATCTTGATATTGCCGGTCAGCTGCTCATACAGCTGCGGCATTCTCTTTTTTATGCTGCAGGGGCGAAAGGTCTTGCTGTCCACCACACCGTGCTCGGTGGTGCCGTAGCCAAGCTCCTCCTCGGTGCCGTCGTCCAATATTTTTTTGACGGAATAGGCAAACTCAATCCGCGCCGCGGTCACATGAATACACCAGGTGCGCACAATCAGTCTGTCCTCATAGGTTGCCGGCTTGCCAAAGTGGCAGGTCAGGTTGCGCAGGGGCAGCATAATGCCTGCCGCCTCCATTGCCAAATAGGTGAAGCCGAACATCTTGACAAAATCGGTTCTGCCCACCTCATACCAAACCGGATAGTTGGAATGGTGCGCGATGCCCATGCGGTCGGTCTCGGCGTATCTGACGGTAATGTAGGTTTTTGAATGCATGGTCACACCCCTTTATACGTCCAAATTCTGCACATAGCGTGCGTTTTGTTCAATAAATTCACGGCGCGGCTCCACCTTGTCGCCCATCAAAATGGTAAAGGTTTCGTCGGCTGCCTCGGCGTCGCTCAGCTCCACGCGCAGCATCAGGCGCGAGTCGGGATTCATGGTTGTTTCCCACAGCTGCTCGGAGTCCATCTCACCGAGACCCTTGTAGCGCTGAATCTCGGTTTTGCCCTCGATGCCTGCCAAAATCTGGTCGCGCTCCAAATCGGAATAGGCGTATTTGTGCTCCTTGCCCTTGGTGATACGGTAGAGCGGCGGCTGGGCGATATAGACGTGTCCCGTCTCGACCAGCGGCCGCATGTAGCGGAAGAAGAAGGTCAAAAGCAGGGTGCGGATATGGGAGCCGTCCACATCGGCATCCGCCATGATGATGACTTTGTCGTAGCGGAGCTTTTCCAAATCAAACTCGTCGCCGATGCCGGTGCCGAGCGCGGTGATGACCGGCATGAGCTTGTCGTTGCCGTACACCTTGTCGATACGCGCCTTTTCGACGTTGAGCATCTTGCCCCAGAGAGGGAGAATCGCCTGAATACGGCGGTCGCGTCCGCCCTTTGCGGAGCCGCCTGCGGAATCACCCTCGACGATAAAGATTTCGGTCTCGCTGCTGTCGCGCGACTGGCAGTCGGCAAGCTTGCCGGGCAGCTGCGCGGATTCGAGCGCGGACTTTCTGCGGATATTTTCTCTTGCCTTTCGTGCGGCCTCTCTTGCGCGCGAGGCGGCAAGCGCTTTGTCAAAAATCGCTCTGGCGACGCCCGGATTTTCTTCGAGATAAATCATCAGCTTTTCGCGCAGGAGCTTGTCAACCATGGTGCGCACCTCGGTGTTGCCGAGCTTTGCCTTGGTCTGTCCCTCAAACTGCGCTTCTTTCAGCTTGACGCTGATGATGGCGGTCAAGCCCTCGCGCACGTCCTCGCCGCTGAGGTTTTTGTCGTTGTCCTTGAGCTTGCCGAACTTGCGCGCGTAATCGTTCATCACGTAGGTGAGCGCGCGCTTGAAGCCCTCCTCGTGGGTGCCGCCGTCGGTGGTGTGAATGTTGTTGGCAAAGGTGAGGAGCATTTCGTTGTAGCTGTCGTTGTACTGCATCGCGATTTCGACCGCGATGGTGTCCTCCTCATTTTTGGCGGCAAAATAGATGACCTCGGGATGAATGACCTCGAGCGAACGCTTTTTGTGAATGTACTCCACAAAGCTTTTGATGCCGCCCTCATAGTGGAAGTTGTTTTTCAAAAGCTCCTCGGGATTGCGCTCGTCGCGCAGCTCAATGTGTACGCCGGCATTGAGAAACGCCTGTTCGCGCAGACGGCGCTGCAGCACCGCATAATCGTAGACGGTTGTCTCCTTAAAAATCAGCGGATCCGCCTTGAAGCGCACCTCGGTGCCCTTGACGTCGGACTTGCCGATGATTTGGAGCTCGTTCATAATCTTGCCGCGTTCATAGCGCTGGAAGTAGACATTTTCGCCGTCGCACACCTTGACCTCCAGCCACTCGGACAAGGCGTTGACAACCGACGCGCCCACGCCGTGCAGACCGCCGGAGACCTTGTAGCCGCCGCCGCCGAACTTGCCGCCGGCGTGCAGAACGGTAAAGACGACCGTGACCGCAGGCAGGCCGGTCTTGCTGTTGATGCCGACGGGAATGCCTCTGCCGTCGTCGGACACGCGGATGATGTCGCCCTCTTCTATCACAACGTCAATTTTGGAGCAGTAGCCTGCCAGCGCCTCGTCAATGGAGTTATCGACGATTTCATATACCAGATGATGCAGACCGCGCGGTCCGGTTGAGCCGATATACATGCCGGGACGCTTGCGCACGGCTTCGAGTCCCTCGAGCACCTGAATCTCGTCGGCGCCGTATTCCTGTTCAACCTTGGTAATTTCTATTCCGTTTTCTGTTTCTTCAATCGCTTCGTTTCTTTCGAGCTGATCCATATTCTCCAAAACTAACTACCTCCGTTATTCGCTTATTTCCGCAGCTCCAAATAGAGCGGCAGCAGCACGGCAGCCGCCGCTGCGGGGATGATATTGATGAAAAACAGCGCCAAAAAGCTGAGTCCCTGCACAAAGCCGAGCAGAATCACATTCAGCAGCGCGTATATGATGAGCATTTCGAGCAACAGCCACCACACGCCTGTCTTTTTGATTTGAATGGTCTTGTGACAGTGGTAGCAGACTGTCTGCTTTTTGAATTTGAGTCCGTTCAGGTCGCCGTAGCGGTAGACGGTTTTGCAGTGCGGACAGACCGACTGCGCCGGAAATATCTTCATGCTTAGGACCTTCTGTCAACGGAGTAGTGCTTTGGCTCCGGCTTTTTGTCAGGGGCAGGCTCGGGATTTGCGCTGAAATCGTCGTTTTGAACCGCCTGCGAATTGGAAACAATCTCCTTGCCCTCCGCCTGTTCCTTGGAGGAGCTGCGCGAGGATTTGATTTGATTGAACAAATCGGAGTTGAGCTTGAAGTGCTGACCGTTTTCGGGCGAGGACGGGTCGTCGTCAAAATCTCCGCTCAGGTTGTCGGAATATTCCATGCCCGCCTTGCGCGCCTCCATGGATTTCTGGTATTTTTTGAGCGGCTCCAGACGCACAAATTTTGGCGACAGCGCCAAAAACACCAGCAGCGGCACCGCTACCAGCACGATTCCCAGCGGATTGCTGAGCAGCTGGAAAAAGAACCAAACGCCCATGATTGCCAGCGAAATACCGGCGGCTATAATAAAAATGGGGATAATCAGCTTGGAAATGACCACGCGGCTTTCTTTTCCGCAGTGCGGACAGACATACTCCGCCTTTCTTCTGCTTGCGTAGGCGGAAAAATAGCCCATGCTTTTTCCGCAGTAGGGACACCTTTGCTTTTGACGATTCATATTAACCTCCCGCCGATTGTCCGGCTGTGCGCCGAACGGCGCTGCATTAAATATATAAACTTATTATTTTGCTTCATTCGGTACGCCCGCTGTCGCCAAACGGCGGCTGAGGGTTTTGGTGGACAGCTGCGAAATATAGACGGTTGTTTTGCCGCCGCTGCAGCAGACCACAAAGGAGCGCGGCAGCTCGTAGGAAACATTGACGACCTCGCCGTTCTTTTGTGCCGCGGCGAGAAAATCTCTTGTCTTTTTGGACACGGTGCAGGCGTCAATATCAAACATCGCCGCAATGCTTTCCGTCGTTATCACCGTATCCTGACCTAAATGTAAATACATAAATTTTTAATTCATAATTCGTAATTTGTAATTCATAATTCGTAATTCGTAATTTTGTGCGTGACGATATGCCGCAATTCATTTCAACATTTGCGCGTACACACACAGCATTATCAATCGGAGCGAAGCGACCCGAAATTATTCATTATTCATTATTCATTATTCTTTACTTCTCCTTTTTGTACAAAAAAGACCTTTCCCTCTCTGAGCTGCTCCTTGTTGGATTCTTCGCAGCAGGTGATGAATACCTGACAGTTTTTCAGCTCGTTGAGAAGGTAGTCCTGACGGCTGTTGTCCAGCTCCGAGAGAACGTCGTCGAGCAGTATTACCGGCTCCTCGCCCATGCGCTCCCTAAGCACGGCTGCCTCCGCCAGCTTGAGCGAGAGCACGGCGCTGCGCTGCTGTCCCTGCGAGGCATAGGACTTGGCGTTCTTGCCGTTGATGAGAATTTCTATATCGTCGCGGTGCGGTCCCGACAGGGTGACGCCCATGTGAATGTCGCCCGACCTGCCGCGCGCGCATTTTTCGCCGAACCGTTGGCGGATGGTCTCCAAATCGTCTTGGGGCTGAATGTCCTCTGTCGCCAGATAGCGGATTTTCAGCTCCTCTCTGCCCTTGGAAATACCGCTGTGAAACGCCGCCGCCTTTTCGGACAGCATTTGCATGTAGTCCAGCCGCTTGCGTATCAGCATGGCGCCGTAGGTGACGAGCTGCTTGTCCCAGATGTCGAGCGTGTCCTCCAGATAGGGCTTGCGCGCGATGTCCTTGAGCAGCGTGTTGCGCTGGGTGAGCATGCGGTTGTATTTGGAGAGAATGACCGCGTTTTGCAGCTTTTCGCGGCAGATGGCGCTGTCGATAAACCGCCGCCGCTCGCCGGGTCCGCGCTTGATCAGGTTGAGATGCTCCGGAGAAAACGCCACGGCGCAGAATTTTTCTATCAGCGCCGAAGCGGAGGTCTTTTCGACGCCGTTGACCGTCACGGTTTTTTTGCCGTTCAAAAAGGTCAGCACGGCGTTCTGCTCACGCTCCTGTCCGAAAAAGTTCATTTCCAGCCGCGCAAAATCCCTGCCCCACTGAATGACCTCGCTGTCGCGCGCGGTGCGAAAGGAATGACCGCCGCAGAACAGCCACAGCGCCTCGATGATATTCGTCTTTCCCTGCGCGTTGTCGCCGTAGATGACGTTTACGCCCTCGCAGGGAAACAGCTCGCAATCCTCCAGATTGCGGAAATTTTTGAATCCGATTCTCTTAACCTTCAACGCTTATTCTACTTCAATCACGATATTGTCATATTGCGCTCTGTCGCCTGTGCGGAGCTTTTTGCCGCGCATGGTGCAGACCTCGCCGTTGACAAGCACCTCTCCGTTTTGAATGACGATTTTTGCCATGCCGCCGGTGCTGCACATGCCGCTGAGCTTCAGCAAATCCTGCAAACGGATGAACTCGCTGTCAATTGCTATTTTTTCAACCTTCATTTGCCAACCTCACAGGCACGACAATGCTCAAAAAGCTGTCGCCCTTGACCGGCTTGATGACAATCGGCGAGACAGAGCCGTTGAGCACCAGCTTGACCTCGTCGGTGTCGGTGTTTTTCAGCGCTTCGAGCATATAGCGGTTGTTGAAGCCGATTTCTACACTGTCGCCGATGATCGGCACGCTGATTTCGTCGCTCGCTCTGCCCACCGCCGAAGCGCAGGACAGGCGGATTTCGTTATTATTAAACTTGCATCTGACCGGACTGGGCACGCGCTCGCTGTTGAGCAGCGACATTCTCTCCACCGATTCAATCATCTTGCGTGTGTTGATGACAAGCTCGGTCTTTTCGCTGACCGGAATGGTGGACTTGTAGTCCAGAAACGTTCCTTCAATCAGACGCGAAATAACGCTGTAGCTGTTGATGCGGAAGGTGATGTGGCGCTGTCCCACAATGATGTTGATGGTCTCGTCGTCGTCGGTGAGGAGCTTGAGCACCTCCTGCTGCGTCTTGCCCGGCACCACAAACGAGGTGTTGCTCTCGCTCTCCACGTTCTCGCTGCGGATTGCCATGCGAAAGCCGTCGATGGCAATAATGCGCAGTACGCCGTCCGCGATTTCAAACAAAGAACCGGTGTAGATGGGCTTTGCGTTGTTGTCGCTGACCGCATAGACGGTCTGGCGAATCATGTCGCGCAGCACCTTTGCCTTGACGGTGATGCTGTCGGTCTGCTGAAAGGTGGGCAGGTCGGGATATTCCACAGAGGACATGCCCACAATCTGATATTCCGCCTTGCCGCAGGTGATGTAGGTGACCATGCGGTCGTCGGTTTCGATGGCGACAATCTCCTCGGGCAGCTTGCGCACAATCTCCAAAAAGAGACGGGCGCTGAGAACAATCTCGCCCTCCTCCCGAATGCTCGCCTCCACGTCGGTGGTGATGCCGATTTCAAGATTATAGCCTGAAATATTTAAGCTGCTGCCGTATGCCTTAATCAGCACACCCTCCAGTGCCGGTATGGTCGCCTTGGAGGAAACAGCTCTCGATACATTTGACACAGCGGACACCAAATCTGTCCGCAAGCATGAAATTTTCACGGGAAAATCTTCTCCTATCTTATTCTTCTTTTTATTTTATTAGTTATAGTAGGGAATGTGGAAAGCGCGAAAACCGGTAATTTTTGGCTTGTCTGCGGCATTTTTTCGTCAACAGCCGCACGAGGAAATTTTTGGGATAATTGTGGACGTCTGTTTTAACAATTTTCCTCAAATTCACTGTGGATTTAACATTTGTCATAAACTCTTCCATATTCTTCCACTTGTCCACTTTTCTTTCTATGTGGAACATTGTGGGAAACAAGGAAGGATTTTTTGTGCCATAACCCGTTTGCTGTTCTTTTCACAACAAAATTTAAAACTGTGGAAGCAAAAAAAGCTGTTGTTTGCGGTGCGGTGATAATTCGTAATTCTTAATTCATAATGCATAATTAGCTGCAAATTAAGCCGTTATACTATAATATAGTGGTAATAATTCGTAATTAGTTGATACTATCCGCTGGTTTAAATGGCGTTTTTGCCGTTGCGGTTGCAGGAATATAGCTGTAAATCAAGCAGCTATATTATATATAGAAAGCAAAAATCCGTTATATGCCAAACATAAAAAACAGATTTATCAAAAAATACTTGTATGACAGAGATTAGCTATGTATAATTCAAATCAAACCTTTGACGCGCCGTTTATCGAACGTCACCACACTATGTGCCTATCCAAAGGCGCGCTGACTGTGACTCGGTCACATGACGCGCCGTTCATCTAACGCTATCTATATATGTGTCTATTCAAAGCTGTGCCGCAATATTTTCAGCCGACTCATAACAGAGATTAGCCATGTACAATTCAAATCAAACCTTTGACGCGCCGTTCATCTAACGTCATCATACTATGCACCTATCCAAAGGCGCGCTGAAAGTGACTCAGTCACCGGTCGCGGATGTTTTTGATGGTGTCGTCGATCAGCTCTTTGACCTTGCGGTCGTTGTCGATTTGCTTTTGAACCTTTTGCAGAGAATAGATAATTGTAGAGTAGTGTCTGCCGCCAAATTCCTCGCCGATATTGACCATGGACAGCGGCGTGATTTCTCTGGTGATGTAGATAGCGATATGGCGCGCGTTGCTGATGTTGGCGCTCTTGTTCTTTTGTGAGCGGATTTCGTCAGCCGAAACGCCAAACGTGCGCGCTACCTCGTCAATGACGCGTTCCACCGTGACCTCGGGCGGCACGTCGTTGTTGAGAATGTCGGCAATGACCTCCTGCGCCGTCGAAATGGTGATTTTTTCGTGATTGAGAAGATACTTTGCCTTGAGCTTTTTGACCGTGCCCTCCAGCTGGCGAATGTTGGATTTGAGCTTGGAGGCGATGAACTCGCAGACCTCGTTGGAGAGATTGACGTCGAGCAGCTCCGCCTTGCGCTTGATGATGGCAATGCGCGTTTCGATGTCGGGCGGCTGAATGTCGGCAATCAGATCCTGCTCAAAGCGCGTGCGCAGACGGTCGGCGAGGGTCTTGATTTCCTTGGGCGGACGGTCGGAGGTCAGCACAATCTGCTTGTGGGCGTCATAGAGCGCGTTGAAGGTGTGGAAGAACTCCTCCTGCATTGCCTCCTTGCCGCCGAGAAACTGCACGTCGTCCACCAGCAGCACATCAACCTGACGGTACTTTTGGCGAAACTCAATCATGGTTTTCATTTTGAGCGACTCGACCATCTCGTTGATAAAATCGTCGATTTTGATGTAGCAGATGGTTTTGTCGGGATAATTCTTTTTGATTTCGTTTTGAATGGCAAAGAGCAGGTGGGTTTTGCCCAAGCCCGAGTTGCCGTAGAGAAACAGCGGATTGTAGGCGTTGGAGGGATTGGTGGCGACCGCCATGCACGCCGCGTGCGCAAAGTTGTTGGAGGAACCGACAATAAAGGTGTCAAAGGTGTATTCGTAGTTGTTGACCGTCTCCTCGGCAGGCTTCGGCTCCGACGGCATAGCCTGCTCCACCTCGTCGGGCGTTTTGAGGGCGATTTGGAATTTGTTGTCGAAGATGGCTTCAAACGCCTCATTCAGCAGCGGAATATAGCAGCGCGTGATTGTCTGACGGTGAAAGTCGTTGGGAACAATCAGGTAGGCTGTGTTCGCGTCAAAATCCAGCTCCAGCGGCTTGATGCGGACAATCCAGGTGTTGTATGCGACGTCGGTGATTTTTGTTTTGCAGTAGGAGCACACCAGCTCCCACGCGTCGCCAAAAGAATTCATATACTTCCTTCCTCTCATACGGTCAAATAGAGTTATTCGCCGTTTTCCTCATTTTTCGTTACAAAAACCGGTGTGGCACCGTGGCGCAGATGTCCGCTGCGCACATGTTCCCACAATACACTCATATACTATTTTATTATAACAAATTCCCTTACAAAAATCAAGCAATCGCGCATTTTTATTCCACATATTTACGGCGTCATTGTGAATAAATTTTTCGTTTGCAATCGCTTGCTTTTGGCACAGGCGGCAGCGTGGAGCGAAAATGAACGAAATTCTTTTGCTTATAAGTTTACAAGCAAGGGTTAATCTTGTATAATAATAGAGGTGATTGCCGTGAAATATACGAAACAACTTTTTCGTCAAAAAGATATTTATGATATAGAGCCAACTAATGATATTTTTACCGGAGCGATAAGGGAAAACGCGCTGTTTCATTACCAAAACTGCCCTGATTACAGGCGTATTTTGGACGGCGTCGGGTTTCATCCGGAGAGCATTCGCGCTTATGCGGACTTGCAAAAGCTTCCGTTTATTCCGACGCTGTATTGTAAGCATCATCATTTGCAAAGCGTCGCGCCAAAAAAGCAGATTATAAAGGCGACTTCCTCGGGCACAAGCGGAAGCATGTCAAAAATAGGCTTCGATTTAAAAAGCCTGAACCTCGGCAAAAAAATGGTCGTCAGGGTCGGCAGGTATCACAAGCTGTGGTCGGTCAAGCCCGTAAACTATATCATCTTCGGCTATCAGCCGACAAAGGAAAACAAAACTGCCGTCAGCAAAACAGCGCTCGGCTTCACCTTTTTTGCGCCTGCGTTAAGCCGCACCTTTGCCCTTGAAAACACAAGGAACGGCTACAAGCTGTCGTGGGACAGGATTGTCAGGGCGCTGGAAAGGTGCGCGAAATCAAGGTTTCCCATGAGAACCATCGGCTTTCCTGCCTATACTTATTTTTTGCTGCGCGATTTAAAAGAAAAAGGGATTCGCTATCAAATGCCAAAGGGAAGCATGGTCACGCTCGGCGGCGGCTGGAAACAGTTTTATGCCGAAAAGGCGGACAAGCAGACCTTTTATGCGCTGGTAAAAGAGGTTTTGGGTATTGAGAAAACCAATGTGATTGAGTTCTTCGGCGCGGTTGAGCACCCTATTTTATACACAGACTGCCGCTGTCATCATTTTCATATTCCGGTTTACAGCAGGGTCATTATTCGAAATCCCGATGATTTTTCTCCCGTTCCCGACGGACAGCCGGGCATCATCAACCTGCTTTCTCCCATGATGCAAAGCACGCCGCTTTGCAGTATTGTGACGGACGATTTGGGCGTGCTGCACACGGAGCCATGTCCGTGCGGAGCAAAATCGCCTTGGCTTGAAATTATCGGAAGAGTGGGAATCAGCAATATTGTCACCTGCGCCGCGGGAGCGGACACGTATTTGAAGGAGTAAAGCATGATTCTGTATCAGGGAAAAATACTGCAAAACAGCAGACAGAACGCGCTGATTGCGTCACTGCGGGACCATGTCGCCTTTCCGCTTATGCATCGCGAAGCGCTGTCCGCCGCGACCGTCATAAACGCCTGTGACAAGCTCGCGCAAAGAGTGCTCGGCGGCGATTTTGACAATATCGTTGAGCCGTTTCTCCGTTTGTTTAACATCAATCGGGAGCAGTTTGAGGATATGGTCAGGCTCTTTACAAAGGAGAGTCTGGCATATAAGTGCAGCATTGAGCTTTGTGACGATGAAAGAGTGATAGATAATAAGATTATCAGAAAGCGCTATCCTCTCGGCGTTCTCCTGCACATTGCCGCCGGAAATGTGGATGTGCTGCCTGCCTATAGCGTGATTGAGGGGCTGCTCAGCGGCAATGTCAATATTTTGAAGCTGCCTATGGGCGATTCGGGGCTGTCGGTCAGGCTGCTTTATGAGCTGATTACCATTGAACCGCTGCTCTCCGACTATGTATATGTGTTTGACGTGCCGTCCACCGAAACGGAAACCCTGAAAAAGCTGGCGGATTTGTGCGACGGAATCGTTGTTTGGGGAGGCGCCGCCGCCGTAAGAGCGGCAAGAAAGCTGGCGGACGTTAATACAAAAATCATTTCGTGGGGACACAAGCTCTCATTTGCCTACGCGGAGCCTGACGCCGACGACATACAGCTCCAAAAGCTGGCTGAGTCCGTTTGCAGCACGAATCAGCTCTTGTGTTCCTCGTGTCAGGGAATTTTTGTAGACACCGACTCAAGAGAAGAACAAGCCGCGTTTGCAAAAAGATTCTTTGCGATTCTCAAACGCGTTAACCGGCAGGCGCCTCCCGTTGACTTTGGAATGAAAGCAAAAAACGCCATTCAGCTTTACAACGAAAGGCTGGAGGCGTCTTCTTCCAAAAGCATCATATATTCCGAAAACGGCGTCAGTGTGATTTGTCGGGAGGATAAAGACCTGACTTTGTCCTACCTGTATCGCAATGTATGGATAAAAAGGCTCCCGATGCAGGAGCTCTGTACACTGAAAAAATACAAAGGCTATTTGCAGACCGCTTGTGTGCTGACCGCCGACGCCGAAAAAAGAAAGAAAATAACCTCGGCTTTGGCGCGGATAGGTGTGGTGAGAATTACTTCGGCAGGCAATATGTCGCGTACCGTCTGCGGCGAGGCACACGACGGCACCTACGCGCTCAGAGAATACAGCAGGATTGTGGAAACGGAACAGGGATAGCTTTTAAAAAAAGACAGTCCGAAAACTGTCTTTTTGGGGAGTCTGTCCGAATCATATTTATTAATCATTTACTGTATTTTTTCTGTTTTTTTATTTTATCATTCTATAAAATGAATTGAAATCCTTAGGTAATAAAAATCAAATTGAAATGTGAACATGAACCGGCTCAAGAGGTTTATTCTCATTCGCCTAAAAATAAACCCAGTAGGAGCCGATTTTAAAAACCTGAGGCATTGTCAAATCCTCCGTTTTGCGAAAGCTCAATAATCAAA
>CAMJOD010000058.1 GCA_946407465.1 uncultured Clostridia bacterium
GTGTGAGTAGAAATCAATAGATGATTTCTTTGATATGTCCTGCTACTGTCACGCCTCACACGAGGCGTGTGAGTAGAAATATCTGAACATTGGCAACGTACACCATATCAACGCCGTCACGCCTCACACGAGGCGTGTGAGTAGAAATCAAAAGAAAAAGCGGAAGAAGCTGTGCGTGTTTCGTCACGCCTCACACGAGGCGTGTGAGTAGAAATGCCTGCGGCAGAGTACAAACGCCGACGCTGGCACGTCACGCCTCACACGAGGCGTGTGAGTAGAAATGCCGGAATTACTATCGAAATCTGCGGCAACTGGTGTCACGCCTCACGCGAGGCGTGTGAGTAGAAATAATGGTCTATTTAACGTCGCACGAACGACGGATTGTCACGCCTCACACGAGGCGTGTGAGTAGAAATTTTCGGTCAAAATCGCTTTTCTGACGTACAAAAGTCACGCCTCACACGAGGCAGAGCTGAAAGAACAGTTTGCCGCTATGCGGCGCAGATACGGTATTGATTTTAAAGGACATCTGGAAGAAATTTACCGCTGGGATACACTCCGCAAAACATCGGAGTTTATGAGAAAACTTAGGTCAAATCGGGAAGCCCTTCGGTTCATATAAATCGTTCGCAAAGATCATAAGGCTGCCGCAGCATTTTTGCTTGCGACAGCCCCGTTTTTGTCATTATATATGTTTGTATTCCGCACAATCACGAACCTGTAAATGTTATGAACTTGTACTCGGGTGAGTGCGCCATCATTGCATGAATTTGCTTTACAAAACGGTAGTAAAAATCGGTCGCAATAAAGATGTTGCTGCGTATTATCTCCATTTCCTCTTCACGTGTGTGTTTTATGTTCCAATTTTCTTCCGGTTCAAAATCGTATACGGAAAAGCAGCGCTTCAAAGCGTCAAGCGAAGGGTTGTTGAAATCGGTTTCCAAAAGACGGCAGCACGTGTCAATTTCTTCCTGCATTCTTTCAACAGTGTTATAAGTATATATATTTGGCTCCAAATTTCATTCGAAAGTATTGCTGCAATATTCGTCGCGCATATCGCCGTACTCAAAGCTTGTGTCGAAGTATTTGTACAAAAAGTGATACAGGAAATGTTCTATGTCCATTTCTTCGGTAGAAATTTTCTCTTGTTAGTATTCGGTCATTCCCCAAATATTCTCGTCATTCCGCTCGTGAGAGGTCGGCTGCGAAATTTTTGGGCAGCCTCCTATTCGATTGGTTTATTCTGAACGCAGCGCTGTCTCTTTGCTGCCTTGCGCGACGGAATAATGCCGCCAATCAGCGTGAGAATCACACTCAGCACAATCAGAATCAGCGCCGCAGCAGGCGGCAGAATGGCGTTGATGTTGTCCTGACCCGTCAGCGAGTGCAAAATCGGATTGGCAATAAGGATAATCAGCTCCGAAATCACAATGCCAATCACACCGGCAAGCGCACCGATAATGAACGTCTCGGCGTTGAACACCGTAGAAATATTGTGCTTGGAGGCGCCGATTGCACGCAGAATACCGATTTCCTTGCGGCGCTCCAGCACGCTGATATAGGTGATAACGCCAATCATAATGGACGAAACAATCAGCGAAATCGCCACAAACGCAATCAAAATATAGCTGATGGCGTCAATAATGGTCGTCACCGAGCCCATCAGCGCGTCAACCATGTCGGTGTATTCAATGATTTTTTCCTCGTTGCCTGTCGCCTCCATCCGCGTGTTATAGGCGCTGATAATGTCCTTGACGCGGTTTTTGCTGTCAAAGTCGAGCGGATAAATGGTGATAGCAGACGGTCTGCCAAGCTCGGCGTAGCCCAGCTTTTTGAGGTTGCTGTCATAGGTGGTCTTGTCGGAGGAAAACAGGGAGGTCATCAAGTCCTTTAGCTCCTCGGCGGTCATTTGAGTTTTAAAGACATCTGCCAGCGCGTCGGTGTTAAAGCTGAAGCCGCTGAGCAGGTTTTCGGATAGGCCGGACATCAGCTGCCCCATATTGCTTTGCAGCACGGAAGAAATCTGTGTGCCGGCGGAGGCGAAAATTCTCTGCATGACTGCGCTCATCTGCTGCGAAATGACCTCGGAATACTGCGAAACACTGCTTTGCAGCGCGGAGGTGTCCACGGACGCTGCCACGGTCTTGGTGATGAGCGCCTGCGCTTCGTCAGTGGAGAGATAACTTCCAAACGAGGTCAGCAAATAGGAGAGAGTGGGCAGCTGCTCCTGCTCGGCATATTGCTCATAGCCGTTCATCAGAGAGGTGAGCAGTGTGTTGATTTCTTCGTCTGACAGGGTAATCGCCGTCAGCTTTTTGCGCAGAGCAGCCATTCCGCTGTTGAGAATTTCCGCTGCTTCGGCAGAGGCGGCATACTCGCTGACATGGCTGTAATCGCCTGCCTCATATCCGTTTGCCGAGAGCCAGGCGGCATAACCGGTGATGTAGCCTTCGGCGATTGCCGCGACATCCTCGGTTGTAATTATATCGTCGGCTTTGCCGGAAAGCGCGGTTTGCAGCGCTTTGCGGAGAAGCTCTCCGGCACCGTCCGTTTGGAGATAGGCGGCAAAGGAGGAGGAGAGAGCGGATATATCGGCGCGTTTGTCGTCCTTGACCGTTTCCTGATAGCCCTTTACAATATCGCCGAACAGACTGCGCAGTGTTTCTTCTGTCAGGTTCAGCTTGACGCCGCTGAGCAGCGATGCAATCGTTTGGTCGTCCAAGCCGGGCATGAGGCCGCTGAAATCATCGGCGGACATCACGCTGCTCATGTCCATGTCCGAGAGGTCAAGAGAGCTGAGGTCGAGGGAGCTGAGGTCAAGCTTGGACAAATCCACGCTGTCCGTTTTGAACAGCTCTTTGATTTTGTCCTTGTCTACAGCAAACAGCTCCGACAAATCGGGCTTTTTGCTGTTTTTGTTTTCATCGTCAAATTTTTTGCCGGTGAACACATTCGTATCGGGGTTTTTCACCTGTGCCTTGACGATTTCGGTTTTTCCTGCCGTTTCCATCATATGAGCAGTCAGCGAGGCGGTATAGCCGATACCGATTTTCGGCATTTGGGAGCCGTTGCCGCTCGGCTGCGCGATGCCCACGACCTTGAGCTTTTCGGCGTTCTTCAACAAGCCCTTTACAAATTTTTGGTCGCTGCTGTGGTCTGTCCAAACGCCGTAATGCTTATCGTAGGTGTAGAACGAGGTGGTCGGCAGCAGGCTGAACTCCGTTCCCAAAATTTCATCATAGCCGTAGCGCTTGCCGGACGCCACCGCGGCGGACTCCTTTCCCTCCGCAAAGGAGCTGACAAGACTGTCCAGCTCCTTTGGATCCTTCAGTCCCAGCACATAAAGCGTCAAATCGGAAATTTTGCCGCCGGACGTCAGCGTGACCAAACATTCGTTGTAGCTTTCGGGCCACTTGCCGGCTTTGAGCGTATAGTTTTTTTGAGAAATCGTTTTGTTTTCCGGCAGTTCAAAAAAGGTGTCGGTGTTGGTAAAAGAGGAATACAGCCCGTTGGTGGCGCTGTTTTCGGACGAAAAGCCCAGCGTGTTGAACACCGTACTCGGGTTCACCTGCCGGTAGCTGTCGCCGTTGACCTTGTAGATGCGCGGCGTCACATTGTAGTTGTATTCAATCGCCTGTACGTATTTTTTGATGTCGCAGTCGCCGCTGTCAAAGTAGGCTTTCAGCGATTTGAGGTCGTTGGTCGTCATGCCCGAGAGCATGGAGGTAATGGCGTTCCATTCACCGACAGACTTTTTGTCCTCCACTGCGTTGGCGTTTTCAGCCTCGGTGTTTTGGCGCGCGGTAATCATCGACGCTATGCTCAGGTTGGTGTCGGTGATTTTCAGCGGATAGTCCTGCAGGCTGTCCTCTTCCACATTGCGGATATAGGTGTTTGCGCCGTTGGAGAGGGACAAAATCAGCGCGATGCCGATGATGCCGATAGAGCCGGCAAACGAAACCAAAATCGTCCGCGCTTTTTTTGTCCACAGGTTGTTGAACGAAAGCGCCAGCGACGTCAGCAGCGACATGGAGGCTTTGCCCATGTTTTTGTGAACGGTTTCCTGTGCTTCGGGCGTATAGGGGTCGGAGTCGGAGGTGATTTGACCGTCCTTCAGGGTGACAATACGTGTGGCGTACTGCTCGGCAAGCTCCGGGTTGTGCGTCACCATCACCACCAGTCTGTCCTCTGCGACCTCCTTGAGCAAGTCCATGACCTGCAGGCTTGTGTCGCTGTCGAGCGCGCCGGTGGGTTCGTCCGCCAGCAAAATCTTCGGGTCGTTGACAAGCGCACGCGCGATTGCCACGCGCTGCATCTGTCCGCCCGAGAGCTGCGACGGCTTTTTGTGCATATGCTCGCCCAAGCCGACCTTTTCGAGCGCTTCCTTGGCGCGCGCCGTGCGCTCGCGTGTGCTGACGCCGCTGATGGTCAGTGCCAGCTCCACGTTTTTGAGAATGGTCTGGTGCGGAATCAGGTTGTAGCTCTGGAACACAAAGCCGACCGTGTGATTGCGGTAGCTGTCCCAGTCGCGGTCGCTGTATTTTTTGGTTGAGATGCCGTCGATAATCAAATCGCCTGCGTTGTAGCGGTCGAGTCCGCCGATGATATTCAGCAGTGTGGTCTTGCCGGAGCCGCTCTGACCCAAGATGGCAACAAATTCGTTGTCGCGCAGGCTGAGCGAGACGCCCTTGAGCGCCTCCTGAACCAGAGAGCCGGTTTTGTATATCTTTTTGATACCTTCAATTTGCAGCATATTTTCACCCTTAAAAAACTGAATAAGCAAAAATGCAGTGTGTCATTATTTTACCATAATCAATTGTGATTTTCAATCAATAAAATAAGATTGACAAAATATTCTGCAATGAAATAGATTAATTGACAAAGGGGATTATTTGTGATAATATGTATTTGTAACTGATACAAATATATATATGAGGTGATAACATGTCCTTTTCCGCAAAAGAGATGATAAAACGCAGAAAGAGCGTCCGCACCTTTGACGGCAAGCCGCTCAGTGAAGCGCACGTCAGCGCGATGGAACAGCACATAAACAATGCTGCCAATCCGTTTGGCGTGCAGGTAAGCTTTAAGCTGCTCGAAGCCCAAAAGCATGGGCTGTCAAGCGCAGTTATCGTTGGAGAAAAGTGGTATTTGGCGGCAAAGGTTAAGCGTGTTCCGCAATGTGAACTGGCATGCGGCTACAGCTTTGAGGAAGCGTGTCTTTTTGCCGCGTCGCTCGGAATCGGCACGGTGATGCTCGCGGCGTCACTGAGCAGGGGAGCGTTTGAAAACGCCATGGAGACAGGCGCCGACGAGGTGATGCCGGTTGCCAGTCCGCTGGGGTATCCTGCCGCAAAGAAATCAATTCGGGAAACACTCATGCGCAAGGGCTTGAAGGCTGACGACAGAATCCCGTTTGAAAAGCTGTTTTTTGAACATGACTTCGCGCATCCGCTGTCGGCGTCCCATCCGTTTGCCGAAGCACTTTCCATGGTGCGGCTGGCGCCGTCTGCCACCAACAGGCAGCCTTGGCGAGCGGTCGTTGACGGAAATGCCGTGCATTTCTACGAATACAAGACGCTAAAGGACAGTCCGCTCGGCGATATTCAAAAATTTGACATCGGTATTGCGCTGGCGCACCTTGACCTGACAGAGCGGGAAAACGGTCACAAAGGAAAATTTTTTGCGTGCAAGCCGCAGCTTGCCGCGCCTGAGAATACGCACTACATCATTTCGTATGAAAGGACCGCCTGATGGATACCAAGTTTTCAACGGCGATTCACATGCTGATTCTGATTTCGGAGGCAAAAGCGCCGATGACCTCCGAGCAAATCGCCGGGAGCGTCGGCACCAACCCGAGCTATATCCGCAAAATCGCCGGTTTGCTGAAAAAGGCGGAAATAATCGAAAGCAGGCAGGGCAAGGGCGGATTCTCGCTGCTGCGGCGCGGCGATGAACTGACGCTTTTTCAAATCTATTGCGCGGCAGAGGAGACGGAGGGCGTTCATCTGTTTGACATTCACCGAAATCCAAACGACCGGTGCATTGTCGGCAGGAATATCCAACCGACACTCGGCGGCATGTTTCGCGGCATAGAAGAAAAAGCAGAGCAAGAGCTCATGCGCCAAACACTGCAATCCTGTATGGATGTTATGAGAGAGAATATTCGAAGGGAGCAAATGTAATGAAGGCGGCAATTTGCGAAAGGTTGCTATGGGAAGGTCAAGAGGAAAGACCATCATTCGTATATAGCCGGACATACGTCGGTTACTTCAAAAGAATGAATCAGTCAAAAGACGAGAAAGCGATGGAGAGAACATGACGGGCTATATGGCGGAAATGAGAAAGCTGGTTGGTCACAGAACGATTATTCAGTGCGGCGCAAGCATAATCTGCGTGGACAAGGCAGGCAGAATCCTGCTCGGCAGACGGTTGGATAACCATCTGTGGACATATTCCGGCGGTTCGGTTGAAATTGACGAGCGTGTGGAGGATTGCGCCAAAAGGGAATTGTCCGAAGAAATGGGACTGATTGCCGAAGAACAGACGTTTTTTATGGTCAATTCAGGCCCCGAAGCGCACTATGTCTATCCCAACGGCGACGAGGTGTCCAATATGGAAATCGTCTATCTCTGCACAAAATGGACAGGGCAGCCAAGCGCAAGGGACGGCGAAATGAGCGAGCTGCGGTTTTTTGCCTGCGACGAAATCGATATGGCGGAGATTTCGCCGCCGGTGCGTCCGGTAATCGCGGCATACATAGAGAAATACGGGGCACGGTAGCGCGTTCTAAATATTCACCGCTTTCTGTTTTTGAGAGCGGTGTTTCTTTTGTTTTGCGAAAAACCGTTGCCAATTAATGACAAATGAAAAAATTTGTGCTATACTATAACCGAAAGCTGATTGTCAAAGGGAGAGGCTGTGCGAAGCACCTGCACGCTCGCAGCTTCGGGCAATGGCAAGCATTACCGGCTTTGACAAGATGCAATTAGTAGAAAAACGGAGGAAAATATGAGTAAGAACAATTCCGTCGCCGAAGCGCCTGCGGTCAGCCGCGACAAGATCATCATCCGCACCAGCATCATCGGCATTTTGGCTAACGTGCTTTTGGTGGGATTCAAGGCGTTTATCGGCGTCATGTCCAATTCGATCGCCGTCATTTTGGACGCGGTCAACAACCTGTCCGACGCGCTTTCATCCATCATCACGATTGTGGGCACCAAGCTGTCCGGACGTCTGCCCGACAAAAAGCATCCCTTGGGCTACGGCAGAATAGAGTATCTCAGCGCCATGATTGTGTCCGGCATTGTGCTCTACGCCGGTATCACCTCGGCGGTGGAATCCGTCAAAAAGATGATTCACCCCGAAACGCCCGACTACAGCGTGGTTTCGCTGGTGATTATCGCGGTGGCGGTGCTCGTCAAGGTTTTTCTCGGCCGCTATGTCAAGGCACAGGGAAAAAAGGTCAATTCCGGTTCGCTGATTGCGTCCGGCTCCGACGCGCTGTTTGACGCGATTCTGTCAGCGTCGGTGCTGGCATGCGCTGTTATCTTCATGCTCACCGGCATCTCGCTGGAGGCGTATGTCGGCGCGGTCATCTCGGTGATTATCATCAAATCCGGCGTCGAAATGATGATAGAAACACTCAACCAGATTCTCGGCATGCGTGCTGACAAAGAGACGACCGACCGCATCAAAGAGCTGCTGACCGAGGAAGCGGAAGTCCGCGGCGCCTATGATTTGATTTTGCACAACTACGGTCCCGACAAGGATTTGGCGTCCGTTCATCTGGAGCTGCCCGATACCATGACCGTCAGGGAGGTTGACCGTCTGACCCGAAAGCTGGAGGCGAAGGTCTACAAGGAGACCGGCGTCATTTTGACGGGCGTGGGACTCTATTCCTACAACACCGGCGACGGGGAAGCCGCCGTGCTGCAAAATGAAGTCCGCGAACGCGTGCTGGCGCACGAATGGGCGGTGCAGTTCCACGGTTTTTATGTGGACACAGAGACAAAGGAGATGACCTTTGACGTGGTGATGAGCTTTGACATTCAGCCAAAGGAGGGCTTAAAAATCTTGTATGAGGAAATGTGTCAGGCTTATCCCGCCTACAAAATAACAATTGCGCCGGATGTGGATACTTCGGTGACAGACTGAAAGGAAATGCATGATGGAGATTAACTCGCAGACAAAACTGACTGCTATTTTGGACAAATACCCCTGGCTGCCGGACGAGCTGACAAAGCTTGACAGCAGATTCAAAATCATCAAAACGCCTATCGGAAAAATGATGATAAAGAACGCCACCATTGCCGACGCCGTTCAAAAAACGGGTCTGCAGGAGGATGTGCTGATTGCAGAGCTGCAAAAGCTGATTGCGGCGCACGGCTGACGGCGGTTTTGAAAAGAATACCAATTGATTATGACAGCGCGGCGCAGGTTCCGCGCTGTTTTTTTAAAAATTATACGATTTGTCACGGTTTTGTCACAAATCAGATGGTATGATATGCTTAAAGATTATCGGCACAAATTACTTCAAAATCCGTGACAATACACAAGATTTGTGGTATGATAGTAAGCAGAGAAGACAAATTGCCGATAATTGAAGCATCTGACAACAGAAAGGAAGATTATCATGCGCGACCTCATCAGTCAAATTCAAAAGAATGTCCGGGAGCTTCCGGATTTCACCGTCATTGTGGATCAGGGAGAGAATAATTTCTTTACCTACCGCGCCTTGGACGCCTATGCGCGCAGGGTTGCCGGCAGACTGCACCGTATGGGCGTCAAAAGCCGCGATTTTGTGACAATTGAACTGCCCCGAAACAAGGAATATATCGCCGCCATGTATGCGGTTTGGATGGTGGGCGCCGCATTTGCTCCGCTGTCTCCTGCCTATCCTGCCGAGCGCTTGGAGTTTATCCGCGACAACTGCAACGCCAAGGCGGTTATCAACGAAAAGTTTCTGCGCGGCATTGAGAACGAGGCGCCGCTGGAGATGTCCGCCTCTCCGAATCCCGGGGATCCCTCGCTGCTGATTTATACCTCCGGTTCCACCGGCAAGCCAAAGGGTGTGCTGCATTCCCACGCGAGCATCACAGATTCCGTCAACCGCTATAACGACTACATGCATACCCCAAAGGGAGCTCGTGCGGCAATGGGTGCGCCGTTTACCTTTGTCGCCTCGGTGCAGGGTATCTTTGCGCCGCTGTGCGCCGCCATCACCTCCTATTTGATGCCCTATGAAGCCATGCGCGACCCGGTGCTGCTGGCGGATTTTGTCGCCGACAACCAAATCAACCGCACCTTTATCAGCCCCAAAATGCTAAAGGTGTTCAAGCAAAAGGGAAATTCACTTCAAACCGTCGTCACGGGCAGCGAGCGCGTCTCCAATACCTACAGCGACGAATTTGATTTATATGTATTCTACGGACAGACTGAGTCCGCTTCGGCGGCACTCGCCTTTAAAATAGACAAGCCCTACGAAAACACGCCGATTGGCAAGCCGATTGGCGACATCCGCACCTATATTCTCGATGAGAACGGCTTAGTGGCGGACGAGGGAGAGCTGTGTCTTGCCGGTGTGTTTGCCGACGGTTATCTCGGCTTGCCCGAGCAGACCGCAAAGACCTTTGTCGATAACCCGTTTGCCGCAGAGGACGGCTATCCCAAGCTTCTCAGAACCGGCGATATTGTCAGGAAGGCTCCCGACGGCAACATTATCTACCTCAACCGCAAGGACTGGATGGTCAAAATCAACGGTCAGCGCGTGGAGCCGGGGGAAATTGAAGCCATTGTCAAGCAGACCGACGGTGTGCACGACGCGGCGCTCAAGGACTTCAAGAACCAGTACGGTCAGGTGTACCTTGTCGCCTACTATGTGGAGAACAAGCCTGTTGAGCCCGAGGATATCAAAGAAGCCATCGCGCAAAAGCTGCCGCCGTATATGATTCCGGCGTTCTTTGTCAAGCTCGACAAGCTGCCGGTCAACGCAAACGGCAAGCTCGACCGAGCCGCGCTTCTCGCGCCGGAGGCAGGCAGCTTCAAGAGCGAATATATCGCGCCCGAAACCGACATGCAAAAGACGCTCTGCGCCGCGTTTGAAGCGGTTCTCGGCGTTGAAAATGTCGGCGTAGAGGATGATTTCTTCGCCCTTGGCGGCGATTCCATCAAGTGCGCCATGGTGTCGGAGAAGTGCGGCGTCTACAAGATTTCCACCGCCGACATCTTTGCCGGCAAAACGCCGCGCATGATTGAACGCCTGTTGATTCAGAAGGCGACCAAAAAAGAACGTGTCAAAAAGGACAAAAAGGTCAGGGCCTATCCGCTGACGCCCTCCGAGCGCGGCATGTATTTGGAGCAAAAGCTCAACGAAGCCTCAACGGTTTACAATCTCAATATCGCCGCCATCATCAAGGGCTCCGATATGGAAACCATCAAAAAATCTCTTAATGCAGTTTTCAGGGCGCACGAGGCGTTCACCTCCTACTATGGAGAAGAAAACGGCTTGCCGGTGCGCATCCTCTCCGATAAGCTGCCCGAGATTGCCGAAAAAACAGCCGCAACGCGCGAGGAGGTCATTGCCGTCATCGACAGCTACGCCGTGCCGTTTAACCTTAATGCGGCAATCCCTGTTCGTCCGACTCTCTATGCGGTCGCGGACGGCAGCGTGATTCTCCATCTTGCCATTCATCATATCGCCTTTGACGGCGGCTCCGCCAAGACCTTTGTGCAGGAGTTGATTGACGGCTTGAACGGCAAAGAAGTGACCGCTGCAGCCATCGACCTGTCCGATTTGTATGACGACAGCCTGAACGAAAAATACGAGAGCGGCATGGCGTTCTACCGCGAGCTGTTTGCCGACGGCGTACCCGTCAACGAAATGCCGGTCAAGGGCAAGCGTCCCAAGGTGCATCCGCTTTCCGACAAAGAAATCACCTTTGATTACAATAACGAGCAGCTCAAAGCTATCGACAACACCGCGCGCCGTTTCAGCGTGACGGAATTTGAGCTGATATTCTCCGCCGTTGCTATGGTGCTCGGCAAATACACCGCCTCCGAGGATGTAGTGCTGGGCATACCCACCAACATGCGTCCCACGGACGCCGACGGCGTAATCGGTATGTTTGTCAACACGGCGCCTGTACGTGTCAAGCCGCAGCGTGACGCCGCACTCACGGACTATCTGCAATCCGTCAGCACTGCCGTGCGCAACGCCACCTACG
>CAMJOD010000059.1 GCA_946407465.1 uncultured Clostridia bacterium
CTCAACGCTCAACTCTCTATTCACTTATTCCTCTCTCAAAGCAAAAAAGAGCACGGATTCCTCCGTGCCCTTGCTATCAATTCAATAAAAATCAGCCGATAAATCTAACCTTAATCACGCCTTCAACCGCCGCGAGCTTTTCAGCGTCAGCTTCGGTTGCGCCGTCAATGATGGTGTAGGCGTAGCCGCCGCGTGTTTTGGTGTTGAAGCCGGTCATGCCTGCCACGCTGACAGCCTTTACGTCGGCGTCCGCCTTGCTGATGACGGTAACGCGGCTGCCGTTTCTCTCTACGCTGAGCGCAGGGAGGTTGACGGAGTTGACGATATTGCCGTTCTCGATATAGTCCTTAATCTGGTTGCACGCCATCACTGCGCAGTTGTCCTCGGATTCGGGAGTGGAAGCGCCGAGATGCGGAATGACAATGACATTTTCCTCGCCGAGAATGGTGTCGTTGCCGAAATCGGTCACATACTTGGCAACCTTGCCGCTCTTGAGCGCGTCGAGCAGTGCCTCGCTGTTGACAAGACCATCGCGGCTATAGTTGAGAATACGGACGCCGTCGCGCATTTTGGCAATCATCTCAGCGTCTACCATATCCTTGGTGTCGGGAAGAAGCGGCACGTGAATGGAGAGGTAATCGCAGTTGACCATAACCTCCTCGTTGCTGCCCATAATCTTGACGGCGGGGTCAAGCTTTGCCTTGTTGGCTTCGCTGAGGAAGGGGTCAAAGCCGATTACGTCCATGCCGACGGCAACGGCAACATTTGCTACCAGAACACCGATAGCGCCCAAGCCGACAACGCCGAGGGTTTTGCCGGTGATTTCGGGACCGACAAACTGGCTCTTTCCCTTTTCAACCTTTTTGCCCATCTCGTCGCCGGTGCCCTTGAGAGTCTTTGCCCACTCAATGCCCTCGACTACCTTTCTGGAAGCGAGCAGCAGACCGGTGAGAACCAGCTCCTTGACCGCGTTGGCGTTGGCGCCGGGTGTGTTGAAAACGCAAATGCCCTGCTCGGTGCACTTGTCCTTGGGAATATTGTTGGTGCCTGCGCCGGCTCTGGCAATAGCGAGCAGATTGTCGCCGAACTCCATGTCGTGCATGGCAGCGGAGCGAACCAGAATCGCGTCGGGATTCTGCACGTCGTCGCCGCAGGTGTAGTTGTCGCCGAGGCGCTTGGTGCCGACGGCTGCGATTTTATTCAGGGTCAATACATTGTACATGACTATCCGTCCTTTTCTATATTATATACAATTATATATGCACTGCGCAGGGACGAACCATCTGTCCGTCCCTGCCAAACGTGTATGATTATTTGTTTTCAGCCTCAAACTTCTTCATAAAGTCAACCAGCGCCACAACGCCCTCATAAGGCATCGCGTTGTAGATGGAAGCTCTCATGCCGCCGACGGTGCGGTGACCCTTGAGGTTAACCAGACCGGCTTCGGTGGATTCCTTGACAAACTTTGCGTCGAGGTCGGGGTTGCCGGTGACAAAGGGAACGTTCATCAGCGAACGGTCCTCGGCGACAACGGTGCCCTTGAACAGCTCGGAGCTGTCGAGGAAGTCATAGAGCAGCTTTGCCTTTTTCTCGTTGAGCTCCTGCATTTTTTCGAGACCGCCGACTTCGTTCTTGATCCACTCGAGCACCAGCTTAGCCACATAGATGGAGTAGCAGGGCGGTGTGTTGTAGAGGGACTGGGCGTCGGCATGAATCTTGTAGTTGAGCATGGTGGGTGTGATGTCCATCGCGTTGCCGAGCAAATCCTCGCGGATGATGGCGATGGTCACGCCTGCGCCGGACATGTTCTTCTGAGCGCCTGCAAACAGCATGCCGAACTTGGAAATATCAAGCGGTGTGGAGCAGATGCAGGAGGAGATGTCGGCAATCAGCGGAATGTCGCCGGTGTCGGGCAGCTCATGATAAACCGTGCCGTAGATGGTGTTGTTCATGCAGATATACACATAGTCTGCATCCTCGCGGAACATGGACTTGTCGGTCTTGGGAATGTAGCTGAAGGTCTTGTCAGCGGAGGATGCAACCGCCACCGCGTCGCCGTAGCGCTGTGCTTCCTGCAAAGCCTTCTTTGCCCACTGACCGGTTACAATATAGTCAGCCTTGTTGTTCTTGTTCATGAAGTTGAGCGCCACCATTGCAAACTGGGTGGAGCCGCCGCCCTGCAGGAACAGAACCTTGTAGTTGTCAGGAATGTTCATTACTTCTCTGAGCAGCGCCTCGGCGTCCTTGATAATCTTGTCAAACGCCTTGCTGCGGTGAGACATTTCCAGAACGCTCTGACCGGTGCCCTCATAGTCGAGCATTTCAGCCGCTGCTTTTTTCAGTACAGCCTCCGGCAGCATGGAGGGACCTGCGGAAAAATTGTAAACTCTTGCCATGTGTTAAAACTCCCTTTTCAATTATTTGGGTTTGTTTTGCTTACTTGATTACTCAAAAACTTCCCCATTTTTCATCTACCATAACAGCGATATTATACGCTTTTTCAAATAGGATGTCAATATTAATCCGTATAATTGGTTAAAAATTTAACAATTACCGGAGAATCACGCTTCAATTTTACCTATTACCGACAAAATATCCGCTTTCATGCGCAGGGCTTCGCTGCGCGCGGCAGCCGCAAAGTCGTCCTCCGTGAGTCCCTGCTTCTTCCATGCGCACATAATGCCGCGGCTGGAATTGATAATCGCACCCAAGCCGTTTTTGTCAAAGGCGTTTTTGGCGTCCTGGGCACCGCCGCCCTGTGCGCCGTAGCCGGGAACCAGGAAGAATGTGTGCGGCGCCTTTTCGCGCATCTCTTTGAGCTGCTCGGGATAGGTCGCGCCCACAACTGCGCCCACACCGGAATAACCGTATTTGCCGGGCAGTGCCTCGCCCCACTGCTCGCACATTCTGCCCATCTGCTCATAGACAGACGCGCCGTTTGTGAGCTTTAGATCCTGCAACTCGCCGGAGCTGGGGTTGGAGGTCTTGACGAGGACAAAGATGCCCTTGTCCTTCTCCTGACAAATCTTGACGAGCGGCTGAATGCCGTCGGTGCCGAGGTAGCCGTTGACGGTCAGGGCGTCCGCGCCGAACGCGTCAATCGCCTCGCCTGCCACGTCGGTGGTGCCAAGGTGCGCGGTGGCGTATGCCTCCATAGTGGTGCCGATGTCGTTGCGCTTGCCGTCGGTCATGACGAACATGCCCTTCTCCTGCGCATAGGCGATGGTCTCGGCGAGCGCACGCACGCCTTGCCAGCCGTACATTTCATAATATGCCGCCTGCGGCTTGATGGCAGGCACAATGTCATAAATTTGGTCGATAATCGCCTTGTTGAACGCCAGCAGTGCAGCCGCCGCGCCCTCCAGCGTCTTGCCGTACTGCGCAAAGCACGCGTCCTTGATGGAAGCAGGCACATAGTCGAGCTTCGGGTCAAGACCGGCAACGGTGGGATTTTGCTTTTCGATGATATTTTCAATCAGTCTGTCAAATGCCATAAGTACCTCCGGTATAAGAGAAAAATGAATAAAGAATAATGAATAATGAATAACGAATAATATAGGGTCGCTTCGCTCCGATTTGTTATGCTGCGTGTGTATGTTGAAAAGCACATCGCAATGGTTGCCTTGATGATGTAGGGGCGTGCATTGCACGCCCGCCGTGCCGCGTTGTCCTGTCAAACCGATTTTGGATAGGAAAACGGTGTTGCCCTATCTGCGGGCGACCAATGGTCGCCCCTACGACGGTCAAGGAAAAACGCGGAACATTTTCCTCCCGGCTAATTATGCATTACGCATTACACATTATGAATTACGAATTAATGATGTCGTACAAATCATTCGCAAACTTGTAGTAGTCCTTTCTGCCCTCCTGAATAAACTGGATTGCCGGACGCGGATGGGTGTTGTACTGACCGGTGAGCATATAGGGTACGTCGTAGCCCCACTTGACTCCCTGCTCCTGCAGCTTGGTCATGTGATTCTGCATCATGCGGATAATCGGATTGACCTTGTATTTCGGGTTTTTGAGGAATCCCAGCAACAGCTCCAGCGCACAGTTGCCTGCGCCTCTGCCCATGCCGTCAACGGTTGCGTCGAGGTAGCTCGCGCCGTATGCCATTGCTTCAATCGTGTTGGCAAAGGCGAGCTGCTGGTTGTTGTGGGCGTGAATGCCGGTGAGCTTGCCGTACTTTTCTGCGATTTCGCCGTACATTTCGGCGTAGCGGCGCGCTTCCTCCGGGTAGAGGGAGCCGTAGCTGTCCACGATATAGAAGCACGAAACCGGCGTCTGTCCCAGGATTTCGAGCGCTGTTTTGAGGTCCTCGGTGCGCGCCTTGGAAATTGCCATGATGTTGATGGTTGTTTCGTAGCCCTGCTTGGCGCAGTATTCAATCATTTCGACGGCAGCAGGAATCGTGTTGATATAGGTGGCAATGCGCACCAAATCAATCGGGCTTTCGCTTTTGGGAATAATATCCTCCTCAAAATCGGTTCTGCCCACATCCGCCATCACGGCAATTTTCATTTTGGGATTGCCCTCGCCCACGATGGCGCGGATGTCGTCGTCGTTACAGAATTTCCACTTGCCAAAATCGTCCTCGTCAAAGATTTCCTTGCTCGCCTTGTAGCCAAATTCCATGTAGTCCACACCGGCCTTGAGGTTGGCTTTGTAGAGGTCGCTGACAAATTCGTCCGAAAAGCGGAAGTCGTTGCAGAGACCGCCGTCACGGATAGTGGCGTCCACCACGCGTATGTCCTGTCTGACGGACAGGAGGTTACCTTTTTGTGCCATTTTTCTCACTCCAAAAAAAATATTTGCGGCGGCTGTGCATGGGAGTGGTTGCGCCGCGTATTCACACGAAAGGCGAGCCAAGCTCGCCCTTCACAATAATCAGTTGTCAATAAAAACTGTCCTGCCGTCCAGCAGCGTCCGCTTCACCTTGCCGGTGAGTGTCATGCCCTTGAACGGCGTGTTTTTGCTCTTGCCGTGCAAGCGGTTCACGTCCACCGTCCACTGCTCGTTCGGGTCAATCAGCGCGATGTCGGCAGGTGCGCCCACCGCAAGAGAGCCTGCGCTGATGCCGAGAAGCTTGGCAGGATTGACCGACATTTTTTCAACCAGCTGACCGAGCGTGAGCACGCCGGTCTTGACCAGATAGGTGTTGGCGACCGCAAAGGAGGTCTCCATACCGACAGAACCGTTGGGCGCCTTTTCAAAATCGGACTTTTCCTCCACGGTGTGCGGCGCGTGGTCGGTGGCAATGCAGTCGAGCGTGCCGTCGGTCAAGCCCTCGATGATGGCGTCAACGTCCGCTTGGGTGCGCAGCGGCGGATTCATGCGGTAGTCGGCGTCGCGCTTTAGGAGCGCCTGCTCGGTCAGCGAGAAGTAGTGCGGCGCGGTTTCCGCCGTCACCTGCACGCCCCTGCGCTTGGCGTCGCGCACCAGCGCCACGCTTGTTTTTGTGCTGACGTGACAAATATGTATGGGCACGTTTTCGGCTGCCGCCAGCGCAATTTCGCGTGCGGTGCCGCAGTCCTCGGCTGCCGCAGGAATACCCTTGACGCCGAGCTGTTCGGAAACGGCGCCCTCGTTGATTTTGCCGCCGTCCGCAAGGAACAAATCCTCGCAGTGGGCGACGACCGTCATGCCGAGCGACGGCGCCAGCTTCATGGCGTCGCGCAAAAACTTAGTGTTTTCAACCGGTCTGCCGTCATCGCTGAGTCCCACAGCGCCTGCGCTGCGCAGCGCCTTGAGGTCGGTCGGCTCCTCGCTCTTCAGGCCCTTGGTGATGCTCGCGGCAACATAGACCTTGGCGTTTGCGTCCTTTGCTTTATTGATGATATAGTGCACGGTTTCGGGATTATCCACGGTGGGAACCGTGTTGGGCATGCAGAGCAGGCTCGTGACGCCGCCTGCCGCTGCCGCGTTGCAGCCGGTGAGAATGTCCTCCTTGGCTGTCTGTCCGGGGTCGCGCAGGTGTACGTGCATATCGACAAAGCCCGGAACCGCTGTCAGTCCCGCCGCGTCGAGCACCTCGCAGTCAGCAGAAATGCCGCTGCCGATTTGCGCGATTTTGCCGTTTTGCACCAGAATGTCCGCAGCGGCGTCCAAGCCGTCTGCCGGTGACACCACATGCGCGTTTTTTATCAGTAATTCCATCTTGCACCTACTGCTTTCGGTTATCGTCATTTGTACGGTATCGGCTGCCGTAGCCGGCGCGGCGCCGTTCCATGGCGGCTCTCTCCTGCCGGCGCCGCTCAATCTGACGGCGGCGGCGCTCCTCCTCGGCTTTTTTCCGTTTGGAGAGCACGCGCTTGCGTTTGACCGCCCTGCCGATGTTCGTGAAGAAGTATCCCACGCGCGTGCCTGCGTTCCTGATGACGCCCGGCTTTTTGTCTGTTGCCGTTTCGGCGTGCTTCTTCCCCTTGGCAGAAACCGGCGCGACATCCGGCTCAACGGGTTCCTCCAGCTCCTCGCTGGTGGTGACGCCGGAAATACGGTCGGGCGCTTCCTCAAAAAAGTCGCTGCTGTCGTTGAAGGTCTGCTTTTCCAGCTCCTCGCGCGAGGGAATCTCATTTTCGTTGAGAATCACGCGCAGGCGCATGGTCGGACGCAGGTCGGGACGAATCAGCGGCTTTTCGAGCACGCTGTCGAGCGGCATGTCGTCTGTCCGGTTTTTCTCAAACACCGTTTCGGTCTGAAAAATCTCCGGCGCATACGGCTCCTGCGCACTGTCGCCCCACTCCTCCGTGACGGTTAATTCTCCGCCGGAGGAAGCGGCGTCCGGTGCAGCTTCCGTTGTCTGTCTATGCTGATTGTCGGTCATTGCCGTTCCTCCGTCATTTTGTTCGTCCAAAGCGGACGGTTCGGTTTGTTGCGGATGCACACGACCGGCATGCACCCTCGCGGTCGATTTTGACCAGAGCGAGGAGAGCAGAATCTGAACCGTGTGGCTGTTGGCTGTACCGGCGAAGCTGTTCGCCGCGGGCGCCGTCTGCGTTGCGCTGTGCAAATGAATCACAACGGGAGCGGCTTTTGCACTGTCCCTCACCTCTGCCTCGGCAGAGTCAGCCTTATCTGAGGGCAGTGCCTAATTAAAATTTTCGCTGTCCTCCGTGTCGGCGAGCAGACGTTCAATGTCCTCGTCCGAATAGCGTCTGACATGCGCGGTGTTATCGTCGTCAAAATCGTCGTCGTCATCATCGAGATAGCGGCTGTAGTCAACCGTCTTTTTCTCGGGTGCAGGTGCAGGCGTTTCTTCCGCAACAGGCTCCGGCGCCGCTTCGGGAGCAGGCGCTTGTGCCTGTGCATCCGCCGCAGCTTCCGCTTCCTCTCTCGCCCTTTTGTGCTCCTCGCTCTCGGCGTAGATGTCAACATACTCCTCCGCTTTGGGAGCAGGGGCTTCTGTCTTGTTCTGCTCGGGCTTCACCAGCTCGCGCTTTTCGACAACCGGCTCACCGGCTTCCTCCGCTGTATGTCTGCCCTCGTAGACCTCGCTCTCTGCGGAAAAGTCCTTGCGAATAATGCGGCGCTTTGCGTCGTCAGGCTCCGCCGGCTGCTCCTGCGTCTCGGGCTTATTGTCGGGCTTTTGCTCCGCCTGCCCGGAACCTGTCTCTGTCGCGGCAGGCTTGGCGCGCATTTGATACTTGCCGGCAAGCTCCTCGATTACCTTGTCGTTATCCTTCTTGTTCTTTTCGGGATTGGGATTCTTGAATTTTTTGACGAGCTTGACAATCACAATTGCCAGAACCACCGCCAGCAGAATGCCGCCTGCAATCAGCAGGAAGGGCAAAATCTTGCGGAACGAAAAGGCGCGGTTCGCCTTGACGGACTGCGCAATGCTTTGCAGCACGTCATAGTCGCTGCCCTCCACGTCGCCCTCGTTGCGCGACAGCGTGAGCGTGATATTTTTTCCGCTGTAGACGGTTGTCGCCTGATACTTGTTGGAGACGCCCTTTTCGGAGTCGGTCATGCTCATTTTCAGATAGAGCCATGTCAGACCGTCGGGTATTTGGTCGGGCGTACAAGCGCTGTACTGCAGCTCGGCGTCGGTGCCGCCGAGGAAGTTGCGCGATACGCTGTCGAGCTGTTCGGTTGTCATTTCGTTAAAATCCTGCGCGCCGGTGTCCAAATAAGACAGCACCACCGTGTAGGTGTTGTCCTTGTCCATCGCCTGCATGTAGGTATCGCCGTCGCGGAAGGACTGCATCAATCCGTCGTAGCTCACCTTATGCTGCGCAAAATAGGGGTCGGTCGCCTCAGATGAACGCGTTACTGCCGTCATGTTGTCGGGCAGGCTCAGCCGGAGGTCGTCACACTCCTTGATCGTCACCGTGTTTCCGGCGGCAAAAACCGCCAAGCAGGACGCGGCTGCCATCAGCGCACAGAGCGCCGCTGCCAGCAGTCTTCCTGCCGTCTTCCTACTCATAGTCATTCCCCCAAAGGTAGTTGAATTGGTTCTGCAAATTCATAAATTGCACACTGTTTTATTATACATAGTTTTTCGTCAAAATACAAGACTATCGGCACAAAAAAATAGATTTATGCCGATTTTCTTTTCACAAAAAAACGCTCCGCACAAGCAAAGCCCGTGCGGAGCGATATAACAAAGCAATTTATCAGCCGACAATGTGACCCTTTGCGCGAATCACGTCGATGACCTGATCGACATACTTTTCACATTCCTCGTCGGAGCCTGCCTCGACCATGACGCGGATAACAGGCTCGGTGCCGGACTCTCTGAGCAGGATTCTGCCGTTTTCGCCGAGAGCGGCGGCAACCTTTTCAACCTCAGCCTGCACGTCGGGGTCGTTCTTGGCGTCGGGCTTGGAGGCAACGCGAACATTCTTGAGCACCTGCGGATACATCTTCATGGGAGCCGCCAGCTCGCTGAGGGGCTTCTCCTTGGCAAGCATAACCTCCATAATCTTGAGAGAGGTCAAAATGCCGTCGCCGGTGGTGGCGTACTTGGAGAAGATGATGTGACCCGACTCCTCGCCGCCGATGCGGTTGCCGGTCTGCATCATGTTTTCATAGACATACTTGTCGCCGACAGCCGTCTTGTCGTAACCGATGCCGACCTTGTCGAGCGCCTTGAACAGACCGAAGTTACTCATAACGGTGGCGACAATCTTGTTGTTGAGGAGCTTGCCTCTCTCCTTCATGTAGCAGCCGTACATATAAAGAATGTGGTCGCCGGTGATGAGGTTGCCCTTTTCGTCAACAGCCAGACAGCGGTCAGCGTCGCCGTCGTAGGCAAAGCCCACGTCGAGACCCTTTTCGACCACAAACTTCTGCAATTGCTGAATGTGCGTGGAGCCGCAGTTGGTGTTGATGTTGTAGCCGTCGGGAGCGTCGTTAATGACATAGGTCTTGGCGCCGAGCGCGTCGAATACGCCCTTGGCAATCATCCAAGAAGCGCCGTTGGCAACGTCCAGACCGACCTTGACGCCCTTGAAGCTGTATTTGCTCATGGAAATCAGGTAGCCGATATAGCGGTTTCTGCCCGACACATAGTCAACGGTTCTGCCGATTTCGTCGCGCGAGGCAACGGGGATTTCGAGCTTGTCGTCAATATATTCCTCGACCTTGAGCAGCGTCTCCTCCTCCATCTTCTCGCCCTTGCTGTTGAGCAGCTTGATGCCGTTGTCGTAGTAGGGGTTGTGGGAGGCGGAAATCATAATGCCGCAGTCGAAGTCGTCGATGCGTGTGATATACGCCACGGAGGGCGTGGTGGTTACGTGCATAATATACGCGTCGGCGCCGCTTGCCATCAGACCGGTGCAGAGCGCGTATTCAAACATATAGGAAGAACGGCGTGTGTCCTTGCCGATAACAATCTTTGCCTTTTTGCCCATGTTGGTGCCGTAGTACCAACCGAGAAAACGTCCGATTTTGACAGCGTGCTCAAAGGTCAGGTTCTTGTTTGCCTCGCCTCTGAAGCCGTCGGTACCAAAATACTTGCCCATCAGTCTGCCGTCCTTTCTACGATGTCGCCGCTGTTTTTAAAGATACAGTTTTCGGGAATCACGCCGCGCACACAGGAGGTGGGATAGACGCTGACGTGTCTGCCGAGCACAGAGCCGGGGTTGCAGACGGCGTTGCAGCCGACCTCCACATAGTCGCCCAGCATGGCGCCGAACTTTTTGACGCCGGTTTCGATCTGCTCAGTGCCGTTGTGTACCACGACGAGCTTTTTGTCTGATTTTACGTTAGAGGTGATGGAGCCGGCTCCCATGTGGGAGTAGTAGCCCAGAATGGAGTCGCCCACATAGTTGTAGTGCGGCGTCTGCACATGGTCAAAGAGAATGACGTTTTTCAGCTCTACGGAGTTGCCGACAACGCAGTTTGCGCCGACAAGCGCCGAGCCTCTGATGAACGCGCCGTGTCTGACCTCGGTCTCGGGACCGATGATGCAGGGAGCGCCGAGATAGGCGGACGGAAACACGGTTGCGGTCTTGTGCACCCAAACGTTCTCCGCGACCTCCTCATAGTCGTCGCCGAGAGTGGGACCGAGCGCGAGAATGAAGTCCTTGATGCCCTTCAGCGCCTCCCACGGATAGGTGAACTGTGAAAGATAATCCTTTGCGAGCGTATGATCCAGATCGTACAGATCCTTGATTGTGTACATTAAAGTCTCTCCTTCTTCTCAATGTCGAGGAAGTATTTGTAAGCGCCGACGGTCAGCTCATCGCAAGCCGCCTCATCGCAGGCGATAATCGCGCCGTTGTGCATTTGCAGCGCGGAGCAGGTCCACTTGTGGCTGACAGAGCCTTCGACGGTCTCCGCCAATGCCTTTGCCTTGTTGTGGCCGTTGATGAGAATCAGCACTTCCTTGGAATCGGTGACGGTACCCACGCCGACGGACAGCGCCTGTGCCGGAACCGCCTCGGGATCGTTGCCGAAGAAACGGGAATTGACAATTCTGGTGTCGGTGGTCAGGTTTCTGACGCCGGTGCGGGAAGCAAGGCTGGTGAACGGCTCGTTGAACGCGATGTGACCGTCAACGCCGATACCGCCCATAAACAGGTCGATGCCGCCGTAGGAAGCGATCTTCTCCTCATAACGAGCGCACTCGCCCTCGGGATCGTCGGTCATACCGTTGAGGATGTTGATGTTCTCCGGCTTCATGTCGACCAGATGATCGAAGAAGT
>CAMJOD010000060.1 GCA_946407465.1 uncultured Clostridia bacterium
TGACGCAAAGCTCCGCCTTGCTGCCTGCCTGCACGCGCATTTCGGTGTTCTTGTACACGTCGCCGTAGGCGTGACGCGCAATGCAGATGGGCTTTTTCCAGGTGGGAATATAGGGGGTGATACCCTTGACGAGAATCGGACTGCGGAACACGGTTCCGTCCAAAATCGCACGGATGGTGCCGTTGGGCGACTTCCACATGCTCTTGAGGTTGTATTCGCTCATGCGTGCCGCGTTGGGCGTGATAGTGGCGCACTTGACCGCCACGCCGTATTTTTTGGTTGCGTTGGCGCTGTCGATGGTCACCTGGTCGTCTGTGTCGTTGCGCATTTTGAGTCCGAGGTCGTAGTATTCGGTTTTCAGGTCAACATAGGGTGTAATCAAAATATCCTTAATCTGCTGCCAGATTACCCTTGTCATTTCGTCGCCGTCCATCTCAACGAGCGGCGTCAGCATTTTAATCTTTTCCATCAGCTGTTCTCCTTTGTATAATCGAGCAGTCCGCCCGCAATGATAATCGCTCTGGTTCTGTCGGACAGCTCACATTCCGCCTTGAAGGTCTCGCCGTTTGTCTGATTGACAACGGTGATGTCCTGCGCGGCTGCGATTTCCTCCTTGACACGCGGCAGCGCCAGCATGTCGCCGAGCTTGATTTTGTCATAATCCGCCGCGTCCTTGAAGGTGAGGGGCAGAATGCCCGCGTTAATCAGGTTGCTCTTGTGAATACGCGCAAAGCTCTTGACCAGCACAGCCTTGACGCCGAGATAGAGAGGCGCAAGCGCGGCGTGCTCACGCGAGGAGCCCTGACCGTAGTTTTCGCCGCCGACGATAATGCTCTTGCCGAGCAGCTTGGCGCGCGCCGGAAACTCCTTGTCACAGACCGTGAAGCAGTGCTCGGAGATTTTCGGAATATTGGAGCGCAGCGGCAGAATCTTGGCGCCTGCGGGCATGATGTGGTCGGTGGTGATGTTGTCGCCGACCTTGAGCGAGCAGCTCGCCTCAATGGAATCGGTCAGCGGACTGGTCGCGGGATATTCCTTGATGTTGGGACCGCGCAGGATTTCTACACTGTCCATCTCCTCAACGGGAGCCGGGTCGATGACCATGTTGTCGTTGATAAGGAACTTTTCGGGCATCTCAATCTCAGCCGCAGCGCCGAGACATCTCGGGTCGGTAAAGACGCCTGCAAGCGCCGAAACCGCCGCTGTCTCCGGAGACACCAGATAAATCTGTCCGTCGGCGGTGCCGCTTCTGCCCTCAAAGTTGCGGTTGAAGGTGCGCAGCGAAACGCCCTTGCTGTTGGGCGACTGACCCATGCCGATGCAGGGACCGCAGGCGCTTTCGAGAATACGCGCACCTGCCGCGATCATGTCGCCGAGAGCGCCGTTGAGCGCGAGCATATTGAACACCTGCTTGCTGCCCGGAGCGATGGCGAGAGAGACGTTGTCGGCGACCTTCTTGCCCTTGAGGATATGCGCCACGCGCATCATGTCGAGATAGCTGGAATTGGTGCAGGAGCCGATACAAACCTGATCCACGGTCTTGCCCTCCAGCTCCTTGATGGTCTTGATGTTGTCGGGAGAGTGAGGACAAGCCGCCAGCGGCTCCAGCTCAGAGAGGTTGATTTCAATCACCTCATCATACACAGCGTCGTCGTCCGCGCTCAGCTCGCGGTAATCCTCTTCTCTGTCCTGCGCCTTCAAAAAGGCTCTGGTGGTTTCGTCGGACGGGAACACCGAGGTGGTGGCGCCCAGCTCGGCGCCCATGTTGGTGATGGTCGCTCTTTCGGGCACGCTCAGGGTTTTGACGCCCTCGCCGCCGTACTCAACGATTTTGCCGACGCCGCCCTTGACGCTCATCACGCGCAGCACGGCGAGGATGATGTCCTTTGCCGATACCCACGGAGAGAGCTTGCCGGTGAGGTTGACTCTGACCATCTTGGGCATAGTGATATAGTAGGCGCCGCCGCCCATGGCGACAGCCACGTCCAAGCCGCCCGCGCCGATTGCCAGCATACCGATGCCGCCGCCGGTGGGGGTGTGGCTGTCGGAGCCGATCAGGGTCTTGCCGGGCTTGCCGAAGCGCTCCAGATGCACCTGATGGCAGATGCCGTTGCCGGGGCGCGAAAAATAAATGCCGTGCTTTTTGCACACCGACTGAATAAAGCGGTGGTCGTCGGCATTCTCAAAGCCTGTTTGCAGGGTGTTGTGATCAATATAGGCGACGCTCTTCTCGGTCTTGACGCGCGGAATGCCCATCGCCTCATACTCGATATACGCCATTGTGCCTGTCGCGTCCTGCGTCAGCGTCTGGTCGATTTTCAGACCGATGTCGCTGCCGACGGTCATTTCGCCGGACACAAGATGCTCTTTAATGATTTTTTGCGCAATTGTGTATCCCATGTTGATTCCTCCATTTTTCATTTTTATGTCAATTATATAACAATCCGTGGTAGTTGTAAAGTAAAAATTCTGTTATCTGCCCCAAAATATAGATTTTGCCGCCCGAATCCCGCTTTATAATTCGACTTTAGAATAATAACGTACAAATTTGTTAAAAAAACAAATTGCAATTGTCGCTGTGTGGTGCTATAATAAAAAGATAGAATTTATGAGGAAGCGAGAGAGAATATGGACGTTAGAGAAAATTTGAGAAATATCGCAATTATCGCCCACGTTGACCACGGCAAAACCACACTGGTTGACCAGCTGCTGCGTCAGAGCGGCATATTCCGCGAAAATGAAGCGGTGGAGGAGCGTGTGATGGATTCCAACGATTTGGAGCGCGAGCGCGGCATCACCATTTTGTCAAAGCCCACTGCCGTCATGTACAATAATATCAAAATCAATATCGTAGACACGCCCGGACACGCCGACTTCGGCGGCGAGGTGGAGCGTATTTTGCAGCTTGTTGACGGCGTTGTGCTGTTGGTTGACGCGTTTGAGGGCTGCATGCCGCAGACGCGCTTTGTGCTCAAAAAGGCGCTGGCGCTTGGCAAAAAGCCGCTGGTTGTCCTCAACAAAATCGACCGTCCGGGCGCGCGTCCCGAGGAGGTTGTGGACGAGGTGCTCGATTTGTTCATCGAGCTGGGAGCCGACGACGAGCAGCTCGATTTTCCTGTTATCTACGCCTCCGCGCGCGACGGCTACGCTACCGACGACTATCACAAGGACGGCACCGACATGCAGCCGCTCTTTGAGGCGATTATCAACGAGATTCCCGCGCCGAAGGGAGACCTTGACGGCGGTTTGCAAATTCTGATTTCCAACATCGACGCGGACAACTTTGTCGGCAGAATCGGCGTGGGACGCGTGGAGCGCGGCAAGGTCAAAAACGGTCAGTCCGTCACCCTCTGCCACACCGACGGCACCTCCAAAATTGTGCGCATCGGCAAGCTCTATCAGTTTGAGGGACTCAAGCGCATTGAGTGTGAGGAAGCCACCGTCGGCGACATCGTGTGCATCAGCGGCGTGCAGGACATCAACATCGGCGAGACGCTCTGCTCCAACGACTGCGTGGAGCCGCTGCCCTTTGTCAAAATCGACGAGCCGACCGTCACGATGAATTTTATTGTCAACAATTCTCCGTTCGCCGGCAGAGAGGGAAAATACGTCACCTCGCGCAACATTCGCGACCGTCTGTTCAAGGAAACCGAAACCAACATCGCGCTGCGCGTGGAGGAAACCGACAGCGCCGACACCTTTAAGGTATCGGGCCGCGGCGAGCTCCATCTTTCTATTCTGATAGAAACCATGCGCCGGCAGAATTTTGAATTTCAGGTTTCGCGTCCCGAGGTCATCACCAAGACGATTGACGGCAAGCTCTGCGAGCCGATGGAATACCTGATTGTCGAGGTGCTCGACTCCTATGTGGGCGCGGTCATGGAAAAGCTCGGCTCGCGCAAGGCGGAGCTGATTAATATGGGTACGCGCGACGGCGGTGTGACACATATCGAATTTCGCATTCCGGCGAGAGGTCTGATGGGCTACCGTCCCGAATTTCTCACCGACACCAACGGCAACGGCATTATGAACCATGTTTTTGACGGCTATGAGCCGTTCAAGGGCGAGATTGTCACCCGTCATCAGGGCTCGCTGATTGCCTTTGAAACCGGCGATTCCGTCACCTACGGTCTGTATGCGGCGCAGGAACGCGGCAGACTCTTTATCGGCGCAGGCGTGCCGGTCTATGAGGGCATGATTGTCGGCGCAAGCCCCAAGTCCGAGGACATCACCGTCAATGTCTGCAAGAAAAAGCATATCACCAACACCCGTGCGTCCGGCTCCGACGATGCGCTCAAGCTCACGCCGCCGACGGTTATGTCGCTGGAACAGTGTCTGGAATTTATCGCGGACGACGAGCTGGTGGAGGTCACACCCGAAAATATCCGCATGCGCAAGCGTATTCTCTCCAAGGAACAGCGCATGAAGCAGGCGTTCAGAAAGAAACAATCTTAATAAAACAATCTTAATAAAACTAATTTAACAAAACTTATTTGAGGTAATATGAAAGCGATTTTACAGCGCGTTTCCGGCGCCGCGGTTGCCGTAGACGGAAAAACCGTCGGCGAGGTGGGCAAGGGCTTTTTGGTTCTGCTCGGCGTGGCGCAGGGAGACGACGAAAAAGAGGCGCAGGTGCTCGCGGACAAAATCAGCGGACTGCGCGTCTTTACCGACCAAAACGACAAAATGAATCTGGCGCTCGCCGATATTGACGGCGAGGTGCTGGTGATTTCCAATTTCACCCTTTGCGCCGACTGCTCCCACGGCAGACGTCCGAGCTTTATCGGCGCGGCGCGTCCCGAAACAGCCGAGCCGCTCTACCGCTGTTTTTGCGAGAGGCTGCGGCAGAACGGCGTCAAAAAGGTGGCGCAGGGCGTTTTCGGCGCTGACATGCAGGTCAGCCTTGTCAACGACGGTCCCGTCACCATCGACATTAATTCAAAGGATTTGAAGCGATGATAAAAATTCAGATTTATCCCGTAACCATGCTCGGCACCAACTGCTGCTATCTTTTGGACGAAGCGACCGGCAAGTCGGCTGTCAGCGACCCTGGCGCACGCTCCGCCGCACTCGAAAAGCAGATTGACGCGGACGGCGGCAAGCTCGCATATGTGCTGCTGACCCACGGTCACTACGACCACATCTGCTACGCCAAGCAGCTTGCCGACAAATACAACGCAAAAATCGTCACCGGCAGGCTCAACGCGCCGTTTTTGCGCGACGTTCATCTGAACGGAACGCGCAGGCACGGCATACCGTTCACGCCCTTTGAGGCGGATATGCTGCTCGAGGACGGCGACACCTTTATGCTCGGCAGCACCGAAATCACCTACCTTTCCACACCCGGTCACACCGCCGGCTGCGGCATCTTCCTTTTTGATGACATTATGCTGGCAGGTGATTTGATTTTTGAGGAATCCTACGGCAGAACCGACCTGCCCACAGGCGACGATTACCAAATGGTGCAGTCCCTCAAACGCGTCAAGGAGCTAAAGGGAGACTACCACATCATTCCGGGTCACGGTCCGCTCACCACGCTCGGCCACGAGAGACTGTATAATCCGCTGATGGGACGGCTGTAGCATGAACGTCTATATCAAAAACAATACCTTTTGGTTTGAAACCGAGAATCTGACAAGACTGTTTTTTCCGAATGAAAAAATCTCGGTTTATAAGGAATTTTCCGATGTGCAGGAGCCGTATATTTATACGGAGCTCGGCGACACTATCACTGTCCGCGTCAAAATAGGCGGCTTTATGCGCGAATCACGCACTGCCGTTTCGGCTTCGAACGGGGAGAACGAGCTGCAAACCGTCCGTCTGCTCTACAAAATCCTGGCGGAATACAGCGGTGTGGAGCAGCCTTGGGGTCTGCTGACCGGCGTGCGTCCCATCAAGCTTTTGCGCAGGCTCAACCGCACAATCGGCGAAGAAGCGGCTAAGCAAAAATTCTTGCGCGACTATTTTGTCAGCGAAGAAAAGACCGCGCTCGCCCTGCAAACCGAGGCGCACGAGCAGCGCATTATCGAACAGTCGCATCCCGATTCGTTCAGCCTGTACGTAGGCATCCCGTTCTGTCCGTCGCGGTGCAGCTACTGCTCCTTTGTGATGTCCTCGGTTGAGCGCGCCCAAAAGCTGATCGCACCGTATGTTGACCTGCTGTGCGAGGAGCTCAGGGTGACCGCGCAGATTGCCAACGACTGCGGTCTGCGGCTCGAGAGCGTCTACTTTGGCGGCGGCACGCCCACCACACTGAGCGCCGAACAGCTCAACCGTGTGCTCGGCACCGTCAACCGCTGCTTTGATTTGTCGCGCTGCCACGAGTTTACGGTGGAAGCGGGCAGACCGGACACCGTGACAGCGGAGAAGCTTTTTGCTTTAAAAGAAAATAACGTTGACAGAATCAGCATCAATCCGCAGACGCTCAGCGACAGCGTGCTGCGCGCCATCGGCAGAAAACACACCGCCGAACAGTTTTTGGAGGCGTTTGCGCTGGCACGGCGCTGCGGCTTTGAAAACATCAACACCGATTTGATTGCCGGACTGCCCACCGACACACCGGAGAGCTTCCGCCATTCGCTCGACACGGTGCTCGGTCTGAACGCCGAGAGCATCACCGTTCACACGCTCTGCATGAAGCGAGCCGCCAATCTCACCACCGAGGGCAAGACGCTCAACAGGGAAGAGGCGCTGGCGGCGCGGCAGATGGTCGCCTATGCGCGTGAGCAGCTGACCGCAAACGGATATATTCCGTACTACCTCTACCGCCAGACACGCATGGTCGGCAACCTCGAAAACGTCGGCTGGTCAAAGCCGGGCTGCGAGAGCTTTTATAACGTCTATGTCATGGACGAAACGCACACTATCCTTGCCTGCGGCTGCGGCGGCGTGAGCAAGCTGCGTGACCGGAGCAGCGATTATTTGGAGCGCGTTTTCAATTTTAAGTATCCGTATGAATATATAGACAGATTTGATGAAATGCTCAATAGAAAAGCCCAAATTTCACGCTTTTATGGTAAAAATACGGTTGATTATTCAGCCGAATAGTGGTATAATATTGAGCAAATACTTCGGGTTTTTCATCCGGAAAACAAAGGAAAGGTGATACCAATGAAAAATTTTGACACACTCTTCGGCGATGTGAGAGATAATGCAGTGGCGGCTGCGTCGGCAGTTTCCAAGCAGGCTGCAAAAATCTATGACGCCTCCAAGCACAGAATTTCCGCTGAGGGCATCAAACGCAATATCGTCAAAAAGCTGGTTGCGCTCGGCAAGCTGACTTATAAGGCTACCACACAGGATGTTGACCTCTCCGGGGATATTGCCAAAACCGTTGAGGAAATCACCGAGCTGAAGCAGAGCCTTGCGCTGATTAACGCGCACATTGCTTCTATCAAGAACCAGAAAATCTGTCCTGAATGTGAAAACTCCGTTCCGCAGTATTCTGTTTTCTGCAACATCTGCGGCCACAAGTTTGAGGCGGAGGAGCCGGTTGCCGAGGAAGAAGCACCTGCCGAGGCAGCAATTGCCGTGACGGATGATACAGTTGCGGCGTCTGCTGAGGAAGCGGCTGCCGTGACGGAGGATGCAGTTGCGGCGCCTGCCGAGGAAGCGGCTGCCGTGATCGCCGACGCAGAAGAAGCAGAGACGCCGGCAGAGACCGAAAAGGCGGCTGACGCCGAAGACGGCGAAGCGCCTGCGAATGAATAAGTCTATATCAGAAGTATAACGATAGCAACAACAGGGGCGGCATTTGTACGCCCCTGTTGCGCGGATAATAGCTTTTTATACAAATACAATCCTTTTTGACACTGATAGGTGGTATAATTTGAGAAAAACATACAACGCGGTCAAAAACTTTGAGCAGGATGTGTCTTCCTCCTTTATCAAAGGCGCCGCCATACTGACGATTAGCATGGTCATCGTTAAGGTGTTCGGACTCCTTAACAAAATCATTCTCGTTCGCATTTTAACCAACTACGGCATCGAAGGCATGGCTTCGTTCGGCATGGGTCTTTACGCCAACGCCTATGAGCTCTTTGTCGTTATCTTCACGGTTGCCACCGGCGGTCTGCCCATCGCGATTTCGCGCCTGGTGTCCGAAAACATGACCAAAAAGCGCTACAAGGACGTGCGGCAGATTCACAAAATCTCCGTTCCGTTCTTCACGATTCTCGGTCTGGTCTGCTTTTTGATTATCGTCGGCTCCAGCGTGCCCTACACATATTTTGTCATCAAATCGCACTATGCCGTCTACGGCATGGTCGCTTTGGCGCCAACAGTCTTTTTCGGCTGTCTCGCGTCCGCCTACCGCGGCTACTACGAGGGTCAGCGCAACATGACGCCGACCGCCGTCTCTGAGATTATCGAGGCGGTTGTCAAGCTGGTTGTCGGTTCGCTGCTCGCCTACGGTATTCTGGTTTGGGGCATGGAATCCAACGCCGCCACCCATTCTTTTCTGTGGATGCACTTTGCCAACGCGGAGGAGGCAAACCACACCATTTTGGCGTTCTCCGTTGCCGGCGCGATTATCGGTATCTCGCTGAGCAGCATGCTGTCCTGGCTCTATTACTTCCTGAAATTCAAACTCCAGGGCGACGGCATTCCCAGAGAGTATTACGAAAACTCCGTTGAAGCCCGTCAAAAGCGCGAGACCTTTATGATGATTATCAAGACCGCGCTGCCCATTGCGGCAGGCACGCTGGTCATGAGTCTCGGCTCATGGGTCGATTCGATTATCATACAAAACGTGCTGCTGAACCTCGCGCAGACCCACGAGCAGGAGCTTGTGGCGCAGTATCACATGTTCTATCCGCCGGAGGCTTTTCACGGCGAGCACATCACCATTCACACCAACCTCTGGGGCTGCTATTCCAACGCGCTGACGCTGATGCAGCTTGTCACCGCGGTTACGCAGGTGTTCGGCTCCTCGGCGATGCCCAACGTCACCAGCGCGTGGACAAAGGGAGACAAGCGCGAGCTGCGCACCTCGATAAACACCGTTCTCAAAATGACGATGATGTTCACCCTGCCCATGTCCTTTGGACTGATTGTGCTGGCGCATCCGGTCATGGAGCTGGTCTACGGCAGGAGTCCCGAGATTGTGCAAATCGGCGGCAACGTCCTGACCGTGATGGGTATCACCACGATTTTTACCGCCATCATCACCCCGATTTGCTCCATGATTAACGGTATCGGCAAGGTCAAGATTCCGATGATTCTCTACACCCTCTGCATGGTTGTCAAGGTGGGAACCTCGTGGATTTTCGTCAGTATTCCGGCTATCAACATTCAGGGCGCCACCGCGGGATCGCTGGTATCGTATGCGCTGATTTGCTTTATCGGCATGTTCCTGCTCGTGAAATACAGCGGCGTCATGCCCGACTTTTTCAGCACCACCGTCAAGCCCCTGATAGCCTCTGTTTGCTGCGCACTGGGCGCGTTGGGCGCTTATCATCTGCTGTCGCACCACTTCACCGCCACCGCGGTTTGCCTGAGCGTTTTTGTTGCGGTTGCCGTAACCGGCGTCATTATCTTTATCGGTCATCTGCTCGCCGGCACCACGCCCGTGGGACGGCATTTTTCCGAAGAAAAATACAGTATGAACCGCGTTATTTCCGCGCTTGCAGGCACTGTAATCGGTATCGGCGCAGGCTTTTTGACCTTCCGTCTGGTCGGCATGCTGCCGCCGGGATTCTTCAGCCGCGTCTCGACGATTTTTGCAATTCTGTTTGCGGTGGTTGTTTATGGTGCAGTTTTACTAATAATTCGAACCTTTAGTACGGAAGAAGTCAAATTTCTTCCAAAAGGTGAAAAAATTGCAAAAACACTTGAAAAATTCCACCTGATTGGTTAAAATAATATGCGGCGCTAAACATATAAACAGGAGATAAACAAGCAATGGAATACCCGCAAAAAGAAAGATACGATTTTAATGATTTGATTGAAATTGTCAAGATTCTGCGCGCACCCGGCGGCTGTCCGTGGGACATGGCGCAGACACATGAATCCATTCGCTCCAATTTTATCGAAGAAACCTATGAAGCGATTGAAGCCATCGATACAAAGGACACCGATTTGCTCCGGGAGGAGCTGGGCGACGTGCTGCTGCAGGTGGCGCTCCACTCCGAAATGGAGCGTGAGGCATGCTCCTTTGATATGAACGATGTGTGCGACGGCATCTGCAAAAAGCTGATTATCCGCCATCCGCATGTGTTCGGCGACAAGTCGGCTGACAACGAAAAAGAGGCGCTGCAAAACTGGAACGCGGTCAAGATGCAGACCAAGCACCAGAAAACCCAAACCGAGGCGATGCAGAGCGTTTCGAAGGCGCTGCCGTCCCTGATGCGCAGCGAGAAGATTCAGCGCAAGTCGGCAAAGGTCGGCTTTGACTGGGACAATGTGTACGGCGCGCTCGACAAGCTCTCCGAGGAATTTAGTGAGCTGAAGGTCGCTATTGAACACGGCACCGTTGAGAACCAAACCGAGGAGCTGGGAGACCTGCTTTTTTCGGCGGTCAACGTTTCCCGTTTTCTCGGTGTGGACTGCGAAAAGGCGCTCTATCAGGCATGTGACAAATATATCAACCGTTTTTCGATGGTCGAGCAGCTGGCGCTGGAGCGCGGCATCGACATGAAAAACGCGGATATAAGCGAACTTGATTCCCTTTGGGAGGAAGTTAAGATAAAACTCAAGAATAATTAATGGAGGTTTTTTCAACATGAAAAAGACAGATTTAATTGATGTTATTAAAGAAAATGTCGGCATTTCCAAAAAAGACGCCGAGAAGGCTCTCACTGTTGCTCTCGACGCGATTATAAATGCTGTTGCGGCAGGCGATAAAGTTCAGCTCACAGGCTTTGGCACCTTTGAACAGCGCCAGAGAAACGCAAGAACCGGCGTTGACCCCAGAACGGGCAACTCCATTGACATTCCGGCTTCCAAGGTTCCTGCATTCAAGGCAGGCAAAGCGTTCAAGGACATTGTCAACAAGTAATGAACCACTGATGAAAGAGCCGCTTGCAGGCTCTTTTTTCACTTTAGCGGAGACTTAAGGCAACACCGCACAATTCAAGGCGCACGGCTTGCTTGAATATTATTCCGT
>CAMJOD010000061.1 GCA_946407465.1 uncultured Clostridia bacterium
TTTTGGGGCGGCTGTTCGCTCTGCGCGGCGGCAACGGTTTCGGCAAACGGCGGCGTCGGCTTGATTTCGAGCATCTCCGGCTCCTCGTCAAAATAGGTGCCGTAGTCCTTTTTGTCGGCTTCCTTGCGCTCGCTGCGCGCGTTGAACACCTGTGTGCGGTCGGGCACATAGTCGTCAAAAATACTGTTGCTCAGAGGATCTCCGGCAGGCGCTTCGTCCGCGGCTTTCGCTTCATCATCGGTTTTTTCGCCGGAAACGGGAACTGCCTCGATTTGTTCGTCATTATCGCCATTTTCGCCATTCTCTGACGCTTGCAGGGCTGCGGCGGAGGCGGCTGCGGCGGCAGCAATCGCGGCGCCCTTTGCCATGTTCATCTCCGGCTGCTCCGGCTCCTGCTTGGGAGTCTCCGCCTGCGGCGTGTCTCCGTCAAAGGTAAATTCCTCAAACACGTTGCTCTCAAAATCCGTCGGCTCCGGCTCCGTTACCACAGCGGCAGACGCCGTCTGCGGCAGCTCCGCCTTGATCGCGGCGAGGGCGTTTTTGATGTTGCCGGCGTTCTTCCAGCGGTTGCGGTTGTCGGGCTGGCAGGCAATGACAATCACGCTCTTGAGCTTTTCGATGCCGTTTTGCGGAGCGGTCACCATCTGAGCCGAAAGACGCTTTTGCACCGCCGCGGCACGGTCGGTTTCGTCGTTTTCAAAGGGAAGCTTGCCGTCGTTGGACATGGCGTACATAATCAGACCGAGCGAATAGAGGTCGGTCGTGTAGTCGGGCGCCTTGCCGGAGCGCATTTCGGGAGCCATAAACGACGGGTCCTCAACGCTGCCCTCAAACGCGGTAAAGCCGCCGAGCATGTAGCGGCCGCTGCTGTTGAGAAAAATATTCTCGGGCTTGAGATTGCCGTGGAGAATGTTGTTTTGCTCGAGCTTGTCGAGAATATCGCTGATTTGGAGACCAAAGTCGATGATTTCGGCGTCGGTGTAGCTCTTGAGCGTGAGCATGTCGCGGCACGAAACCGCGCTGTTTGTCAGCAAATACAGGGATATTTTGTTTTCCGAGGGGTTGTTGTCCGCCACTGCGTCCAGATAGTTGCTCACGCCGCGCAGCTTGATGACAGATTTGACAAACGCTGCCTCTTCATTGACCAAATCGACGTTTTCACGGTTGTAGTTGTTGCCCTCAAAGCACACATAGGTCAGCACGCCCTCGGTTTCGGCGCCGTTTTCCTCTGTTTTGACAACGTTATAGGCAGGGTAGCTGCCTGCGTCGGCAACAGGCTCACCTACCGTCCAAGATTTCAACTGCTCGGGCAGCATTAGCTTTTCCATAGTTGATTCTCCTTTATTCAAAATACATATTCCACCTATTTTACTTTATAATTATTTATATTATAGCATATCTTTTCGGAATTTTCCACTGTTTTTTAGGACACTTCCAAAAATATTCTGCTATGGAGAATGACAGATGTTTTATGGCAGATTTTTGTCAAGGTAATGCAGCTAAACGGATACATTGCGGGAAATTTTGGCAAAAGCATGCCGCAAGAGCGTTGGCACGGCAGAAAATGGCTTGCTTTGTCGGAGGTGTTCCTTATTTTTTGAAGCAAAAAGGCGGAGATGCTCCGCCAAAATCAAATCCGTTTTCGCTCATGCACAGACAGTATGCCGCCCAGTGCGCCGCCGGCGACCGCCGCGCCCAGCTTGATAAAAAACAGCGGCGAAAATTCCGCTTCTCCTCTGAGCGCCGCCGTCAGCAGCAGCACGGTAATCATGGCGGCGCCGGTTATCGCGCCGATTGTCAGCGCCGCGCCGCGGTTGAGCTTGCCTGCGATAAGACCGCCGACAAAGGCGCCTGCCGCCAGACAGCCTGCGGTCAGGTATTCCACTACCCAAACAGGCAGCAGCCCTGTCTTGGTCATCACCAGTGCCGCCAGGCACATCAACGTCACGCTGACGAGCATGCCGCACAGCAATCCTGTGACAACCGACTTTATCATTCGCTTTTTTTCGGACATAAAAAATCCTCCCCGAATCATACTTGCAACAGTATATTCGGAGAGAATCTGTTTTATGCGTTTGTGCAAAGCCCTTGATGTGATTTGCGGATTATATCAAACCTTGGGCTTTTTGTCGGCTGCGGGCGCGTCGTTTTCGGCGTCCTTTTTCTTCTTGCCAAAGCCGCTGAACAGACCTTTCTTTTCAGTGGTTGCTGACTGCGGTGTTTCCTTGACAGTATCAACCGAAGAAATGCACCATTTTTTGAACTTCATCTTCACTCTGTCGGAGCCGGTTTCGATAATAAGCGCGTCCTCGTCGTCCTTGATGGCGACCACTCTGCCGACGATGCCGCCGATAGTGGTGATTTCGTCACCGATCTCGAGGTTGTTGCGCATCTCTGCTTCTTCTTTTTTCTTCTTGGAATTTGGTCTGATAAGGAACAGGTAGACCAGAGCGATGATTACCGCATAAATGGCAATCATACCAATCATTGAGCCGTTCATAAATTGCCTCCTAAAAAAACTCTTTTCATTGTTTATAACACGACATTCTGTATTATAACAGCTTTGACAAAAAGTTGCAAGTGTTTTTTGAAATAAAGTTTTGATGAAGCGCTGATTAATCAGTGGTTCATCAAATCCTGACGCCGAGGATTTCGCGCTGTTCGCGGTAGAATGTCTCAAAGGTGCCTTCGTCGAGCTTTTGGCGAATGACCTCCATCAGATTGTTGTAGAAATAGAGGTTGTGCAGCACCGCCAGGCGCATGCCGAGCATTTCGCCGCTCTTGAGCAGATGGCGGATATAGGCACGCGAGAAGCTTTGGCAGACAGGACAGTCGCAGTGTTCGTCAACGGGCGCTTCGTCGAGCAGGTATTTGGCGTTGTTTAGGTTGCGCACGCCCTCCCATGTAAAGAGCTGACCGTGACGCGCGTTTCGGCTGGGCATCACGCAGTCAAACAAGTCCACGCCGCGGTGAACAGCCTCGAGAATATTCACCGGCGTGCCCACGCCCATCAGGTAGCGGATTTTGTTTTTGGGCGCATAGGGCTCCACCGCCTCAATAATCTCATACATCACCTCGGTCGGCTCGCCGACAGCCAGTCCGCCGATGGCGTAGCCGTCCAAATCCATCTCGGCAATCTCCTGCATATGGTGAATGCGCAGGTCGTGATAGATGCCGCCCTGGTTGATGCCGAACAGCATTTGCTTGGGATTGAGAGTCTGCTCCAAATAGTTCAGCTCGCGCAGCTTTGTCTGACAGCGCCGCAGCCAGCGTGTGGTGCGCTCCACGCTCTTTTTGGTGTAGTCGTAGGGCGAGGGGTTCTCGACACACTCGTCAAACGCCATGGCGATGGTAGAGCCGAGGTTGGACTGAATCGTCATGCTCTCCTCGGGTCCCATAAAGATTTTTCTGCCGTCGATATGGGAGTTGAAGGTCACGCCCTCCTCCTTGATATTGCACAGCTTGGCGAGCGAAAACACCTGAAAGCCGCCGCTGTCGGTCAGAATGGGACCGTCCCAGCGCGTCATCTTGTGCAGACCGCCGAGCGCGCGGACGTTGTTGTCGCCCGGACGCAGATGAAGGTGATAGGTGTTGCACAGCTGCACCTGACACTTGATTTGCTTCAAATCCGGCGCCGACACCGCGCCCTTTATGGCGCCGCAGGTCGCCACGTTCATAAACGCCGGTGTCTGCACGGTGCCGTGTACCGTCACCAGCTCGCCGCGCCGCGCCTTGTTTTCGGTTTTTATTAAATTAAACATAATTCCTCCATAGAATTAAATCGCTGTTTTACAGATGGGTTGCATCGGTGTTATCTGCTTCATGCAAGGCTTTCCGGCATTCTTCAACAGTTTTATAGCTTTTGCAGTTTTTGGGGTGACTGCACATTTCGCGCACTTCTTCTATAGCTGCGATGGGTTCTGCGTTAGGCGTATGAAAATCGCCGATAAGCATTGCGTCTCTGATGCTTGCCGGACGCAGGAGAAAAGCGGCGCAGTTATACGCCGCTCAAAATAAATCGCTGTGTGTGCCGGTTCTTGTTAAAGCCAAAATTAATTCGTTTTTGTTTATCCTGTATATCAATAACCAATCCGGTGTGATATGGCATTCCCTGCAATCCGAATAAGTACCCGATAAAGGATGGTCTTTATATTTTGGAGGCAACGGGATCTCGTTTGCTAACATTTCGATAACGTTTTCCATCAAAGGTATACTGTAACCGCGTTTAACGATGCGTTTAAAATCTCTTTTGAAGGTGGTCTCGTACTTAATCGTCAGCATATAAATCCTCCATTAATTCGGACACAGAGTGAAATCCTCTGCTGAGACCTACACCTTTTCTGACATTATCAATCGCTTTTGCTGTTTCGTCGTTGGGAATATCCGCAGTAATTTCAAAAGGAATGGAGTGTTGTCTTAAAGCTTGACGAATAAAAATATTAATTGCAGTAGACAAATCCATTCCCAGCTCTGCAAAAAGCTCCTGCGCTTGCTTTTTTATATCTGCATCAATACTTACATTTGTACTGACTTTTGCCATAGTACCAGCTCCTTATCATTCTTTACATTTATTATATCTTATTATGTTGTTAATGTCAATATATTATGCGCATAAAACGCTTATAAAATGCACATACAATCCCCAAAACTAAAAAACCGATACCGCTCCTCAACCGCAAGCTTATACGCGTTCATCACGTTGTCGTAGCCGGCAAACGCCGACACCAGCATAATCAGTGTGCTTTCGGGGAGGTGGAAGTTTGTCACCAGTCCGTCGAGCACCTTGAACTGATAGCCGGGATAGATGAAGATGTCCGTAAAGCCCTCGCAGGGCTTGATGGCGCCGTACTGCGTCGCCACGCTTTCGAGCGTGCGGCAGGAGGTGGTGCCGATGGCGATCACGCGGCCGCCGTTTTGCTTGGTTTCGTTAATCAGACGCGCGGTTTCGGCAGGAATCTCGTAGTGCTCGCTGTGCATTTTGTGCCGGGTCACATCGTCCACCTTGACGGGGCGGAAGGTGCCCAGCCCGACGTGCAGGGTCACATAGGCGATTTTGACGCCCTTTTGACGGATTCTCTCCAGCAGCTCTTCGGTAAAATGCAGACCGGCGGTCGGTGCGGCGGCGGAGCCCAATTCGTGGCTGTAAACGGTCTGATAGCGCTCCTTGTCCTGCAATTCGGCGGTGATATAGGGCGGCAGCGGCATTTGACCGATTTTGTCGAGGGTCGCAAAAAAGTTCTCGTCGCAGTCAAAGTCCACCACGCGGTTGCCGTCGTCCCTGACCTCCGCGACCTCGGCGCGCAGCAGTCCGTCGCCAAAGGTGAAGCTTGCACCCTCACGCGCCTTTTTGCCGGGCTTGCAGAGGGTTTCCCAGCGGTTGCCGCTGATTTGCTTTAGCAGCAGAAATTCCACGCGTGCGCCGGTTCCGTCCTTGACGCCGAAAATACGCGCAGGCAACACGCGCGAATCGTTGGCAACAATCAAGTCTCCCTCGTGCAAATAGTCAATAATATCATAAAAATGGCGGTGCTCCACGCTGCCGTCGCGGCGGTTGAGCACCAGCAGACGCGAGCTGTCGCGCGGCTCCACGGGCGTCTGGGCAATCAGCTCCTTTGGCAGTTCGTAATAAAAATCACTCGTTTTCATAATTAATCCTTTCCGTAATCACGACAGCGGTTACAAAATTGACATACAATTCGTAAAATAATTGACAATAAACAATTGAAATGGTATAGTATATAGTAGGGTAATTTGGAAATCACTCTATATTTTGCGGTTGCAGCAGTGTTCGCACTCGCTCTATTATCATAGACTATTTTTTGACAAATGGCAACCGTTTTTTAAAATTTGTTTCAATCGGAGGAATCAACAGTGAGAAAGTATAAAGTCGGAATCATCGGAGCTACCGGTATGGTGGGTCAGCGCTTTGCGCTCCTGCTCGAAAATCATCCGTGGTTTGAGGTCACAGCATTGGCGGCAAGTGCCAGAAGCGCCGGCAAGCCCTACGGAGAGGTCGTGGACGGCAGATGGCACATGACCGCCGCTCTCCCCGAAAAGTACAAGGATATGGTTATTCTCGACGCCGACAACGTGGAGGAGGTCGCCTCCAAGGTTGACTTCTGCTTCTGCGCCGTCAACATGAAGAAGGACGAAATCCGCGCTCTGGAGGAGCGTTACGCCAAGGCGGAATGCCCCATCGTTTCCAACAATTCGGCTCACCGTTTTACTCCTGACGTTCCCATGGTCATTCCCGAAATCAACGCGGATCACATCAAGGTGATTGAGGCGCAGAGAAAGCGTCTGGGCACCAAGAGAGGCTTTGTGGCGGTTAAATCCAACTGCTCGCTGCAGAGCTATGTTCCCGCCATTCATCCCCTGAAGGCACTCGGCGTAGACAAGGTTCTCGCCTGCACCTATCAGGCGATTTCCGGCGCCGGCAAGACCTTCAAGACATGGCCCGAAATGGTCGATAACCTCATTCCGTATATCGGCGGCGAGGAGGAGAAGTCCGAGAAGGAGCCGCTCAAAATCTGGGGTCACGTTGAGGGAGACGAGATTGTTCTCACCGACGACATCGCCATCACTTCTCAGTGTCTGCGCGTGCCCGTTTCCGACGGTCACACCGCGGCGGTGTTCATGTCCTTTAAGGAAGGCGCCGAAAAGCCCGGCGTTGAAGAAATCATCAAGGTTTGGGAGAATTATCAGGGCAGAGCACAGGAGCTTGCGCTTCCCAGCGCACCCAAGCAGTTCCTCCATTACTTCACCGAGCCTGACCGTCCGCAGATTCGTTCCGAGAGAAATCTCGAGAACGGCATGGCGATTTCCGTCGGCAGACTCAGAGAAGATACGCAGTACGACTACAAATTCGTCTGCATGTCCCACAACACATTAAGAGGCGCGGCAGGCGGCGCAGTATTGCTCGCCGAGCTGCTTTGCGCGGAAGGCTATATGGATTAAGAATCATCATCATCGGAGGCATATTATGGCTAACCACATTTTCACCGGTTCGGGCGTAGCACTGATTACGCCCATGCATTCAGACGGTTCCGTGAACTATGAGGCTCTGGCTGACCTGCTGGAGTTTCATGTCGCAAACAAAACCGACGCAATCATCGCCTGCGGCACCACAGGCGAGGCGGCGACCCTTTCCGAAAAGGAGCACTGCGAGGTGCTGTCCTTTACCGCCGAAAAAATCAACGGCAGAATCCCCGTTATCGCGGGCACAGGCAGCAATGACACCGCCTTTGCCGTCATGCTGTCCAAGGCGGCGCAGCAGTACGGCGTAGACGCGCTCCTCACCGTCACACCCTATTACAACAAGACCTCACAGGCAGGACTGGTAAAGCATTTCAACGTCATTGCCGACGCGGTTGACCTTCCCATTATTCTCTACAACGTGCCCTCGCGCACCGGATGCAACATCAAGCCCAAGACCTATGAGGAGCTGTGCAAGCATCCGAATATCGTGGCGGCAAAGGAAGCCAGCGGCGATATTTCGCAGGTTGCCCTGATTCGCTCTCTGTGCGGCGACAAGCTCGACATCTATTCCGGCAACGACGACCAGACCGTTCCGTTTATGTCGCTCGGCGCGCTGGGTGTTATCTCGGTATTCGCGAACATCTGCCCCGAAGAAATGCACAACATCTGTCAGCTCTGCCTCGACAATGACTTTGCGGAGGCGCAAAAGCTGCATTTCCACTATATTGAGCTGATGAATATCATGTTCAGCGACGTCAACCCGATTCCCGTCAAGACCGCCATGAATCTGTTCGGCTTTGACGCGGGCGAGTGCAGACTGCCGCTCGTGCCCATGAACGCGGCGGCATATCATAACCTCAAGGACTGCCTTGCCAAGTACGACCTGCTGGATAAATACAAAAAGTGTTAAAAAAATAAGGGCGGCTTTGTCCGCCCTTTCTCTGTAAGATAAGGAAGTGAAAGAAATGATAAAGGTTGCCATCGTTGGCTGCAACGGCAAAATGGGCGGCTTTGTGGCGCGTTCTGTTGAGGAAAGCGCCGCGTGTGAAACGCTGTTCGGCGTGGACGCGTTCGGCACGAGCCGCTATGATTTTCCGGTATACAAGAGCTTTGACGAAGCGGCGGACAAGCCCGACGTCATCGTTGATTTTTCCAATCCTGCCGCGCTGGACGGCATGCTCGGCTACGCGCTGCAAAACGCGGTGCCGTGCGTCATCTGCACCACCGGTTACTCTGCGGAGCAGGTGGCGCAAATAAAAAAGGCGAGCGAACAGATCGCCGTGTTCTATTCGGGTAATATGTCGCTGGGCATCAACCTGCTGACGGCGCTTGCCAAGCAGGCGGCAAGGGTGCTTGGAGACAGCTTTGACATTGAAATTGTGGAAAAGCACCACAACCTGAAGGTGGACGCCCCGAGCGGCACCGCGCTGATGATAGCGGACGGCATTTCCGAGACACTCAGCGAGGAACCGCAGTATGTCTACGATCGCCACGCCTACCGCAAAAAGCGTTCCAAGAACGAAATCGGTATCCACTCGGTCAGAGGCGGCACGATTGTGGGTGAGCATGAGGTCATCTTTGCCGGACACGACGAGATAGTCACGCTGACCCACCAGGCGCAGAGCAAAGAGGTGTTCGCCGCAGGCGCGGTCAACGCCGCCGCGTTTCTCGCACAGCAGCCTGCCGGACTGTACGATATGACGTCGCTCTTGGCGGATAAGTTTGAATAAATCCCGATAAAACAATGCAAAGGCTCGACGGTTGTCGGGTCTTTTCTTGATAACTCCCTTTCCCTTTGTCGCTATTCCGCTTCCGGCATATACTGTAATGTAGGAATAGTATCAAAATCAATGAGGTGAAAGAATGGATAACATCATAACCTTTGCATCCGTGACGAGCGCCATGAAAGCAAAGGAGCTGCTGCGCACCCGAAAAATCGGTGCACGCATGATTCGCACGCCTGAAAAGCTGCGGCACGGCTCCTGCGGCTACAGTCTGGTGATTCCCAACCGCTTTTCCGAGGCGGCGGAGCTGGTTCGCGGCAGCCGCATTCCCTACAGGGGCATTTTTGCCGATGATGCCGTTTGATTTATTTTGACAACGGCGCCACCACCTTTCCCAAGCCGCCGTCGGTCGTTCGGGCGGTCACGGAGTCGCTGCAAAGCTACGGTGCCAACCCGGGACGGAGCGGTCACAGGCTGTCGCTCCGCGCGGCGCAAACGATCTTTGACTGCCGCCAACATGCCGCCGCGCTCTTTGGTGCGGAAAGTCCCGAGAATATCATCTTGACCGACAGCTGCACCACCTCTCTCAATATCGTTCTCCACGGTCTGCTGCAAAGCGGCGACCATGTTGTCATCTCCTCGCTGGAGCACAACGCCGTAGTGCGTCCGCTAAAGTATCTCAAACAGACGCGCGGTGTGAGCTGGTCGGTGGCGCAGGTCTTTGAGAACGACGACGACCGCACGCTGCAAAGCTTCCGTCAGGCGATCAACGGCAGCACCAAGCTCATCGTGTGTACAGCGGCGTCCAATGTGTTCGGCGTGCGTCTGCCGATCGCGCGTATCGCCGCACTGTGCCGCATTTATCATATTCTGTTTTGTGTGGACGCGGCGCAGGGCGCCGGCATTTTGCCGCTGAACGTGCGTGAGACGGGCATCGACTTTCTCTGCGCGGCAGGACACAAGGGTCTGTATGGTCCCATGGGAACCGGCTTGCTGGTAATCAATTCCGACAAGCTGCCCGAGCCGCTGACACAGGGCGGCACCGGCAGCATTTCGCGCAGCTTGGAGCAGCCCGACGTGCTGCCCGACAAATATGAGAGCGGCACGCCGAATTTGCCGGGTATCGCCGGACTGAACGAGGGCATCAAATTTGTTCTCGGCAGGGGAGAAGAGCGGCTTTTGCAGTATGAAGCGCGGCTGGCAGGACAGCTCTATGACGGCTTGGCGCGTATGCCGGAGGTTGTGCTCTACACGGCGCAGCCGCGTCCCGAAACGCATGTGCCGGTGATTTCATTTAATATTGAGGGAGCGGATTGTGAGGAGGTTGCCGCGCTGCTCGACAGCCATTTTGGCATCGCTGTGCGCGCCGGTCTCCATTGTGCGCCGCTCGCACACCGCGCTTTTGGCACAGAGGAGAGCGGAACCGTCCGCGCGGTGCTGTCTGCTTACTCAAAACCTGCTCAGATAACGTATTTTCTTGCTTCAATAAATAAAATTCAAAAACTTCTTATCAAAAAGGTTGCAATTGGTAACAGAAATGTGTTAAAATAAAAAGGACGTTGATTGGGAGAGGAGGATAACCGTGGATATTTTCAATAATCTGTGGTCGATTATTAAGACAATACAGTTCCGCGACGTGGTGGATATTCTCGCCATCGCGCTGCTGATTTTCGGTTTATTAAAATTAATCCGCGAAACGCGTGCCGTACAGCTGCTCAAGGGCTTGCTGCTGCTGCTTGCGATTTATATCCTCTCTTCGATTTTCAATCTCGTCATGCTGTCCACGCTGCTGCGCACGTTCTTTGAGGCGTCGGTTGTCTTTATCGCTGTGATTTTTCAGCCGGAAATCCGTCAGGCGCTCGAACAGGTGGGCAGAACCAAAAACTGGAAAAAGTATCTCCGCATTTTCTCCGACTACGGCAAAAACGACGAATGGGAAAAGGCGGTCAAAAAAGCGATTGTTGACGCTGCCGACACGGCGGTCATCTTCTCGCGTTCGCGCACCGGCGCTCTGCTGGTGTTCGAGAGAGAAACCATGCTGTCCGACATCGCCTCCACCGGCACGGTGGTGGACGCCTCTACCTCTGTGGCACTGTTCGGCAACATCTTCTTCAACAAAGCGCCCCTGCACGACGGCGCGAGCATTATCCGCG
>CAMJOD010000062.1 GCA_946407465.1 uncultured Clostridia bacterium
CCTTTTACAGTTTTGAAATTTTACGATGAATGAGGCTGTTTTTCCATACAGCTTTTCTCCCGCACCAAAGCCTTCTCCCGAGAAGATGGCTTTTGCTCACTCATACGCTTCTGCGCGCAACTTCCACTAACCACTAACCACTAACCACTAACCACTAACCACTAACCACTAACTCTCTCAACTCTCAACGCTCAACTCTACTAAAACTAATTTCCCAAATGCAGCCAGTTGATCAGCAGCAGCCAGCTCAACCCGTAGTATGTCACCACTGCCACCAAGTCGTTGATGGTCGTAATCAGCGGACCGGACGCGACCGCCGGGTCCACCTTGATTTTTTTGAAGAACAGCGGAATCAGCGTGCCGACGGTGCTGGAAATCACCATGGCGACCACCAGTGAAATGCCGATACAGCCCGAAACCGAAAAAGCGAACATAAAGTCCTTGTGCTTGAACAGGGCGATATACAAGCCCACAAAAATCACCGAAATGCCGCCGAGCAGCAGTCCGTTGAAGAAGCCCACACGGCTCTCCTTCAAAACCAGATGCGTCTTTTGACCAAAGGTCAGGTTTTCGTCCATCAGGACGCGGATGGTCACCGCCAGCGACTGCGTGCCCACGTTGCCTGCCATGTCCAGAATCAGCGACTGAAACGCCATGATCATGGTGAGGCTCTGCACCACGCTCTCAAACGCGCCGACGACGGTTGACACCAAAATGCCGAGTCCGAGCAGGGCAAACAGCCACGGCAGGCGCTTTTTCATACTGCGCAGCAGCGGCTCCTTCAAGTCCTCCTCGGCGGTCAAACCTGCCAGCTTGGCGTAGTCCTCGCCCATCTCGTCGTCCACAACCTCAATCACGCTCTGGGCGGTGATGATGCCCAAAAACTTGTTGCCGTTGTCGAGCACCGGCACCGACGCCTCGGAGTAGTCCTTCAGCTTTTCGATACAGTCGTCGATGCTCTCGTGGGCATAGACATACGGAAACGACGTGACAATCAAGTCGTCGAGCGGCGTATCCTTTTTGGCGGTAATCAAATCGCGCAGCTCCATGGCGCCGTAGAACTCGTCGTCCTCATCCACCACAAAAATCGTGGCGATGTTGTCATTCTCCTCCGCCTGACGCACCAGCTCCGCCATCGCCTCCGGCACACTCAGGTTTTCGCGCAGCACCACGCAGTCGGTCGTCATCTTGCTGCCGATTTCGTCCTCGTCAAAGGACGCGAGCAGGCGAATATCGCGGCGCACGTCCTGCGGCAGCGCGTCGATAATCAAGGCGCGTTTTTCCTTTTCGATTCCGTGCAGAATGTTGACAGCGGTGTCGGCGTCGAGCTTTTCGGTGACTGCCGACGCCTTTTGGACGTCCATTTCGTTAAAATACGCGGCGGCGTCCTCTTCCTCCAAATGCTCAAACGCCTCCGCCAGCATGTCGGCGGTGCAAATGCGAAAGAGCTTTTTGCGCTCGGGAAGCGTCAGCGAGTCCATCGCCTGCGCAATGTCGTTGCCGTGATAGTCCTCCAGCTTTTGCTGCGCCGCCTTGGGCGAAGCCGTTCCGCGGACAATCGCTATAATCTCATTTTCGTAGTCCGGTCTGGCGGCAACCGCTTCTTCCACCGTGACCGGAGATGTGTTGATTTCCCTTTTCATTTTCGTTCCTCCTTCTCATTTTTTGATAGAAAGGAGCACAGAAAAGCCCCTGCGCACACGCACAGGGACAGACAAACCGCATCAAGCCATGAGTACGCAGCGCACGGCAATGTCCTGCCTGCTCATGCTCAAAAAAGCTGTTTGCCCCCGCCCTTCGGCTCCGAGACTATCGCCGTTCGTCAACCTACTCACCTCACTTTTTATTTTACTATCTATAGTATAACACAACCTTTTGCTTTTTTCAAGCCAAACACACCGGCAGCTGCCTGTCGGCGCAAAAAAACGCCCCTGTACAGGAGCGTTCTTCAAAACTATTCCGTTCGTCTGCAACGGCTGACGGCGGTTTCGGTGGTGCCCTCAAACAGCTCGCAAAGGCGCTGCACCTGACCGCTGAGGTCGTATTTCATGCCGCTGCCCAGCCATTCTATCACAAAGCCGACCAACAGGCTTTTGTAATACATAATCACCACCTGCTTGTCGTCCTCCGCAAGGTGCTCACCGGCAAAATGCACCTCAAAATATTCCGTCACGGTGCGGTGTGCAATGCGGTTGAGATAGCGCTCAAACATGTCCTTGTTGACGGAGTTATACAAATGCATCATCGCCGCCTTGTTTTGCAGCGCAAAATCCATGGCGGTCAAAATGCTGGAATAGATGCTGGTGTCCTTGTCGGTCGTCTGCACCAGCGCGTCCGCCTGCTCGTTGAGTATTTCTTCAATCAGCGAAGGAATGTCGTCAAAGTGGTAATAGAACGAATTACGATTAATGCCGCAGTCCGTCACAATCTCCTTGACCGTGATTTTGTTGACGGGCTTTGCGTTGAGCAGCTTCATAAAAGATTTTTTGATTGCGTCCTTGGTGAGAGTCGTCATTATCGTGCTCCTTGCCTGTTTGATACCATATAGTATAGCACAATTCGCGCCTTTTTGCAAGAAAGAAAAAGAACCGGCTCCGGCAATCGCGCCGGACCGGCTCACGTATGTTCCGCTTGCGGCAATCAGGAATTAGCTTCGATATAAGCAACCAGAGCGCCGACAGTCTTTAAGTTCTCGATTTCTTCGTCGGGAACCTCTACCTCAAACTCGTCCTCGATGGACATCAACAGGTCAACAACATCCAGAGAATCCGCGCCGAGGTCTTCCTGCAAATCGGTCTCCTCGGTAATCTTATCCTCTTCAACGTCAAACTGCTCGGCAAGAATTGCCTTCACTTTTTCCAATACCATTTTTATTCCTCCTGATAAAATATTATGCGCCGTCGCTGGACAAGAGCGCATATTGTGTGTTACAATGATTAGTAATTAATCATCGTCAACAAACCCTTTGTTTGTTACTATTCCATATTATTGAGTTTTGACCGCTTTGTCAATATCTAAATGAAAATTTTTTTGAAAAATCTAAAATTTGCATAAAACTTTTACATTCTATTGGATTTTGAATAGATAACCTGATAACCAAACGGAGGTATTTTATGAGCACCAAGCATTATGCAGTCATCGGTCACCCTATCGGTCACACGATGTCGCCGTTTATTCACAAAAGACTCTTTGCGCTGGCAGGCGCGGACGCCGACTACACCTATCTGGACATTGCGCCCGAGACGCTTGCGGAGGAATACCAAAACCGCCTGCGGCACCTCGACGGCTTCAACATCACCATTCCGCACAAGGAGACAATCATTCCGCTGCTCGACGCGCTCGACGACAAGGCGAAGATGTACGGCAGCGTCAACACCGTCGCGCTCAAAGACGGCAAAGCGACCGGCTACACCACCGACCCCGACGGCTTTATCAAGGCGCTGGAAGCTGCCGGCATTGACCTTGACGGCAGAATCATGATTCTCGGCTGCGGCGGCGTGGCACGCACCATGGCGTATGAAATCGCGCTGCGCGGCAAGCCCTTTGAGTTTGCCGTCCGCCGCGAGAGCGTGGGCAAGGCAGGGCTTTTGTGTCTGGATGTGACGCGCAAGATTCCCGACGCGCAGGTGAGCTTTGGGCTGATTGACCAGATCATCGGCACCGTGGACGTCCTGATCAACGCCACGCCCGTCGGCATGTATCCGCACATCGGCGAACAGCCGATTCACAACTGCGCCATCGGCAGATGCGGCGCGGTCTATGACGCAATTTACAACCCCTTGGAGACCGCGCTCGTCAAACGCGCCAAGGCAAACGGCAGCAAGGCGGCAGGCGGCATGTCCATGCTGGTGTGGCAGGCGGTCGCCGCGCACCAAATCTGGGACGGCTCGCAGTACGACCCCAAGGACATCGAGCAGCTCGTGCAGGACGCCGCGGAAGAAATGAACAGACAATTCTCTGATTGATGACGCAGCTTTCCCGCTCGCATGAGGAATAGAGCAAGACCTGTTTATGCAGAAACACTTTGGGGTGAGAGCGCCTTCCCCCGAGGGGAAGGTGGCACGGCACCTGAGCAGTATGTTATCTGCATTGCTGTGTTTCGGAACAAAACTAACTTTATATGATCAGGAAGCCATGCGGTGACGTGACGGAAGAGGGCAAGCGAAGCGTTTCCTGAATCGGACGGTCAGCAAAAGGACAGGTTCGCTTGCCCTCTTCCGTCACACTGCCACCGACGTTTGATTGATTCAGCGCTTCATCGGTTACTACCCGATTATATAATGATAACTGCCATCACAGGCAGTGCGCCACCTTCTCCTCGGGAGAAGGCTTTGGCATAGGTTCCAACGTTATTTTCTTATGGAAAATCTGAGGTTTTTATGAACAATGTTATCCTCTGCGGCTTTATGGGCTGCGGAAAATCGACGGTCGGGCGCAATATCGCGCGCAAAACAGGCAGGCGCTTTATCGACATGGACCGTTATATCGAACAAAAAGCAGGCATGCGCGTGTCCGAAATCTTCGCCGCGCAGGGCGAGGAAGGCTTTCGCGAGCTGGAGCACGCAGCGTGCCGTGAGCTGGCGGAGCTGCGCGGCGTGATTGTCGCCTCCGGCGGCGGCGCGCTGACCTTTGAGCGGAATGTGGCGGTGTTCCGCGGCAAGGACAAAATCGTGCTGCTGGACGTGCCGCTCCACGTCATCAAAAAACGCCTGCGCAACGACACCAAGCGGCCGCTGTTGCAGCGTCCCGACAAGGACGAGGCAATGGCGCAGCTCTACCGGACGCGGCTGCCGCAATACAGGGCTGCCGCCGACGTCACGATAAAAGGCGAGAGCACACCGCTCAAAACCGCCTACGCCGTGATTCACACCCTGGGGCTGAAAAAATAGTTGATTTTTTATCCTTGTGAAAATTTTCCGACAAACTGTGTTAAAAAAATATCAGTATTTGCTCGAAAGCTATTGACTGTTACGCTTTAAAGTGGTAAAATGTCATAGACTGATACAGTCGGAAAAGAGGTAAAGCCATGATTATTGTATTAAAGCCATCCACCGCACCCGAGCAGCTGCTCGCCTTTACCGAAAAGCTCAAGAACGACTACGGCGTCCGCATCAACCGCTGGGACGGCGTACACTCCACCGTTCTCGGTCTGATTGGTGACACCACACAGGTTGATATTGAATATATTGAAGCACAGGACATCGTTGAGAGCGTCAAGCGCGTGCAGGAGCCATACAAAAAGGCAAACCGCAAGTTTCATCCCGAAAACACCGCTGTCAAAATCAGCGACACCGTGACCATCGGCGACGGCAGCCTGCACATCATGGCAGGTCCCTGCTCGGTCGAATCCGAGGAGCAGATTGTGGGCATTGCCAAGAGCGTGCAGCAATCCGGCGCAACGCTGCTGCGCGGCGGCGCGTTTAAGCCGCGCACCTCGCCCTATGCGTTTCAGGGCTTGAAATCGGCAGGACTCGACCTGCTCAAAACCGCACGCAAGGAAACGGGACTGCCCATCGTCACCGAAATCATGCGCGTGTCGCACATCGACATGTTTGAGAACGTGGACGTCATTCAGGTCGGCGCGCGCAATATGCAGAACTTTGAGCTGCTCAAGGAGCTGGGCAAAACCGACAAGCCGATTCTGCTCAAGCGCGGTCTGTCCGCCACCATTGAGGAATGGCTGATGAGCGCCGAATACATTATGGCAGGCGGCAACGACAAGGTGATGCTCTGCGAGCGCGGCATCCGCACCTATGAGACCTTTACGCGCAACACCCTTGACATCTCGGCAATTCCCGTCATCAAGCGGCTCTCGCACCTGCCCGTTATCGTCGATCCGAGCCACGCCGCCGGCAAGAGCTGGCTGGTGGAGCCGCTGGCAATGGCAGCGGTGGCGGCAGGCGCCGACGGCTTGATTATTGAAGTACACAACGACCCGCCGCACGCACTGTCGGACGGTGCGCAATCGCTCACGCCGCAGCAGTTTGACGGTGTGGCGAGCAAATTATTATCCTTAAAGAAGGCACTGACTCAATGAATATTGCAATTGTAGGCTTGGGGATTATCGGCGGCAGCTATTGCAAAGCGCTGAAATCCTACACCAAGCACACCGTAACCGGCATAAACCGCACCGGCGCCGTGGCGCAGAAGGCGTTGGAGGCAGGCGCGATTGACCGCGTCGGCACGCCGGAGAGCCTTGCGGAGCAGGATATTATTATCCTCTGCATGTATCCGCAGGCTTGCCTTGACTTTCTGCGCGAAAACGGAAGATTTATCCGCAGCGACGCGATTGTCACCGACGCGTCCGGCATCAAGCGCGCCATCTGTCCCGAGATGCAGGCGCTGGCGCAGGAATACGGCTTTATCTTTGTCGGCAGCCATCCCATGGCAGGCAAGGAAAAAAACGGCTTTGACGTGAGCGACGCCGATTTGTTTATGGGCGCGAGCTTTCTCATTACGCCCTGCGGCGCACCGAGCGAGGCTGTCGGCACGCTGGCGGCGCTGGCACGTTCCATCGGCTTTCGCACCGTCAAGCTCACCACACCCGAGGAGCACGACCGCATGATCGCCTTTACCTCGCAGCTTCCGCACGTCCTCGCCTGCGCCTATGTGCTCAGCCCGAGCTGTCCCAACCACAACGGCTTTTCGGCAGGCAGCTACCGCGATGTGTCGCGCGTGGCAAACATCAACGCCGGACTGTGGGCGGAGCTGTTTTTGGAGAACAAGGAGCCGCTGGTGGAGGAGCTGGATATTTTAATCGACAACATCACCCGCATCATCGACGCAATCAAGGCGGAGGACAAGGAACGCCTGTTCGCCCTGCTGGAGCAGGGACATCAGGTCAAGCAGGCTTTGGGAGAATAAAGCCCGCTGTATGGGAGGGACTATGAGAACAGTACATGTGCATACGGGCAATCCGTATGATATTTTGATTGAACGCGGCATTCTCGACCGCTGCGGCGCCTATGCCAGAGAGCTGTCACAGGCGGAAAAGGTCGTGGTTGTCACCGACGACAACGTGGCGCCGCACTACCTTTGGCGCGTGATCAATTCGCTGGAACAGCACGGTCTGTCTGTCAAGCCGTTTATTTTTCCGGCAGGCGAGGCGAGCAAGCACCTTGGCACCATCGGCGAAATCTATCAGGTGCTCGCCGACTTCCGCATGACGCGCAAGGACATCATCGTCGCCCTCGGCGGCGGCGTCTGCGGCGACATGGCAGGCTTTGCGGCGGCGACCTATCTGCGCGGCATCGGCTTTGTTCAGGTGCCGACCTCGCTGCTGGCGCAGGTGGATTCCTCCGTCGGCGGCAAAACCGGCGTGGACTTGCCGCAGGGAAAGAACCTTGTCGGCGCGTTTCACCAGCCGCTGGCGGTGCTGATTGACCCCGACACCCTCAACACCCTGCCGGAGCCGTTTGTCACCGACGGCATGGGCGAGGTGATAAAATACGGCTGCATCAAGGACGCGGCGTTTTTTGAAAAGCTCGAAACCGAGTCCTTTGCCGACCACATCGAGGACATCATCGAAACCTGCGTCTCCATCAAGCGCGACGTGGTGAGCCGTGACGAGCGCGAAAAGGGCGAGCGCATGCTGCTCAACTTTGGGCATACCCTCGGCCACGCGATTGAAAAGCTCGGCAACTTTACCGCCATCACCCACGGCAAGGCTGTCGCGGTCGGCATGGTGCTGATGGCGCGTGCCGGCGAGCAGCGCGGCTTTACCGAAAAGGGCACAGCCGAGCGCATTATCCGCCTTTGTGAAAAATACGGGCTGCCTACGGAATGGAACGCCGCGTTTTCGGATATGGCGGAGGCGGCAAAGGGCGACAAAAAGACCGCGGGCAGCGACATCAACCTTGTCCTGCTGAAAACCATCGGCGACAGCTTTACGCTGCGGCTTCCGCTGGAGGAGCTGAACAGCTTTATCGACACAACTGCGCCGGATATTTCTTTGGAAGAATAATATGAGCAACGTAACCTTTCAACCCTTCTCACCATCGGGCGTGATTCAGGCGCCGCCGTCCAAAAGCGACGTGCACCGCGCGGTCATCTGCGCGGCGCTCTCCGGCGGCAAATGCACCATTTCGCCCGTGGCGCTGTCCGAGGACATTCGGGCAACCATTGGCTGTGCCGAAGCGCTGGGCGCGTCTGTCCGTCTGGACGGCGACGTGCTGACCGTGGACGGCTCCCATATATTTGAAAACAAATCCGCTGTGCTGGACTGCCGTGAGAGCGGCAGCACGCTGCGGTTCTTTGTTCCCGTTGCGGCGGCAGGCGGCGTTGACGCCGTATTCACCGGAAGCGGCAGGCTGCCCGAGCGCCCGATTGGGATTTATACCGACGCCCTGCCCCAAAAGGGCGTGACCTGCGCCACAGAGGGCGGCTTGCCCCTGCGCATCAGCGGCAGGCTCCAAAGCGGCGTCTACCATATTCCGGGCGACGTCAGCTCCCAGTTCATCACGGGACTGCTCTTTGCCCTGCCACTCCTGTCCGACGACAGCGACATCATTCTCACCTCGCCCATTCAGAGCGCAGGCTACATCAATATGACCATCCGCACCATGTCCAAGTTCGGCATTGAAATCGACATGACCGACAAAGGCTGGCACATTCGCGGCAAGCAGCACTACATTCCCACCGACTACACCACCGACGGCGACTGGTCGCAGGCGGCATTTTTCCTGACGGCGGCGGCTGTCGGCGGCGAAGTGACCGTCAACGGCTGCAACATCGACTCCTCGCAGGGAGACCGCCGTATTGCCGCGCTCCTGCGCGAATTTGGCGCGGAAGCGGAACAGGACGGCGGCACCATCACCGTCCGTCACGCGCCGCTGCACGCGATTACGATTGACGCGGCGCAAATCCCTGATTTGGTGCCTGCCCTGGCGGTGTGCGCCTGCTTTGCAGAGGGCACAACCCACATCACCAACGCGGCGCGGCTGCGCATCAAGGAGAGCGACCGCCTGCAATCCACGGCAGCACTGCTCAACGCCCTCGGCGGCAAGGCGGAGGAGCTGCCCGACGGTCTGCTGATTACCGGCGTCAGGCAGCTGCAGGGCGGCTGTGCCGACGGCTGCAACGACCACCGCATTGTGATGGCGGCGGCGACCTGCGCGGCAAACTGTCAAAATGAAATTATCTGCTCCGACGCGTGGAGCATCAACAAGAGCTACCCTGATTTTTATGAGGCTTACCGCCGCATACAGGGCAGCGCAACAATAGACTAAAGGAGGATACGCATGTCCTCAACCTACGGAGATAAAATCAAAATATCTGTGTTCGGAGAGAGTCACGGCGGCGGTATCGGCGTGGTGATAGACGGGCTGCCTGCCGGCGAAGCGATTGACTTTGACGCGGTTCTGGCACAGATGGCGCGCCGTGCGCCCGGTCGCGACAAGACCGCTACGCCGCGCAAGGAGAGCGACACGCCGCGCGTTTTGTCCGGCATGCTCGGCAACGTGCTGACCGGCGCGCCGCTCTGCGCGGTGATTGAGAATACCAACACACGCTCGCAGGATTACGGCAACCTGCTCACCAAGCCGCGTCCGGGTCACAGCGACTACACGGCATATGTCAAATATCACGGCGCGAACGATATACGCGGCGGCGGTCACTTTTCGGGCAGAATCACGGCGCCGCTCGTCTTTGCAGGCGCTGTTTGCCGTCAGCTTTTGGAAAAACAGGGAATCCGAATCGCCGCGCATATTCAAAGCGTGGGCAGCATACACGACAAGCAATTTGACTCTGTTGCGGTTCCCTCCGCGCTGATGGAACGCCTCAGCGCCTCATCCTTTGCCCTGATTGACGCAGACGCGGAGGAGCCTGTCCGCGCCGAAATCGAAGCGGCAAGGCTGGCGCAGGACAGCGTGGGCGGCATGATTGAATGTGCCGTCACGGGACTGCCTGCCGGTGTGGGCGAGCCGATGTTTGACGGCTTGGAGAGCGCCATCGCCAAGGCGGTGTTCGGCGTGCCTGCCGTCAAGGGAATCGAGTTCGGCGCAGGCTTTGCGCTTGCCGCCATGCGCGGCTCACGGGCAAACGACGCGTTTTGTTTTCAAAACAACCATGTTGTGACCGAAACCAACCACTGCGGCGGCATTTTGGGCGGAATTGCAAACGGCATGCCGCTGATTTTTCGCTGTGCCGTCAAGCCGACGCCCTCCATTTCCCAACCGCAAAAAACCGTTGACCTCCAAACCGGCGAAAACACCGTGCTCACCATTCACGGCAGACACGACCCGTGCATCGTACCGCGTGCCGTGCCGGTGATTGAGGCGGTCACGGCGCTCGCGATTATCAATGTACTATAAGGTGAAGCCATGAGAGATTTAAGCGAAATCCGCGCCGACATCGACGCGATTGACGACGAGCTGATAACCCTGTTCAAGCGCAGAATGGACTGCGCCAAGGAGGTCGGCTACTACAAAAAAGAGAGAGGTATTCCGGTTCTCAACCAACAGCGCGAAAACGAAATCCTCGACAGCGTGCAGCAAAAGGGCGGCGAATACGGCGCAGCCGCGCGGCTGCTGTTCGCAAACCTGATGGAGCTGTCGCGCGCCCTCCAGCACAACATCGTATGCAGCGGACAAGCACTGCGCAACACCATCACCCATGCGCCTCTGATGCCCTCCGTCAGCGGCATCACGGTCGCCTATCAGGGCATCAAGGGCGCCAACAGCTACGACGCGGCACGGCAGCTCTTTCCCGACGCCTCTCTGCAAAGCGTAAAAAGCTTTGAGGAGGTCTTTGACGCGGTGGACAGGC
>CAMJOD010000063.1 GCA_946407465.1 uncultured Clostridia bacterium
TCGCGGCAAACACCGGCACCATCAACTATGAGGTCGTTTGTCTGGTGGGCAAGCGCGTGCCGCGGATTTATTACAAAAACGGAGTCATTACGGATGTGATGTATAAGCTATGAGATTACTGGTTGTTGACGGAAACAGCATTGTCAACCGCGCGTTCTACGGAATCCGCCCTCTGACGAACAAGGAGGGACAGTTTACCCACGCGATATACGGCTTTTTGACGATGCTGCGCAAGATAGAAAACGAAGAAACCCCCGACGCGGTTGCCATCGCCTTTGACCTGAAGGCGCCCACCTTCCGACACAGGGTATATGACGGCTACAAGGCGACGCGCAAGGGCATGCCGCCGGAGCTGGCAAGTCAGATGCCGCTGCTCAAGGAGCTGCTTGGCTTGTTGGGCTACACGCTTGTCACCTGCGAGGGCTACGAGGCGGACGATATTCTCGGCACGCTCGCGGCAGCCTGCGAAAACAGCGGCAATGCGTGCGTGATTGCCACCGGAGACCGCGACAGCCTGCAATTGGTGAGCGACAAAACGGCGGTTCACCTCTGCACCAACCGCGATGATATTCTCTATACGCCCGAAAAAATCCGGGAGGACTACGGCGTCACGCCTGCTGAGCTGATAGAAATCAAGGCGATTCAGGGCGACAGCTCCGACAATATCCCGGGCGTTGCCGGCATTGGTCCCAAGGGCGCCGGCGATTTGATTCAGCGCTATCACAGCGTTCAGTATATTTATGACCATCTCGACGAGCTGGACGTCAAGCCCGGCGTGCGCAAAAAGCTGCTTGCGTCCAAGGACAACGCCTTTCTCAGCCTGATGCTCGGCAGAATCGTCCGCGACGCGCCGATTGATACGGATATTTCCCATTATTTGGTAGAGCTGCAGGACAGGGCAGCCTGTGCGCGTATGATGGCACGACTGGAATTATTTTCTTTGATAGAAAAATATAACCTCGGCGACATGCCTGTTACCGAGCAGCCCAAGGCAGCCGCCGCTGTGCTGGAGGTTGCGGAAGAGAATATTCCTTTTGAGAAAATAAAAGAAAATAAGGACGTTTGGCTGTCCTTTGATATTTCAAAAAATGAATTAAAATCCTTTGCGCTGCTGCATGACGGCAAGGTCTGGCTCTCGGCTGACAGCAAGGAATTTGACGCGCTCATTACCGACAGCAGCCTGACGCTGCACACGCGCGGTATCAAGTCGCTGTTTGCCTACGCGGACGCAAAGGGAATCGAAACGGCTTGCCGCTTTTTTGACGTCGAGCTTGCCGCCTATCTGCTGGAGCCGTCGTCCAAGGACTACACCGACGACAACCTTTGCGCGGCAAATCAAATTGAGCTGCCTGTCTGCGAAGATGAGGCGCACAAGCCCTATCGCGCACTGGCGGTCTATGACAGGCTGTGCGCCAGGCTGCTCGGCGAGATTCAGGCGAACGAACAGGAAAACCTCTTGTTTAATATAGAAATACCGCTTGCCAAGGTGCTCGCCAAGATGGAGAATATCGGTTTTGCCGTTGACCGCAAGGGCATTGCCGACTACGGTGAGATGCTCTCCGCTGAAATCGCACAGCTGGAAGCGGAGATTTATCAGAGCGCGGGCGGCAGGTTCAACATCAATTCACCCAAGCAGCTCGGCAAAGTGCTCTTTGAGGACTTGGGGCTGCCCGTCAAGAAAAAGACAAAAAGCGGCTACAGCACCAACGCAGAGGTGCTCGAAAGCCTGCGCTATGAGCATCCCGTTGTGGATATGGTGCTCCAATACCGCACGCTGGCAAAGCTCAATTCCACCTACTGCGAGGGCTTGCTCAAGGTGATTGCGGACGACGGACGCATTCATTCCAGCTTTAACCAGACCGAAACGCGCACCGGCAGAATCAGCTCCACCGAGCCGAATTTGCAGAATATTCCCGTGCGCACCGAGCTGGGACGCGAAATGCGCAAGTTTTTCTGCGCGCGTGATGGCTGGGTGCTCGTGGATGCGGACTATTCGCAGATTGAGCTGCGCGTGCTCGCGCACATTGCGCATGACCAAAACATGACAGAAGCCTTCAAAAACGGCGACGACATCCACGCGATTACCGCCTCACAGGTGTTCAATCTGCCCTTGGAGATGGTCACGCCGCTCATGCGCAGCCGCGCCAAGGCGGTCAACTTCGGCATTGTGTACGGCATCGGCGCGTTCTCGCTGGGCAAGGACATCGGTGTTTCCACCAAGGAGGCGTCGCGTTATATTCAAAACTATTTGTCGCATTACAGCGGCGTTGACAGCTACATGACGAACGTGGTGGAACAGGCAAAGCGCGACGGCTACGTCGAGACCATGTTCGGCAGGCGGCGCTATTTGCCGGAGCTCAGCTCGGGCAAGCACATGATGCGCGCCTTTGGCGAGCGCGTGGCGCGGAATATGCCGATTCAGGGCACGGCGGCGGATATTATCAAAATCGCCATGGTGCGCGTGGACGAACGGCTCAAAAAGGAAGGCTTGCAGGCGCGGCTGGTGCTGCAGGTTCACGACGAATTGATTGTCGAAGCGCCGCAGAGCGAGAGCGAACAGGTCGCCGCGCTGTTGCAGGAGGAAATGGAAAACGCCGTGTCGCTGGATGTACCGCTGACAGCGGACGCGGCAGTCGGAAGGACTTGGTATGATGCAAAAGGATAAGGAAAACTATCGCTATATCGCCTTTGCCTGCACAGGCAACACCTGTCGCAGCCCGATGGCAGAGGGTATATTTAATAAAAGAGCAGAGGAAAAGGGACTGGACGTCCGCGCTGTCAGCTTTGGCATGGCGGCGGTGCCCGGTATGCCGGCTTCTCCCAAGGCGATGGAGGCATGCCGCGAAATCGGCGTGGACATCAGCGGCCACCGCACCCATTTTGTCTATGATTTTCAGCTTGGCAATTTTGAGAAAATCTACTGCATGTCGCCCGAGCACGCCGCGATTTTGACTGAGAGCATCGGCTTGCCGGCGGAATGTGTTGAGACCCTCGGCATTCCCGACCCCTACGGCGGCAGTCTTGACACCTACCGTATGTGCCGCGATGTGATAGCCGCTGCGGTGGAGGAGCTGCTTGTCCGCTATGAAAATTGAGGAGATGACCGCCGCGCATGTGGACGGCGTATGCGCGCTCGAAAACGCCTGCTTTGTCCATCCGTGGTCGCGCCGGAGCGTGGAGAACGAGCTGGACAACGCGCAGTCGGTGTTCTTTGTCGCGGTGGAAAACGGCGCTGTCATCGGCTATATCGGCATGAGCTTTGTGCTCGACGAGGGCTATGTTTACAATGTGGCGGTCGATGAGGCGTTTCGCAAAAAGGGCGTAGGCAGCGCCCTGATCCGGTCGCTGGTGACCTACTGCCAAAGACACAATTTTGCGTTTCTGACCCTGGAGGTGCGCGAGAGCAACGCCGCTGCAAGGTCGCTGTATGCGCATTTCGGCTTTATCAAGGTGGGAGAGCGGAAGAATTTCTATTCCGAGCCGACCGAAAACGCCGTTTTAATGACGTTATATTTCTAATGGAGAATAAACATGAAAATACTCGCAATTGAATCATCCTGTGACGAAACCGCCGCGGCGGTGGTGGAGGACGGCAGAACGGTTCTGTCGTCGGTCATCGCCTCACAGGTGGAGGAGCACCGTCTGTATGGCGGCGTCGTGCCCGAAATCGCCTCGCGCCGTCATGCCGAAGCGATTGTGCCGGTGGTGACGCAGGCGCTCGAACAGGCAGACCTCACGCTCGACGCTATCGACGCGCTGGCGGTGACCTATGCGCCGGGACTCATCGGCGCTCTGCTGGTGGGCGTCAACTTTGCCAAGGGACTGGCGCTGTCCACCGGCAAGCCGCTCATTCCGGTGCACCATCTGCGTTCACATATCGCATCAAATTATATTTCTAATCAAGAACTAAAACCGCCGTTTCTCTGTCTGGTCGTCTCCGGCGGCCACAGCCATATCGTGCTGGCAGAGGACTACACCAAAATGAAGATTATCGGCAGAACCCGCGACGATGCCGCAGGCGAGGCCTTTGACAAGGCGGCGCGCACCATGGGCATGCCTTATCCCGGCGGCATCGAGCTGGATAAGGTCGCTGAGACCGGCAATCCGCACGCGTTCAGTTTGCCGCGCCCTGTCGTGCATGACGCGCCCTATGATTTCAGCTTTTCGGGGCTGAAAACCGCTGTGATCAACCTGCTGCACAACGCGGCGCAAAAGGGTGAGCAGCTGAACAAGGCAGACGTCTGCGCTTCGTTCCGCTATGCGGTCGTCGATTGCCTGACAACGAATTTTGTCAAGGCGGCGGAGGATTTGCAGGTGCAAAGGCTCGTGATTGCAGGCGGCGTTTCCGCCAATTCACTGCTGCGCCGCACGCTCAGCGAGGAGTGCCAACGGCGCGGCTGGCAGTTCTTTATGCCCGAAAAATCTCTCTGCGGTGACAACGCCGCTATGGTGGGCGCGCAGGGTTATTATGAGTTCCTGAGCGGCAATATCGCCGGTGCCGACCTCAATGCCTTTGCCACCATGAGCATTGAGGAAGGTTAAAGGATACATCAAAAAAATTATCTCGTCACATTCATATACATTCAACCAAAACCTATTTTCCTTTAAGGAGGTAAAACGATGAACGAAGAATTTAATCCCTACAACAATCCCGAACAGAAGAATCCGCAGCCCACGCAGCCTGAGGAGCCGCGTTTCAATGAACCGCCAAAGGGCTTTGTGCAGCAGGAGGCGCCGCAGTTTGCGCAGCAGGAGCCGCCGCGTTATGCCCAGCCGCCGCAGCAGCCAATGCCGCAGCAAAGGCAGCCGCAGCAACAGCGCTTTGAGCCGCCGTATATGCCCAACAAGGCGGAGCCAAACCGCTATTATCCGCAGCAAAACTATTCCAATCAAAACAGACCGGTGCGCGATCCCAAGGGCGCCGCAAGGGTATTCGGCATGGTTTCCTTTATTATAGGTTGCTTTGTGCTGCCGGTCACGTCGATGATTTTCTTTAACTTCCGCAGCTCCGTCAACGACAAATTCGGCGCGTCGGTCTTTTTCGGCATGTTTCTGTCGCTGCCCGCCATCATCTTCGGCGTGGTTTCGCTGATGAAAAAGACAGACAAAAAGCTGTTTCCCGCCTTGGGCATCACCTTTGCCGGTATCCTTCTGCTCTGCGGCTTCATCACCTATTTCTTCATGGTGAACGGCACCGCGAATCGCTATTATTAATGAGGAAAAGCCATGCAATTAGATGAAAACCCCTATCTGCATACGGAGGAAGCGCCGCCGGAGCAAGAACCCTATCAGCAGCCCTATGAGCAGCCGTATCAGCAATCTTATCAGCAATCTTATCAGCAATCTTATCAGCAATCTTATCAGCAGTCTTACCAACAGAATAATCAACAGCCGTATCAACAGCCGTATCAGCAGCCTTACCAACAGCCGTATCAGCCCTATCCGCGGCAGAGGTATGGCGCTGCACAGCCAAACAAAGCCGCCGGTATGGCAAAGGCGTTCAGTATCGTCTCATTTGCGACGGGGATTCTGTCGCTGTTTTCGGTAATGTCGGGCATGTTTTCGCTGTTTTTCTCGCTGACAGGCACATCGGCACTGACTTCGCCGACGGATATCGGTTCGCTGGTTGCGTCAACCCTTACGTTAGCGGTTCCGGGATTGGTTTTCGGTATTATCGCGCTGATAAAAAAGACGCGGTTGCTGCCGATGGCGATTATCGGTGTGATGATGAACGGTTCACTGGCGGCTGTCACGCTGCTAAGCTTTGTTTTTGAACATATTTTATAAGACAGGAGCGGCATATGGACAACAAGGACTATGACGCGATGTTCCGGCAGTCGCAGCAGAATCCCTTCCGCAAGCCGGAGGAACAGCAGACGCAGAGCGACTTCATGCTGCAGCGTCAGCAGCGCGAGCAGCACCGCGAAACGGTCACGCCGGAGGTGCTCGACGCTGCCGGCAGACCGGTAAACGACCGGAGCCGCAGCGGTCTCTCGCCCGAGCTGTGCGGCATTATCTCGCTGATAATCGGCGCGGTATCGTTCATTTTGATATTTTTGGGCATGTTCTTCCACTTTTTTATGTGGCTGAATATCCTGCTCTGTTTGGTCGGCATCGGCTTTGGCATTTTCGCGCTGCTGAAAAACACAGCCGCGCGGATTCTCGGTATAATCGGCATTGTCGCCTGTCTGTTTGATTTGCTTGTCGAGCTGATTTGCATGATAGTGGTTGCGGTCAGCTCCGGCATTTCGGCAATATTCCATTTGCTAACCTGAAAACAATTATGAATAAAGAGGGAGATTATCATGAACAATCCAATCGTTACCATAGAAATGGAAAACGGAAAAACCATCAAGGCGGAGCTCTATCCGGAGATTGCGCCCAACACCGTGGCGAACTTTCTCAGTCTTGCCGGCAGCGGCTTTTATGACGGACTGACCTTTCACCGCGTGATCTACGGCTTTATGATCCAGGGTGGCTGCCCCGACGGCACCGGCATGGGCGGTCCCGGCTACCACATCAGGGGAGAGTTTGCCATGAACGGTTTCAAAAACGACCTGCGCCATACCGAGGGCGTGCTCTCCATGGCGCGTTCCATGATGCCTGACTCGGCAGGCTCGCAGTTCTTTATCATGCACAAAACCTCGCCGCATCTCGACGGTCAGTACGCCGCCTTCGGCAAGGTGATTGAGGGCATGGAGGTCGTCAACGAAATCGCCGCCTGCGATACCGACTTCTCCGACAGACCGCTCAATCCGCAGGTTATCAAGCGCATGACGGTCGAGACCTTTGGTGTCAACTATCCGGCACCCGAAAAAGCCTAAAATCTGTATACTATATAATATGTATATGGACAGGCTTATTTAGAAATAGAAATTGATTTGAAATTTAACGTGAAAAACGAAAGGAGAAACATCATGAATGTACTGTTAGCAGGCGGAGCCGGATATATCGGCACGCACACCTGCGTCGAGCTGATTGAGGCAGGACACACCGTTGTTATCGCTGACAACTATTCCAATTCCTGTCCCGAAGCTGTCAAAAGGGTAGAGGAAATCACAGGAGCCACCATTCCGCTCTATGAGGCGGATGTGTGCGACAGAGAAGCGGTGGAGAAAATCTTCTCCGAAAACAAAATCGACGCCGTTATCCACTTTGCCGGTCTCAAGGCAGTGGGTGAGAGCGTTGCCAAGCCGCTGCTCTACTACCGCAACAACATCGACTCCACGCTCACCCTGCTGGAGACAATGGAAAAATTCGGCGTCAACAACTTTATTTTCAGCTCCTCGGCAACCGTCTACGGCACGCCCAAGGAGGTGCCGCTGGTGGAGACCATGCCGACCGGCACGCCGACCAACCCCTACGGCTGGACAAAGCTGATGATGGAGCAGATTCTCAGCGACACCGCGCACGCAAGACCTGAGATGTCGATTGTCATTCTGCGTTACTTTAATCCGATTGGCGCCCACAAGAGCGGCAGAATCGGCGAGGATCCAAACGGTATTCCCAACAACCTCATGCCCTTTATCACGCAGGTGGCGGCAGGCAGACTGCCCAAGCTCGGCGTGTTCGGCGACGACTATCCCACCCACGACGGCACCGGTGTGCGCGACTACATCCATGTTGTCGATTTGGCAAAGGGTCACGTCAAGGCAATTGATTACGCGGGCGAGCACAAGGGCGTCGAAATCGTCAACCTCGGCACCGGCACCGGCTACAGCGTGCTGGACATCGTGAAGGCGTTCGAAAAAGTGAATCATATCACCATTCCCTACGAAATCAAGCCGCGCCGCGCAGGCGATATTGCCGAATGCTTTGCCAACGCCGAAAAGGCAGCGCGCGTTTTGGGCTGGAAGGCGGAAAAAAACCTGGAAGATATGTGCTATGATTCATGGAATTGGCAGTCACATAATGTAAATGGTTACAAATAATAGAAGACTCTGTTGTCATTTGTGACAAATTGCGATTCGTATAATAGTTAAAATAAACAAAATCGTAAATTTCTTTAAAAAAGTGTTTTCCAAGCAAGAATTTTTATTGACTTTTGGACGGCACTTGTATTATAATAATATTGCTTATAGAAGCATTATCAAAAAAGGAGGAAAAGAAGAAATGTTCAAAAAAGCACTGAGCCTTCTGCTTGCCCTGATGCTCGTTGTAGCATCCTTCTCGGTTGCCGTAATTACCGTTGCAGCTGCCGACGGCGATGCAGGATCTGGTTCAGACTTGAAGGTTACTGCTACCTCGAATTTCTTCCCGACAAAGGAGCAGTCCTTTACACAGGATGAAATCAATGCCAGCAACGGCAAAGTAACTGTAACCTATTTCATTCAGTCTGAAGACAGACTCGTTAACGCTGACTGGACCCTTACCTATGACGGTACCGTTCTGGCACTTAACGAAGAGGCTAACCAGCACATGATGCCTATTGCGACAGACGCACAAGTGAACTTCAACCCCACTTCCGTGCAGCCTGGCGTAAAGGGTAATTGCACCAGTCTCAACACATACTTCCTCTGCGATGAGAATGGCGACAGAACTGCCTTTGTGACCGCTACATTTGATGTAATCGGCTCCGGCGACACCACTGTCAACCTCACCGTAAACGAGATGAGAACAACTCAGCTCGAGGATGGTAAGTCTACTTCTGATGTTGAGAACGAAAAGCAAGTCGTTTCCGACGGAGCAGTAGTAGAGTCATTTGCGTGCACACCCACTACGGCTGTCTATGCCGGTGAGTACGATGATGACTATGTAGATCCGCAGCCTACCGAGGCTCCGACCGAAGCGCCCACAGCAGCTCCGACCGAAGCTCCTTCGGAGACTCCTACCGAGGAACCGACCGAAGCGCCTGTGGATGACGTCTGCATCGTAGCAGGTTCTGAGGCTGAGATCTTCGGCACAAGTTGGGACGGCACAAACGAAGCCAACCTGATGACCAAGCAGGCCGACGGCACCTACACCAAGGAATACACCGTTGACAAGGCTTACGACGCTGTTCAGCTCAAGACCGTCAAGAACGGCGCTGAGTGGATCGGCGACGAGACCGGCAACAATGTTACCTTTAACGTGACCGGCGCCGGCACCTTTACTGTAGTGTATGATCCCGCTCAGGGCTACACTTATGTAACCGGCGACAACGTAGCTCCCATCACCAATTTTGAATACAACACTGTATTTGCAGTTGGTAACGGCGAAGGCACATGGCTGAACGGCGCTGCATGGGATCCCGCCTATGCTGCAAACGAGATGACCAAGGTTGCGGATGACGTTTGGGAGATTGAATTCAAGAACGTACCCGACGGCTTTGAGCGTCAGATTAAGTTTGCCATCGACGGCACATGGACCCATAATTTCGGCGGCGCTTTTGAAGAAAGCGGCGTTGAGACTGTAGCTTCCTACAATGGCGACAACATCACCTTTGATACAGATGATGTTTGCACAGTTAAGGCTCAGCTCAATCTGAGAGATTTCGATTTCTCCACCAAGGAAGGCGCAAAGTTCACCCTCACCATCACCTATGAAGGCGAACCCACACCTACCGAGGTTCCCACAGAAGCTCCTACCGAGGCTCCCACCGAGGCTCCTACAGAAGCTCCCGCGTTGACCGGCTTGACCGTCAATGCGACATCCAACTTCTTCCCGAACACCAGAACCAACTATCCCGACCTCACCGCTATGGAGGATGCTGAAGGCAATGTATTCGTTACTGTTGAATACAAGATGAATGCGCCTCAGAAGTACCTCATCAACCTCGACGTTGATGAATTGACTTGGGACAAGAACGTTCTTGAGTTCAAGGAAGCTTACAACAAAGTCGGCACCGGCCGTCAGGCTCAGTTTACCATCTTCCCGTTTGCTATGGAGCAGGGTCTCGGCGCAGGTATGGTCAATACCTTCGGCGATGCGAACGGCGGCAGAATCGTAGGTAACTACACCTCTGTAAAGCCCGCTGCTTATGCTTACGAAGAGGACGGCTCCGACATTACTGTAGTAAGAGCTACCTTTAAGGTTCTTGACAAGAACGCTGCCGAAACGACAGTTAACCTTGTTATGGACACACTTTCTCTGGATGACGATACACAGGCTGAGCCCGGTGCAAAGTATATTCCCGTCAGCGGCAAAGTGATTGACGAAGAAGCTTATGCACTTGGCACCTATTCGACTTCCTTCGAGCCTGCCGGTCAGGACGTTCCCGAAATTCCTACCCAGGCTCCCACAGAAGCTCCTACCGAAGCTCCCACAGCAGCTCCGACCGAGGCTCCCACAGCAGCTCCGACCGAGGCTCCCACTGAGGCTCCGGCACAGAAGCTGACCGTTGAGGCTACCTCCAACTATGCGGTTATTCCCAACGCTCAGATTGTCACCGTTGGCGACACCGTCAATGTTACCTTCAAGGCTCCCGAGAATGCATCAATTGTTGACATTCAGTGGGGTATGAACTACGACAAGGAAGCGCTTGCGCTCACCGGTATCAGCACCTTCGACAAGGGCGCAATGCTCATCAACAACGAAGCTGAAACCTACAGCGTAATCGGCAGCCTGTCCGACATCAACAATCCTTATGCAGTTGCTCAGGGTGATGACTTCATTTCCTTCGCGTTTACTGCACTCAAGGATGGTACAACCACTGTTGATCTGACTGTTGTAGATATGACTGTCAGAACCGAAGACGGCGATCAGATCATCTTCGTCAACGGCGTTGATCAGCGTCAGACTCCGGTTGAGCCCACTCAGGCTCCCACCGAAGCTCC
>CAMJOD010000064.1 GCA_946407465.1 uncultured Clostridia bacterium
TTTTAACGTGAAAATACCCCGAAAGGATGTCCAGAAAATGGTAAAATCAATGACCGGTTTTGGCAGATGTGAAACCGAAATTCACGGCAGAGCCATCACCGTTGAAATAAAAAGCGTCAACCACCGCTATTTTGAGTTCTCCTGCCGCATCACGCGCGGCTACAGCTTTTTGGAGGATAAGCTCAAGGCGTTTGTGAATGCGCGCGTTGCCAGAGGCAAGATTGATATGTTTGTTTCGGTCGGCGCCGCTGACGACGTGCCGTGCGAGGTGGCTGTCAACCACAGTCTGGTGTCGGGCTATCTCAACGCCATGAAGGAAATCAGCGACACCTACGGTGTTCCAAACGATGCGTCGGTTGTGGCGCTCTCGCGGTTTCCCGATGTGTTCACCGTCAACAAGGCGGCGGTGGACGAGGAGCAGCTGACCGCCGACGTGCTCACGGCAGCCGACGCCGCGCTCAACTCCTTTGTCGCCATGCGCGAGGCGGAGGGCGCTCGCATGAAAGCGGACATTTTGGGCAGAGCCGAGACGATTCTCTCCATTGTTTCGGAGATTGAGGAGCGCTCGCCGCAGACCGTCAAGGAATACGAAAACCGCCTGTTGGAGCGGATTCGCCAAACGCTCGAAAATCTCAGCGTAGAGGTGGACGAACAGCGGATTCTCACCGAGGTGGCGGTGTTTGCCGACAAGGTTGCGGTGGCGGAAGAAACCGTCCGTCTGCGCAGCCATTTTGAACAGCTCCGCGCGTTCCTGTCGCTCGACCAGCCCGTCGGCAGAAAAATCGACTTCATCATTCAGGAAATGAACCGCGAAGCCAACACTATCGGCTCCAAGGTGCAGGACGCCGTTCTCGCGCACAAGGTAGTTGACATCAAAAGCGAAATCGAAAAAATCCGCGAGCAAGTGCAGAATATAGAATAGTTTTTTATTAGAGTTGAGAGTTAAGAGCGGAGAGTTGAGATGCGGTCGGGACGGATAACGCGGCGGTTCCGAAGCCGCGGCGACCTTTCATTCCAAATTTCACATTTCAAATTAAAAAATTCCACTTTCCACTTTTTAAAAAAGGGTGTATATATGAAACTGATAAATATCGGCTTTGGCAATCTGGTCAGCAGCGATAAGCTGGTGGCGGTTGTGGCGCCAGATTCGGCTCCTGTCAAGCGCATTGTGCAGGAGGCAAAAACAAACGGACTGCTGATTGACGCGACCTGCGGCAGAAAGTGCAAATCCGTTTTGATAAACGACAGCAACCATGTGGTGCTGTCCGCGGTTTCCTGCGAGACAATCCAGAACCGCGCCGAAGAAAGCGAGGAAAAGGATGAACAATAGAGGTACCCTGGTGCTCTACACCGGCTGCTCCGGCGTCGGCAAGGGCACGATTATGAAGGAGCTGCTCAGGCGTGACCCCAACATTCGTCTGTCGGTTTCCAACACCACGCGCAAGCCGCGTGAGGGAGAGATTGACGGCATACACTACCGCTTTGTCACGCGCGAGGAATTTCTTGCGCTGGCGGACGCCGACGGCTATATCGAATACGCCGAGTATTGCGACAATCTCTACGGCACCCCAAAGCAGCATGTTGAGGATTTGCTCGCCGCGGGCTATGACGTCTTTCTCGAAATCGAGGTGCAGGGCGGTTTGCAGGTCATGGAACAATATCCGGACGTGCTCAGTATTTTTATTCTTCCGCCTTCCTTGGAGGAGCTGGAGAGACGTCTGCGCGGCAGGGGCACCGAGACCGAGGAGGTCATTCAAAAGCGCCTTGCCGAAGCCAAAAATGAGTTGGCTGTCGCACAGCAGTACCGCTTCCGCGTTGTCAACGACGATTTGAACACCGCCGTGAACGAGGTGCTCGATATTCTGCGGCGATACAGATAACGGACAACACTGATTTTTATTATAAACAAGAGGAGAATGCAGCATGCATAGAGTAGATGTAGACGAATTATTCCAGGGCAAGCAGAGCAAATATGCGCTTGTTGTCGGCGTTTCCAAACGCGCCAGACAGATTACCCAGACCTTTGAGGAGGAGGGCATCGTCACCGAGGATAAGCCCGTTTTGCTCGCGATTGATGAAATCAAAAACCACAAGATTAATCTTTTAGAGCCTGACGAGGATGAGCTGTAAGCTTGTTGCCAAAATCGCGGTCGAAAAGGCCGTCTATTCCTTTGACAGAGAATTTGATTATGCGGTGCCGGACGATTTGTCCACCGCGGCAGCCGTCGGCAAGCGTGTGCTGGTGCCCTTTGGCAGAGGCAACAGCCGCCGTCAGGGAATCATCACCGCACTCGCCAACGAGGAAGCGGACGGACTGAAGTCTGTTCTCGCCGTCACCGACGAGGCGCCTGTGCTCTCGCCGGAGCTGCTGGCGGTCGCGCGGTTTATGAAGGAGCACTATTTTTGCACCCTCTACGACGCGGTCAAAACCATGCTGCCGGCAGGCATCAACTACCGTGTCACCACGGTTTACGGCGTGCGGCAGACTGATGAGGACGTCGAGCTCACCGAAGAAGAACAGCGCTTGTATGACTATCTCAAAAAGAAGCGCGGCGCGGTGAAGCTCGAAAAGCTGACCAAGGACTTCGGACTTGCCGACAGCTCGCTGCCCGACGAACTCACCCGGCGCGGCTTGCTCTACAAGTCGGAGGAGGTTTTTCGCAAGGTCAACGACGCGGTCATGAAGATGGCGGCGCTGTCGCCCGACTTTGACCCGCAGTCCCAAAAGCTCACGCCCAAGCAGCAGGAAATCACGGAGCTGCTCGCCATGAGCGGCGCGGTATCCGTGAGAGAAATCCGCTATTTCACCGGTGTTTCTTCGTCTGTCATCGACGCGCTCTTCAAAAAGGGCGTCATCTATTTCTTTGACGAGGAGGTTTTTCGCACCGGCGATTTGCAGGTGAGCGGCGAGGCAAAGCCGATTGTCCTGTCCGGCGAACAGCAGCAGGCGTGCGACAACCTGTACGCGGAGTACCGCGACAGCCGTCCGCATGTCAGCCTGCTCTACGGCGTGACCGGCTCCGGCAAAACCAGCGTGTTTCTCAAGCTGATTGAGCGCGTGCTGGACGAGGGCAGAGGCATTATTGTCATGGTGCCCGAGATTTCGCTGACGCCGCAGTTCGTAGAGAAGTTTGCGCGGCGCTTCGGCGACAAAATCGCTGTTTTTCACAGCGCGCTTTCGCTCGGCGAACGGCTCGACGCCTACAAGCGCGTCAAAAAAGGCTTGGCGCAGATTGTCATCGGCACACGCAGCGCCGTGTTCGCGCCGTTTGACGACGTGGGTCTGGTGATTATGGACGAGGAGCAGGAGTACAGCTACAAGTCCGAGAGCGCGCCGCGCTATCATGCACGCGAAATCGCCATGTTCCGCTGCGCACAGCACAACGCGCTGTTGGTGCTCAGCTCGGCGACGCCGAGTGTCGAAACCTATTATTACGCCCAAAACGGGCGCTATTCGCTCAATGTCCTCACGCAACGCTTCGGCGCGGCAGTGCTGCCCGAGGTTGTCACGGCGGACATGAATATGGAAATACAGGGCGGCAATGCCTCGGGCTTCTCCGATGTTTTGCTGCAAAATATAGAAAACAATCTGGAGCGGGGCAAGCAGTCCATTCTGCTGCTCAACCGGCGCGGTCACCATACCTTTGTAACCTGTACGCAGTGCGGCGAGCCGGTCACGTGTCCCAACTGCTCCATCTCGCTGACTTATCACAGCCGCAACAACCGCCTGATGTGCCATTACTGCGGCTATTCCGTTCCCTACAAAAACGAGTGCCCTACCTGCTTCGGCAAATCGCTGCGGCTCGGCGGCACCGGCACCCAAAAGGCGGAGCAGGATATAGGCGTCATTTTTCCGAACGCGCGGATTCTGCGCATGGACACCGACGCCACCTCCTCCAAATCGAGCTATGAGCGCATGATTTCCGCTTTTTCGCGCGGAGACTACGACATTCTTGTCGGTACCCAAATGGTCGCCAAGGGACTGGACTTTCCCAACGTGACGCTGGTGGGCGTGCTCAACGCCGACCAAATGCTCTATGCCGACGATTACCGCAGCTATGAGCGCACCTTTTCGCTGCTGACACAGGTGGTCGGCAGAAGCGGCAGGGGAGAGAGCAAGGGCATGGCGGTCATTCAGACCCACACGCCCGACAACCTGATTATCGCCATGGCGGCGCGGCAGGACTACGACGCGTTTTATCGGGCAGAAATCACCATGCGGCAGGCGATGCTCTATCCGCCGTTCGCCGACATCTGTCTGATTGGCTTTGTCGGGCAGAACCAAGCGCTCACGCTTCGGGCGTCAAACGCGTTTTTGGAGACCTTCACTGCGCTGGCGCGGACGGAATATCCCGATTTGCCGATTCGCATTTTGGGGCCCTCACCGGCGCTCGTTGTCAAGGTCAGCAACAAATACCGCTACAAATTGATTATCAAATGCAGAAATAACCGTGCGTTCCGTGCGCTGCTGTCGTCTGCGCTGGTCGCCTTTGACGGCATGCATGAATTTGCCAAGGTGACAGCCTACGCCGATATGAACGCTTTGGTGTGTTAGTTTATTCAGAAGGATGATGAAAGATGGCACTTCGCAATATTGTGAAGGACGGAGACGAGATTTTAACCAAAAAATGCAGAAACGTTGTCAAATTTGACAAGAAGCTCCACACGCTGCTCGACGATATGGCGGAGACCATGCACCGTGCCAACGGCGTCGGCTTGGCGGCGCCGCAGGTCGGCATTCTGCGCCGCGTTGTGGTGATTGACATCAGCCCCGACCAGGACGAGGTGCTGGAGCTTGTCAATCCGCGCATTATCGCCTACAGCGGCGAGCAGGAGGGCAACGAGGGCTGCCTGTCCTTTCCGGGACAGTGGGGCATCGTCAAGCGCCCCGACTATGTAAAGGTCAGAGCGCAGGACCGCTTTGGCGAGGAGTTTGAGATGGAGGGAACCGCCCTGCTTGCGCGTGCCTTCTGTCACGAAATAGACCACCTCAACGGCATTGTGTTCAAACAGGTAGCCGAGCACATGCTCACACCGCAGGAAATCGAGGAAATGAACGCAAAGTAAGGGATTGCATATGAAGCTTGTATATATGGGCACGCCCGATTTTGCGGTGCCTGCGCTCAAAAGACTGGCGCAGGCGCATGAGGTCGCGGCTGTCTTTACCCAACCCGACAAGCCCGTCGGCAGAAAACAGATTCTCACACCGCCCGACGTCAAGGTGTGCGCGCAGGAATTGGGGATTCCCGTCTGTCAGCCTGCTTCCATGAAAACCGAGGAAGCGCTGGCGCAGCTCAAAGCCTTTGCGCCGGAGGTCATTGTCGTGGCGGCTTACGGACAGATTTTGCCCAAGGCGGTGCTGGACGTACCGCGCTACGGCTGTGTGAATATCCACGGCTCGCTGCTCCCGAAATACCGCGGCGCCGCGCCGATTCAGGCGGCTGTTCTCAACGGCGACAAGGTCACCGGCGTCACCACCATGCTGATGGACGTCGGGCTCGACACCGGCGATATTCTGATGAAAAAGGAAACGCCCATCGGCGAAAACGAAACCGCTGCCGAGCTGTTTGACCGTCTGGCGATTCTTGGCGGAGAGCTGATTCTCGACACGCTCGCGGCGCTTGAGCAGGGAACCGTTACGCCGCAAAAGCAGGACGAAGCCCTTGCCACCCACACCTCCAAAATCGACAAAACGCGCTGTCCGATTGACTTTACGCAGTCGTCGCGGCAGATTCACAACCAAATCCGCGGACTCTATTCGTGGCCGGTCGCCACTGCCGTTATCGGCGGCAAGCGCGTCAAAATCCACGGCTCGCGTCTGGCACAGGGCAGCGGAGCGGCAGGAACCATTCTGAGTGTTAAGCCGCTGGTGATTGCCTGCGGCGAGGGCGCGATTGAGATTACGGAGCTGCAGCCCGAGGGCAAGAAGAAAATGACCGCCGAGGCGTTCGCCCTTGGTCATCGTCTGCAAAAGGGCGATTCGGTTTTATAATTCTGTAGGAGAAATTTATGTTCGTTTTTGATACCACTTATCTTCTGTTTATTTTGCCTTGTGTCGTTATTTCGCTGATTTGTCAGGTGCGCGTCAAGACGGCGTTTTCCAAATACGGACAAATCCCCAACGCGCGCGGCATGACGGGCGCACAGGCTGCGGAGTATGTGCTGCGCCAAAACGGCGTAACCGGCGTGCGGATTGAGCATGTGGCAGGCAATTTGACCGACCACTACGACCCGCGCTCCAACGTGATACGCCTGTCCGACGCGGTCTATAACGTCAGCTCCGTGGCGGCTATCGGCGTCGCGGCGCACGAAGCCGGACACGCCGTGCAAACCGCCATGAACTTTTTGCCGAACAAGATTCGCAGCGCGATTCTCCCTGCGGCGCGGTTCGGTTCGGCGTTCAGCTGGATTCTGATTGCCGTCGGATTCCTGTTCGCCTACCGCGTGCCCAATTCCTTCGGTCAATACCTGCTCTACGGCGGCATCATTCTCTTTGCGGCTTCGGTGCTGTTTACCGTCGTCACCCTTCCGGTGGAGTTCGACGCGTCGCGCCGTGCGCTCAAATGTATCCGCGAAACCAACCTGTTGCCCGACGACCAGTACAAGGGCTGCAAGAGTGTGCTCACCGCCGCCGCCATGACCTATGTAGCTTCCGCGCTGACCGCGATTATGCAGCTGCTCCGTCTGCTGCTGCTCGCCAACCGAAAAAGATAAGGATGATTGTATGCCGAATCCACGCGCGGTTGCGTTCCGCGTTTTGCTCAAAATTGAACAGGACGGCGCCTACTCCAACCTCGCGCTCAACCATGCTATCCGCGAAAACAAGCTCAGCGGCGTGGACAGCGCCTTTGTGTCGGCTCTGGTGTACGGCGTGCTCGAGCGCAAGATTACTCTTGACTATATCATCAAACAGTATTCCAAAATTCCTTTGAGGAAAATTGAAACCAAGACCAAAACGATTCTTCGCATGGGCTTGTTTCAGCTTCTGTTCATGGACAAGGTGCCGGACAGCGCGGCTGTCAACGAGAGCGTCAACCTCGCCAAGCGGCAGCGCATGCAGCAGTCAGCCGGTTTTATCAACGGCATTCTGCGCTCTGTCACGCGCACGCAGCCGCCCTACACGCTGCCCGACAAAAAGGACATTCTTTCTTATTATAGTATACGCTACGCTGTGCCGCAGAGCCTGGTAAAGCTGTGGCTCGCTGCCTACGGAGAGACAAACACCGAGCAGCTGCTGCAGTCGCTCAGCGGCAGACCGAAGCTGTATATCCGCGTCAATACCCTCAAAACCGACAAGGCGGCGCTCAAACAGGCGCTGGAGCAGGAGGGTGTTGTCTGTGAGGATGTGCCCGCGCTCGAAAACGCGCTCAGCCTGTCGCATACCGGCTCCATCGAACGGCTTGCCGCCTACAAAAAGGGCTGGTTTCATGTGCAGGATTTGTCCTCGCAGCTCTGTGTTGATTGTCTGGCGCCAAAGCCCGGCGCGGTGCTGCACGACGTTTGCGCGGCGCCCGGCGGCAAGACCTTCACGGCGGCGCAGTACATGCAGAACCGCGGCAAAATCTATGCCTGCGATTTGTTTGACCACAAAATCAAGCTTATGCGCGCGGGCGCCCAACGGCTGGGTGTGACCAATATTATCGCCAACAAGCGCGACGCCGCCACCGGTATGCCGCTGCCCCTGGCTGACAGCATTCTCTGCGATGTGCCGTGCAGCGGACTGGGCATTCTTTCGCGGAAGCCCGAAATCCGTTCCAAGGAGAACTTGCTTCCGGCGGATTTGCCGCAGCTGCAATACCAAATCCTCTGCCACAGTGCCGAGCGTCTGGCGAGCGGCGGCACGCTGATTTATTCCACCTGCACGCTTCATCCTGCCGAAAACGGCGACAACGTCAGGCGCTTTTTGAAGGAGCATCCCGACTTTTCCGGTGAACCGCTGACACTTCCGCAAGCGGTGCGGCGTGCCATATCGGAGCAGCCCTACGAAATCACGCTGATGCCGCACACCGCCGCCGCCAACGGCTTCTATCTGGCAAAGCTAACAAAGCGTTAGCTGACTATATAGCCACTCAACTCTCAACTTTTAACTCTCAACTCTACAAAAAGGGGTGGTGCAGCATACGCGACATCAAATCCATGACCGGTGAGGAGCTGCGGCAGTGGGTGACCGACAACGGTTTTCCTGCCTTTCGCGCCGCCCAAATCGCCGACTGGCTGGGAAAAGGCGTGACAAATTTTGACGAAATGCGCAATTTGCCTGCCAATTTGAAAAGATTTTTGCAAACAAGTTGTTACATTTCTGTTGCAACTATTGAAAAAAAACAAGTTTCAAGGTATGATAAAACAGTGAAGTACATTTTTTCGTTTCACGACGGCGAATGTGTCGAGGCAGTGCTGATGTCCTATCACCATGGATATTCCATCTGCATCTCCACGCAGGTGGGCTGCAAGATGGGCTGCACCTTCTGCGCGACGGGCAAAAGCGGCTTTTCGCGGAGCCTGACCGCCTCCGAAATGCTGGCACAGATTGAAGCCGCGCAGCGCGACGAGGGCGTTCGCGTCTCCAATGTGGTGCTGATGGGCATGGGAGAGCCGCTCGACAACTTTGACAACGTGGTGCGGTTTTTGCACCTCGCAGGCAGCGAAAAGGGGTTGCATATCGGCATGCGCCATATCACGCTCTCGACCTGCGGTATCGTTCCCAAAATTTATGAGCTGGCACAGTGCGGACTGCCGGTGAATCTGGCGGTTTCGCTGCACGCGCCGAACGACGAGATTCGTTCACAGACAATGCCCGTGGCGCGTGCCTATCCGATGGAGCAGCTCTTGCAGGCATGCCGCGACTATTTTCAGACGACCGGCAGGCGCGTCACGTTTGAGTATGCGCTCATCAGCGGCGTTAACGACACCGACGCCTGTGCGCGTGAGCTGGGAAAACGGCTGCGCGGCATGAACTGCCATGTCAACCTGATTCCCGTCAACTCGGTTGCGGGAACGGGATATCAAAAAAGCAATGTACAAAGACAGCAGTCTTTTGCAGATATACTTGCCGTTAACGGCATAACGGCAACCGTCCGGCGGACGCTCGGAAGCGACATCGACGCTTCCTGCGGTCAGCTCAGACGGAAACACTTATCAAAAGGAGGACAGTCACTTGGAGGTTTTCAGTAAAAGTGATGTGGGTCTTGTGCGGACCCAAAACCAAGACGACTTCCGTTTCGGGGTTATAGCTCCCAACTGTGTTTGGGCAGTGGTGTGCGATGGCATGGGCGGCGCCAACGGCGGCAACATCGCCAGCGCCACGGCTGTAGATTATATCAGCACCAAAATCACTGACTTGTACAAAAGCGACATGACAAAGGAACAACTCAGAGAGCTGATGGCGGAAATCGTGACGAATGCCAACAACCAGATTTTTGAAAAGGCATCGCACGACCCGGAGCTGGCAGGCATGGGCACCACCTGCGAATTTGTTTTTGTCAAGGATACCACCGTGTTGGTGGTGCATGTAGGCGACAGCCGCACCTATTCCATTCGGGGCGGCAAAATCAAGCAGCTCACCGAGGACCATTCGGTGGTGCAGGAGATGGTGCGCAGAGGCGAGCTGACCTATGAGGAGGCGCAGCGCCATCCCAACAAGAATTTTATCACACGTGCGTTAGGCATCAAGACCTCGGTGCGCCTTGATTACATTGAGGCGAGCTTTATGTACGGCGACGTGCTGTTGATTTGCAGCGACGGTTTGTCCAATCATGTGACGACCGGCGAGATGGTCAAAATCTGCCATGAGAACCGGGGAGAAGATTTGGTCAGCAAGCTGATTGACAGCGCAAAAGCGGCAGGCGGTTCCGACAATATCACCGCCACCGTTATTTATTAATAATAAGGAGTGGCTCAAATGGATAAATATCTTGGCAAGCGGTTGGACGGACGCTATGAAATCCACGAGCTGATCGGTATCGGCGGCATGGCGAACGTCTATCGCTGTACCGACATCCTCGACGACCGCGAGGTTGCTATCAAAATTTTGAAGGACGAATTTCTCAACAACGAGGAGTTTATCCGCCGTTTTAAGAATGAATCGAAGGCTATCGCCATGCTCTCACACCCGAATATCGTCAAGGTGTATGACGTCAGCTTCGGCGACATGATTCAGTATATCGTGATGGAATACATCGACGGCATCACCCTGAAGGAATACATCGAGCGCCAGGGTGTGATTGAGTGGAAGGACGCACTTCACCTCACCACACAGGTGCTCCGTGCCCTGCAGCATGCCCACGAGAGCGGCATTGTTCACCGCGACATCAAGCCGCAGAACATCATGCTTTTGCAGGACGGCACCATCAAGGTGACGGACTTCGGCATTGCGCGCTTTTCCGACAAGGCGACGCGCACCATGACCGACCAGGCAATCGGTTCGGTTCACTACATCGCGCCCGAGCAGGCGCGCGGCGACGTGACCGACGGCAAAACCGACATCTATTCGGTGGGCGTTATGCTCTATGAGATGC
>CAMJOD010000065.1 GCA_946407465.1 uncultured Clostridia bacterium
AAACGCCGATAATGCGGACGAAGCGGAAGAAGAAGTCTTAGAATAATCCAAAAAACAGAGCTGACACAGGACGCTTCCTGTGTCAGCTTTTTTAATTACGCATACTGCTTTGCGGCGGCGACAGCCAAACGGTCGCAGCGCTCATTTTCAGGGTGTCCGGCGTGACCCTTGACCCAGATTATTTCCACCTGATGCTTATCGGTCAAATCCAGCAGCTCACTCCACAGCTCAGGGTTGAGAGCCGGATCTTTTTTGTTGCGCATCCAGCCGTTGGCGCGCCATTTTTTTGCCCAGCCCAGCTTGAGCGCGTTGCACACATACTGCGAGTCGCTGTAGAGCGTGACCTCGCACGGCTCCTTGAGCGCCTTTAGTCCAAAAATCACCGCGCTCAGCTCCATGCGGTTGTTGGTGGTGTTTGCTTCGCCGCCGGAAAGCTCCTTTTCCACGCCGTTATAACGCAAAATCGCGCCCCAGCCGCCGGGACCTGGGTTGCCGCTGCAAGCGCCGTCGGTGAACAAATCTACGTGCTTCATACAATACCTTCCTTCCGTGGTTTGACTTCTCTTATTGTGCCACAAACGGTTCTCAAACGCAAGCCAAAAGCGAAAATTAACAAAAAATTCCCAACCGGCGGCGTATAATTCTTTTTCTGTATTGACAGAACGGGGCAATTTGAGTTAAAATATATTAAATATGTATGCGAGGTCTGCGCATGCGCTATAATATATAGTATATAATGAACGGAAAAATTAATATAAACGGAGGTATAGTGAGTGAGTGCTAAAAATCAGAATAAGAATTTCAGAGCAAAGCAAAATTGGTACTCAAAGAACGGAAAAAACAGTCAATACAACGGCGGCAAATCAAAACAGCTGAGCAAAAGGGCAGGGGTCAAGGCGGTTGCGCCCATCAAAAAATCGCCTGTGCGCGTATCCTTTTTGGGCGGCCTGAATGAAATCGGAAAAAATATCACGCTGATTGAGTGCGAGGACGATATTGTCATCGTTGACTGCGGCATGGCGTTCCCCGACGGCGATATGCTCGGCGTGGATTTGGTCATTCCCGATTTCAGCTACATTGAGCAGAACGTGGAGCGTGTGCGCGGCATTGTGCTGACCCACGGTCACGAGGACCACATCGGCGGTCTGCCGTTTTTGCTCTCCAAGGTCAATGTGCCGCTCTACGGCACACCGCTGACGCTTGGCTTGGTCGAAAACAAGCTGCGTGAGCACAGTTTGGTGAACAAGGTCAAGCTGCATGTCGTCAATGCCGGCAGCACGATTTCGCTCGGCTGCATGGACGTCAAGTTTATCCATGTCAACCACTCCATTCCGGACGCAGTCGCCTTTGCCATCAAGACGCCCGGCGGCACGCTGGTGCATACCGGCGACTTCAAAATCGACTGCACACCCATCAGCGGCGAGACGATTGACCTCACCAGCTTTGCCAAGGTAGGCGATGAGGGCGTGCTTGCGCTGCTCGGTGAGAGCACCAACGCGGAGCGTCCCGGCTACACACCGACCGAGCAGATGGTCTCGGAGAGCCTCGACGGGCTGTTCCGCAAGGCGGAGCACTACCGCATTATTATCGCGACCTTTGCGTCCAACGTCAACCGCGTGCAGCAGATTATCAACTGCGCCGAAAAATACGGCAGAAAGGTGGCGTTCTCCGGCAGAAGCATGGTCACCTATATGGACGTGGCGAGCAAGCTGGGCTATCTGCATGTGCCCAAGAATATTTTGATTGACATTGATATGCTCAAAAAATATCCGCCGGAGCAGATTGTGCTGATTACCACCGGCAGCCAGGGCGAGCCGATGAGCGCCCTGTCGCGCATGGCGTATTCTGACCACCGCAAGGTCATGGTGGGCGAGGGCGACTTTATCATCATCTCGGCAAACCCGATTCCCGGCAACGAAAAGTCCGTCGGCAATATCGTTGACGAGCTGCTCAAGCGCGGCTGCAAGGTGATTTATGAGTCCATGTATGAGGTACATGTTTCGGGTCACGCCTGTCAGGAGGAGCTGAAAATCATCCACCGTCTGGTGCGTCCCAAATACTTTATTCCCGTTCACGGCGAGCAAAAGCATCTGCGCAAGCACGCCGAGCTGGCGGAGTTTTTGGGCATGCCCAGAAAGAATATCTACATCGGCGATATAGGCGACACCGTGGAGCTTTGCGACGACTACATGAAGCCCGTCGGCACCGTTCCGGCAGGCAGAGTCTTTGTGGACGGTCTCGGCGTCGGCGACGTCGGCAGCATCGTTTTGCGCGACAGAAAGCATTTGGCGCAGGACGGCCTGCTGATTATCGTCGCCTCTCTCGACGTCTACGACGGCCATGTCATCAGCGGTCCCGACATTGTGTCGCGCGGCTTTGTCTATGTGCGCGAGAGCGAGGATTTGCTCGACGAGGTGCGCAAGCTTGCGCTGGGCATTCTGGAGGATTGCGCCGAAAAGAATATCCACGAGTGGGGCGTTATCAAGAACCGTCTGCGCGAGGAAATCTCCAAGCTGATCGGTCAGCGCACGCGCCGCTCGCCGATGATTCTTCCCATTTTGCAGGAGGTATAATCCCTGCGCAGCTTGGCACAACAGAATATTTTTATGTCATCCGTACTATCAAACGATTGCTGAACAGGTAACAATATGAAACGAAAACATTGGACGCTGACTCCGTGGTTTATCATCTTCGGGTTGGTCATGCTGTTTATGGCTACGCTCATGGCTTCCTACAACCTCGTTTTGTTTTATGTGGAGCTGGGCGTGTCCGCGCTGGCGTTCGGCGTAGTTATTGCGCTGTCGCTGCAATTCAGGGCATATATCCGCCTGACCGTCCGCGGTGCGGCGGAGCATTTTACCGGTTTGGATACCGAATATCTTGAAAAATACAAATATCCCGTCGCGGTTTCCGGCAAGGAAGGCGACATTGTCTGGTGCAATGCGCGGTTCCGCAAGAACCTCTGCGGCGGCAGGAGTCCCGAGGGCGACAGCATCAACGGCTATCTTCCCGGGTTCTCCATCACCGACATCATGGACGGCGAGGGCGTGGACATTGCGCTCGACGGCAAGGAGTACACCGTCTATGTCATGCCCGGCGGCGAGGGCGGCGCGGTCTGCCATTTTATCGAAAATACCGATTACAAGCAGGCGGCGCGCGAATATCACGCCAATATGCCGGCGGTCGCGCTGGTCAGCTTTGACAACGCCGAGGACTTCTACACCGATTCCGACGAGTCCTACTCCAACGTCCTCATCTCTGTCGAGGCGAACATTCAGGGCTGGGCAATGGATTACAACGGCCTGTACAAGCGGCTCGGCAACAACCGCTACATGGTGATTTTCCGCGATGCGGACGTTGAAAAAATGATTGCCCAAAAGTTTCCGGTGCTCAAAAATGTCCGCTCCATCAGCGCCAACCGCCACATCGCGACCATTTCGGTCGGTCTGTGCCGCGGCGCCAAGCTCGCGCGTGACAGCGAGATGCACGCCCGCAAGGCGCTGGAAATGGCGTTGGGCAGAGGCGGCGACCAGGTGGCGATTATCCGCGACGGCAACTATGAGTTTTTCGGCGGCACCGCTGCCGCGACCGAAAAGGTCAGCAAGGTGCGCATGCGCGTTATCGCCAACGCCATCAGCCGTGCCGTCAGCGACGCCGATAAGGTGTACATAATGGGACACCGCTTTTCCGACCTCGACTGTGTGGGCGCCGCTATCGGCATGCAGTGCATTATGGAAAAATCCTTCAAGCGATACGCCAAGGTGGTTATCAACCGCGATACCTCCATGGCGCGCATGCTGATTGATTACGCCGACGAACGGCTGGACAGCCATATTTTTGTCACGCCCGAGGACGCGATTAAGGGCGTCACCGCCAAAACACTGCTGATTATCGTGGACACCCACCTCAAAACCTCGCTCGAAAGCGCGGAGCTGTATGACAAGTGCAAGCGCGTGGTCGTGATTGACCATCACCGCCGTGCTGTCAACTATATCAACAATGCGCTGGTATTCTGCCACGAGCCCTCGGCATCTTCTGCCTGCGAGATGTGCTGTGAGATTATCAGCTATCTCGACGACAAGCCGCTCGGCTACACGCAGGCGGACGCGCTGCTGGCAGGCATCATGCTCGACACCAAAAACTTCGTGCTCAAAACCGGCGTGCGCACCTTTGAGGCAGCTGCCTATCTGCGTCGCAAGGGCGCCAACACGCTGACCGTCAAGGAGATGTTCTCCGGCAGTATTGAGACCTACCGCGAAAAGGTGGACATCGTATGCCGCAGTGAAATCACCAACGGATGCGCCATTTCCACCTCTGAGCGCACCGACGGCGACACCCGTCTGGCGGCTGCGCAGGCTGCGGACGAAATGCTCTCGCTCACCGGCGTTGCCGCGTCCTTCGTCATTTTCCCGGACGGCGAGCGCATCAACATTTCTGCGCGCAGCTACGGCAAGGTGAACGTGCAGGTCATCATGGAAAAGCTCGGCGGCGGCGGTCACCAGACCATGGCGGCGACGCAGCTGTATGATACCACGATGGAGCAGGCAATGGAACAGCTCAAAACCGCGATTGATGAATCGCTCAAGGAAGAAGCATAACAGGAGGAAAGTATATGAAGGTCATTTTATTAGAGGACGTCAAGTCCCTCGGCAAAAGAGGCGAGCTGGTGGAGGCTTCCGACGGCTACGCGCGCAACTATCTGCTGCCGCGCAAGCTTGCCAAGGAAGCCAACGCACAGGCGATGAACGAATACAAAAACGCCGAAAATTCCAAAAACTACAAAATCGCCACGCAAAAAGCGCAGGCGGAGGCAGCCAAAAAGCAGCTCGAGGGCAAGGTGTTTCGCATGACGGCACGCGCCGGTCAGGGCGGCAAGCTCTTTGGCAGCATCACCTCCAAGCAAGTGGCGGAGGAAATCAAAAAGCAGTATAATATTGCGGTAGACAAGCGCAAGGTTGTGCTGGAATGTGATATCAAAGAATACGGCACCTACAAAGCCGAGGTCAAGCTCTTTACGGGCATCTCCGCCAATATTGACATTCAGGTCACAGAACCGTAATTACTTCTATTTTACACAGATTTTCAAAGGAACACGATGGCTGAAAACACATTTAACGGCGATTACAATCCTGCCAACCTGCCCTTCAGCGCCGAAGCGGAGCAGGCGGTTTTGGGCGCGATCATCATCGACAACGCGATGTTTGACAACGTGCTCGACTATGTAAAAACCGCCGACTACTTTTACATCTCCCTGCATAAAATCATTTTTGAGGCGATGCAGGAGATGATGAACTTTGGCAGGGCGATTGACTTTGTCACGCTGCTGGACATACTAAAACAGAATAGTGCCTTTGAAGAAGCCACCGGAAAGCCCTATCTGGTCGATTTGGTCAACAATTGTCCCGCGCCGTCCAACGCCGCGGCATATGCCAAAATTGTCGCAGACAAGTACAAGCTGCGCCGGCTGATAACCGCCTCGCGCGAGATTATCGACGACGCCACTGCCGCCGGAGACGACCCGACGGTGCTCCTCGACTCTGCCGAACAGCGGATTTTTGATATTCGCAGCGGCAGCGAAAAGGGCGGCTTGGAGCGGCTCAGCGCGGTGCTGCTGCAAACCTTTGACCGTCTGGATTCGCTCAACCGCGACGCCGACGAGAGCGTGCGCCCTGTCAGCACCGGCATCGGCGATTTGGACAGGGTCATCACCGGACTGAACCGCAGCGACCTGATTATTCTCGCGGCGCGCCCCGGTATGGGCAAGACGAGCTTTGCGCTCAATATCGCGCGCAACGTCGCCTGTCAGAGCAAAAAGACTGTGGCGTTTTTTTCGCTCGAAATGTCCAAGGAGCAGCTGGCAAGCCGTCTGCTCTCTTCGGAAGCGCTGGTCGGCGGCACCAAGCTGCGCTCCGGCAAGCTGACCGACGAGGAATGGACGCGGCTGGTGCCGGCGAGCGATATTCTCAAAAACGCGGATATGTATATCGACGACACGCCGGGCATCACCATCACGGAGATGAAGTCCCGTCTGCGCCGTCTGCGCCAACTGGATTTGGTGGTGGTGGACTATTTGCAGCTGATGTCGAGCACGCGCCGCATCGAGAGCCGCGTAAATGAAATTTCCGAAATCACCCGAAGCCTCAAAATCATGGCAAAGGAGCTGAACGTTCCCGTCATCACGCTGTCGCAGCTGTCGCGTGCGTCGGAGCAGCGTCCCGACCACCGTCCGCAGCTGTCCGACCTGCGCGACTCCGGTTCTATTGAGCAGGACGCGGATATTGTTCTGTTCCTCTACCGTGAGGGCTATTATGATAAAAACAACGAGGATGACGCCGCCGCGCCTGCGGTTGACGTCAACTCCGGCGAATGTATCGTCGCCAAAAACCGTCACGGCGAAATGAACACCGTCAAGCTGCACTGGCAGGGCGAGTTTATGCGCTTCACCGACGTGGAGACGCGTTATGATTGACACGGTTTTGCAGACGGCGGAACGCTTCGGCATGCTTCAAAAGGGCGACGCCGTGGTGGTCGCGCTTTCGGGAGGAGCGGATTCGGTTTCGCTGCTGCACTGTCTTTATTCGATAAAGGAATCATACAACCTGACGCTGCACGCCGCACACCTGCACCACGGTATTCGCGGCGCCGAAGCCGACCGTGACGCACAGTTCTGCAAAATTCTTTGTGAGAAATATAATATACCGCTTCACCTGCGGTTTGCCGATATTCCCAAGCTTGCCGCCGAGCAAAAAATCAGCGAGGAGCTTTGCGGACGGCAGGAGCGGCAAAAGCTCTATCTCGGCTTGTCCGCTTCGCTGCATGCCAAGGTGGCGACCGCGCACACCGCAAGCGACAACGCCGAAACGCTGCTGTTTCATTTGGCGCGCGGCACCTCCTTTCGCGGAGCGGCAGGCATCGCGCCGGTGCGCGGCTTTTTGATTCGTCCGCTGATTGCCTGTACGCGTGAGCAGGTGGAGCAATACTGCGCCGAAAACGCGCTGGAGTACGTCACCGACAGCACCAACCTCACCGACGACTACACGCGCAACAAAATCCGCCACCACCTGATACCGCTGTTTCGCGAGCTGAATCCGCGCTTTGAGGACGCGGCAAGACGCTTTTGCGACAGCCAGTATCTCATCAGGGATTATATGGAAATGCGTGCGGAGACGCTTATCCGGCAGGCGAAGGAAAACGGCGCTCTGCGTGCGGACGTCCTGCTGGCGGCACATCCTGCCGAGCGCAATGCTGCGCTGCTGCGCTACTGTCAACATGCTCCGACGGATATTCAGCCGCTTTCGCTCGAAACGCGCCATCTCGACCTGCTCGGCGGCATTTTGCGGCACGGCGGCGCCGTTCCGCTGGGCAGAGGCTGCACGGCAATCTGCAAGCAGGGTCTGCTGCGCGTTTGCAAAAGCAAAGAGCCGGGGCGGATGTTTCCGGTTCCGCTGGACGGTTCGGTATCCTTTTTATATCGCCGTCAGCGTGTGGACGCCTGCGTTCATTATTCCTCAAAAGAATCATACAACCTTGTTTTTCGCAACCGTCAGCCGGGTGACCGCTTTACCTTTGTCAAGCGCGGCGTCACCAAGCCGCTGCGCAAGGCGCTGAATGAAAAAAAAATACCCGACGAACAGCGCGACAGTCTGCTGCTGCTCTGTCAGGGCGCCGCGGTGCTCTGGTGCGAGGGCTTGGGCTATTCCGCACAGGGCGAGGCGCTGCGGCAATCCTCGGGCTTAATCATAGAAATATCTCGACGGCAACCAAAACAATCTAACTTTCAAAAGGGGCTTGAACATGCATAAGGACGTAGAAAGAATACTGATTTCACAGGAAAAACTTGAAAAAATCGTAAATTCCCTTGCAAAACAAATCGAAAAGGATTATAATGGTCGGGAATTTATCATGGTAGGACTGCTCAAGGGCAGCATCGTCTTTATGGCGGAGCTGATGACGAAGATTAATCTGGACTTCCGCATCGACTTTATGGTGGCTTCCAGCTACGGCGGCGGCACCGAAAGCTCCGGCAAGGTCAAAATCGTCAAGGATATGTCAATATCCCCAAAGGATAGGGACATACTGATTGTGGAGGACATTGTGGACTCCGGCAATACCCTCAACTTTGTGGTGAACCATCTGGTTTCGGAGGGCGCGCGCAGCGTGGAGGTTGTGACGCTTTGCGACAAGCCCGACCGCCGCAAGGTTCCCTTTACGCCTGAATACTGCGGCGCCGTGATACCCGATGAGTTTATCGTGGGCTACGGACTGGATTATGATGAAAAATACCGCAATTTGCCCTATATCGGCGTTTTGAAGCGTTCGGTTTACGAATAATTGCGCTATAATATAAGGAAATGCTGGCACACGGCGACCATATTTCCGTGACAGCGAAAGGAGTGAACCCCTATGAACAACAAGAAAAAGGCACGCAATCTGCTGCTTTATCTCGGCATTCCGATTTTGCTGATTGTGATTGCCGCCATCTTTTTGAGCTCGCGGCAGAGTGAGCCGCCCAAGACCTCCACACTGGTGCAGTATTTTACCGACAACAAGGTGGACAGCTACAGCGTCAACTACGGCTCCGGCGTCATTGAGCTGAAGCTCAAGCAGGGCGAAACGGCGATTTATGAGGCGGTTGACGCCGACAAAAAGGCGATAGCCAACGCGACCTCCAAAAAGGATGACCGTGAAATTGTCAAGGGACAGCTCGCCGATATCAGCCGCTTTTTGGACGATATCCGCGAGACCGAAAACGGCAAAAAGGCGACCTACAACCTGATTCGCGCCAGCGACAATTCGCTGCTGATAGACTTGATTCCGACGATTATCGTGGTGATTATCTTTATCGGCGCATGGGTTTTCTTTATGCGGCGCATGGGCGGCGGCGGACTCGGCGGCCGCGAAATGAGCTTTGGCAAGGCAAAAATCAAGAACACCAACGACGAAAAGCGCAAAACCACCTTTGACGACGTGGCAGGTGCCGACGAAGAAAAGGAGGAGCTGCAGGAGGTTGTCGAGTTCCTCAAAAATCCCGACAAGTTCAACAAGCTCGGCGCGCGTATTCCCAAGGGCGTTTTGCTCGTGGGACCTCCCGGCACCGGCAAAACCCTGCTGGCACGTGCCGTGGCAGGCGAGGCAGGCGTTCCGTTCTTCTCCATTTCCGGCTCCGATTTTGTCGAGATGTTTGTCGGCGTCGGCGCGTCCCGTGTGCGCGACCTGTTTGATCAGGCAAAAAAGAACGCGCCCTGCATCATCTTTATCGATGAAATCGACGCTGTCGGCAGACAGAGAGGCGCGGGCCTCGGCGGCGGCAACGACGAACGCGAGCAGACGCTCAACCAGCTGCTGGTTGAGATGGACGGCTTCGGCGTCAACGAGGGCGTTATCCTGATAGCCGCCACCAACCGTCCCGACGTGCTCGATCCGGCGCTGATGCGTCCGGGCAGATTCGACCGTCAGGTGGTCGTCAGCTATCCCGACATCAACGGCAGAGAGGCGATTCTCAAGGTGCACGCCCGCAAAAAGCCGCTTGCACCCGACGTAAAGCTCAAAACAATTGCCAAAACCACCGCCGGCTTCACCGGTGCTGATTTGGAAAACCTGCTCAACGAAGCCGCACTGCTGGCGGCGCGTGCCGACAAGAAGGCAATCACTATGAAGGAAATCGAAGAAGCGACCATCAAGGTTGTGGTGGGCGCCGAAAAGAAGTCCAAGGTGATGAGCGACAAGGAGAAAAAGCTGACCGCCTATCACGAGGCAGGCCACGCGATTCTCTTTGACAAGCTGGAAACACAGGATCCTGTTCACGAAATCTCGATTATTCCGCGCGGAATGGCAGGTGGCTACACCATGCCCTTGCCCACGGAGGATAAGTCCTACAATTCGCGCAACGAGATGATTGAGAGCATTGTGGTCGATTTGGGCGGACGCGTTGCCGAGGCGATTATTCTCGACGACATCTCCACCGGCGCCTCCAACGACATCGAAAAGGCGACCAAGACCGCGCGTGCCATGGTGACAAAATACGGCATGACAAAGGAGCTGGGCTGCATCAACTACGGCAGCGAGGACGGCAGCGTATTCCTCGGCCGCGACTACGGCAGAACGCAGGATTACAGTGAGGCGACCGCCGCCAAGATTGACGCACTGGTGCTCGAAATCGTCAACAACGCCTATGAGCGCGCCGAGGCGATTCTGCGCGAGAATATCGACAAGCTCCACGAGATTGCCGCTTATCTGATGAAGCACGAAAAGATGGGCGCCGAGGACTTTGAAAAGGTGATGAACGGCACCTATATCGAGCCCTTCGAGCTTGAAGAAGATGAGGAGTAATTTCCAATTCAGAATGCTTCATTCGTAATGCGTCATGATCGCTTGCGGATAGACTAAAAAATCAAACCGGTTAAGAACCCCTTGGGCGCTTAACCGGTTGTTTTAT
>CAMJOD010000066.1 GCA_946407465.1 uncultured Clostridia bacterium
GCGGCTTTGGATAGGTTCATTTTAAGATGAACTTAGGCGAACGCCGCGTCAGAAATGGCTCTTTTGGTTATGTCGTTATCGCAATTTTTAACGCGTGAATAAATATGTTCACCATCAAACGTATAATAAACAACAGGATAGCATGTCGCTATCATCGCTTACAACGCGTGAACAGGTTTTTTCTCTATTAAACGTATAGTAAAATATAGGATAGCATGTCGCTATCACCACTTACAACGCGTGAACAGATTTTTCTCTATTAAACGTATAGTAAAATATAGGATAGCATGTCGCTATCACCATTTACAGCGCGTGAACAGACTTATTCTCACTATCAAACGCCGGTTGCGCGGACTGCTGGCACAGCCGTGCCGCGGATTGCTGGCACAGCCGTGCCGGAGGGGTTTTATGGTTATTCGGGCTATGACAATCGAAGATTATGATGAGGTTTTTGCCATGTGGCAAATCACCACCAAGCGTGCGCTTTCCTCCGCTGACGAGCGCTCCCAGATGGAGCGGTATCTCAAACGCAACGAGGGGCTGTCGCAGGTGGCGGTTTTCGACGGAAAAATCATCGGCACGGTGCTTGCCGGTCACGACGGCAGACGCGGCTTTATTCACCACATGGCGGTGCTGCCTGAATACCGGCGCAGGCGCATCGGTCACGCGCTCGCCGAAAAGGCAATCGAGATGATCCGGTCGGAGGGAATTGAAAAAACGCACATTTTCTGCTACCAAAACAACGAAACCGGACAAAAATTCTGGAGCGATTTTGGCTTTGTCAAACGCGACGACGTGTTTGTTTTCAGCTATTAATTCGGGGGTAACTTATGAACACAAAAGAAAAAGATTTGCAATATATCATGCATACCTACGGACGCTACGACGTCGCGCTCAAAAGCGGCAAGGGCGTTGTCGCCTATGACGAGGACGGAAAGCGCTATCTCGACGTCAGCTCCGGCATCGGCGTCAACTCGCTGGGCTACTGCGACGACGGCTGGCTCCAAGCCATTACCGCGCAGGCAGGCACCATTCAGCACATGTCCAACTATTTTTACAGCGAGCAGGCGAGCAATCTCGCCGAAACACTCTGCAAGCTGACCGGACTTGCCAAGGTCTGCTTTGGCAACAGCGGCGCCGAGGCAAATGAATGTGCCATAAAAATCGCAAGAAAATACAGCTTTGACCGCTACGGCGAGGGCCGCAACGTAATTATTACCCTCCAAAATTCCTTCCACGGCAGAACCGTCACCACCCTGTCGGCAACCGGTCAGGATGTTTTTCACAACTACTTCTTCCCCTTTACCGAGGGCTTCAAGTACGCCGAGCCAAACGACCTTGACGACTTCAAAAACCACATTGATGAGCGCGTCTGCGCCGTGATGCTCGAGGTAGTGCAGGGCGAAGGCGGCGTGAACATTCTCGACAAGGAATATGTGCAGACGGTCGCGGCGCTCTGTGAGAAGAACGACATTCTGCTGATTGTAGACGAGGTGCAGACCGGCGTAGGCAGAACCGGCAAGCTCTTTGCCCATGAGCACTACGGCATCAAGCCCGACCTGATGACCGTCGCCAAGGGACTCGGCGGCGGACTGCCCATCGGCGTTTGCCTGTGCGGCGACAAGCTCAAGGACGTCATGTCGCCCTCTACACACGGCACCACCTTCGGCGCGAATCCGGTTGTCTGCGCCGGCGCCAACTACGTGCTCAGCCGCGTGGCAAACGACGCGTTTCTCGGTGAGGTCGAAGAGAAGGGCGCTTATTTGGAGAAAAAGCTCCTTGCGCTCGACGGCGTAAAGAGTGTGAACCGTCTGGGGCTGATGGTCGGCATCGAAATCGACGGCGACGCCCACGACGTTGCGGCAAAGTGCGTAGAAAACGGCTTATTGATTATCACCGCCAAAAATCTGCTCCGGATGTTGCCTCCCCTCATCATCACAACAGACGAGCTGGACGAAGCGGTCGGCATATTGGAAAAAACATTAAAGGAGAACTGACATATGAAGCATTTATTAAAACTGGAGGATTGGTCAACCGAGGAAATCACACGCACCCTCAACCTCGCCGACCAACTCAAATACGAACAGAAGCACGGCATTGAGCACAAGCTTTTGCAGGGCAAGACGCTGGGCATGATTTTTGAGAAGTCCAGCACACGCACACGCGTTTCGTTTGAAGTCGGCATGACCCAGCTGGGCGGCTATCCGCTGTTCCTCAGCTCCAACGACCTGCAAATCGGCAGAGGCGAGCCGGTGGAGGACACGGCGCGCGTTCTCTCCCGTTTTGTAGACGCGATTATGATCCGCACCTTTGCCCAAAGCGAGGTCGAGGCGCTGGCAGAATACGGCTCCATTCCGATTATCAACGGTCTGACCGACTACTGCCATCCCTGTCAGGTGCTCGCGGATTTGATGACCATCCGTGAGTGCAAGGGCAAGCTCGAAGGACTCAAAATGTGCTTTATCGGCGACGGCAACAACATGCTCAATTCGCTTGCGGTCGGCGCCCTGCGCACCGGCATGCGCTTTTCGGCGGCATGTCCCGACGGCTATTTTCCGCCGGAGCACATCATGGAATTTGGCAAGCAGTTCGGCGACAGGTTCCAAATCGTCAATGACCCGATGGAAGCAGCCAAGGACGCGGACGTGATTTACACCGACGTGTGGGCGTCTATGGGTCAGGAGGAAGAAAAGAAGGCGCGCGAGGCTGTGTTTGCCGGCATTTATCAGGTCAACAAGGAGCTGATGGCGGTCACCAACGACGAGTGCATGGTGCTGCACTGCCTGCCTGCCCACCGCGGCGAGGAAATTACCGCTGATGTGTTTGAAGCGCACGCCGACGAAATCTTTGAAGAAGCGGAGAACCGCCTGCATGCGCAAAAGGCTGTGCTGGTAGAATGTATTCTCGACAAAAAGGACGAAGAATTAGTCTGATAACAACAAGGGCTGGCTCTTAGCGGAGTCAGCCTGGTTTTTGAGGTCAATATGTTTTTTAAAACAAAGGTACAGCGCCGTCGCTTCCGTTTTTACGGCGAAGTGCAGGCAGTCGGCTTCCGTTGGACAGCGCTGACAGCGGCAAGGCGCTGCGGCGCGACCGGCTGGGTCAAAAACGAACCGGACGATTCGGTCAGCATGGAGGTGCAGGGCACCGCACGGCAAATCAAAAGCGTTCTCGCCGCCCTGCAAGCGGACGACTACATCCGCATTGAACGCACAGAGGAAGCGGCAGCAGCTGTGGCGCCGGACGAACAGGACTTTTGCGTCAAATATGAGTAGAGGGCAAACCGCACGCGGTCTGCCCTTTTTGTCGTCTTTTTTCTGATAGGAAGATAGAATTAAATATCCAAATCATCCAAATCAAAATCATCGCAGCAGCCTTGCGCATGCGGACAAAATCTCTTGTGCCATTCGGGTGCTTCCGGCATAGGTGAGCCGGTGAGATACGAGGCGATGACGCGGCGGTGGATAATTGCCCACACACCGGCAAGAATCAGCACAAGCTTAATCAGTTTTTTAAACATATCTATCACTCCTAATGATATTAATTCTTCCACAGCGAACGCCTGTTCATTCGCTGCCATCTCAAAAGGTGTCAAACCTTTATCTCAACCTGCTTCTCTATTTATTTTATCACATTTCAGCGCATGATACAATAGGTTTTTTTAAGTTGTGGGTTCTTTGGCACCAAACGCCCGGCAAAGTGATATAATTCTATAAAGCTAACATATTTGCAACATAGACATAAACATATTGCAATCACATGCTTACAAAAAAATATTCGCATATAGTTTTGCAGGAAATTCAAGCGATTCCTGCAAAAACCGCTTGACAAAAGCTTAACAAAGCGGTATAATAAAGACGGTAAGAAAAGCAAGGGCGCCGGAAACCGAAAGGAATCCTGCGCCCTTTTCCATCAAAAACTGCTATCATCCGATAGGCTAACATATAACAGCAAAGGCACGCAGTTTCACCGCTGCGTGTTTTTGCGCGGCGCCTGTGGGCGCGTTCGGCGGCGTGCCGGTGGGCACATTCGGCGGCTTTGGACAGCGTCATCGTTAGATAAACTCAGACTAACGCCGCATCAGAAAAAGCTTTTTCGGTGAAGCGGCTATTCTATTTCTGACGTGTGAGTTTATCCGGCTCACTATCAAACGTTGGTGTGTGCATATTTTACGCCGCAACAAAAGCTATTTCTAACGCGTGAGCACATTTTATCTCACTAACACACGTCAGCGGCGCGAACTGCCCACCGCGGCAGCGGCGCGGACTGCCCACCGCGGCAGCGGATAAATTTTTTGTCGTAAAATCTTCATTATATGATTGACAAATTACAACAATAGTTTATAATAATACTATCCGAAATACTTGAAAGGCGGTAACATAATGAAAAAAGGCATCATTCTTCTTGCTGTTCTCATTGCTGCGACTGCGGCAATGGCCGGCTGCGGCGGCAACAGCAACAGCTCGACGCAGACCACGACGGCAGCTGCCACCGTGGCCACCACTACTTCCGGTGAACTGACCGAGGCTGAAGCAAAGGCGGCTGCATTGAAGGACGCGAACATTCCCGAGGCTGAGGCTACCTTTGTAAAGGCGGTCAAAAAGACAGAGGACGGATACACCTACTACGAGATCGAGTTCACTACTTCCAACAAAAAATACACCTACAAGATCGTAGCGACCAACGGCACCGTCAAGGACAAGAAGGTCGAGAGCTATTCGGGCGACGCCGCAGGCAACACCACCTCCGGCTCCAAGATCACCGAAGCTGAGGCAAAGACAGCCGCACTGCAGCTTGCTGAGTTGAGCGAAGGCGACGTCACCGGTCTCAAGGCATCCCTGACCACCAAAAACGACGTTTCTGTTTATAAGGTCGTGTTCAAGGTTGACGACGAAGAGCAGGAGTACCTGATCAACGCTTCTACGGGCGAGCTGTATGAGGCGGAAACCGAAAACGACAGCAACGAAGGCGACAGCGACAGCGGCGATACTGACACCGACAGCGATGACAGTGACGACAGCGACGACAGCGACGAGGACAACGGCGACACTGACGACAGCGACGGCGACACTGACAGCAACGACAGCGACGAAAACAATAACGAAAATAACAACGAGTAATAATTGTCGATTGGAGACGGGGCTGTCGCACTAAGCCCTAACAAAAAGGAAAAGACCGGGTAGCCCGAAAAGGGTTGCCCGGTCAGTGCTTTTACTGTATAATTTAATTGCCGAAAAACCACACAGAAAGCAGGTTAATTATACAATGAAAGTTTTAAGAAATCAACTGGTTTTGCCGTTAAATTTTGAAATTCTAATCGACGAGAATGATCCGGTGTGGAAACTGACAGAAATTTGCGACGGATTGGATTACACAAGGCTATATGATGAATATCTTCGTCACTGGCGAGCAATTGATCCGGTCGTTCTTTTTGAGATTCTCGTATTCGCATATATGAATCGAATTTATTCCAGCCGTGCAATAGAACACGCCTGCAAAACCGACGTGCGATTTATGTGGCTGCTTCAAGGTCAGTCCGCTCCCGATCACGCAACCTTTGCGCGTTTTCAAAATGAAAGGCTTACGAATGTCATTGAGGATCTCTTTTTTCAGCTAATTGAAAAGCTGCACGAGCTTGGCGAGATTCAGTTCCGCAACATCTTCATCGACGGCACTAAAATCGAGGCGAATGCCAATCGCTACACGTTTGTGTGGGCAAAATCAGTGGAAAAGAATTTGCAAAAGCTCAACGCGAGAATCAACGGTGAATTGCCTGAGATTTGCCGGAAATACGGACTGTCCGAAACCGCCTCATTAACCGATGTTGTGGAGTTTCTGTTGACAGCAAGAAATCTGCTCGGGATTCAATTCGTTTACGGCAAAGGCAAGCGAAAAACAGACTTACAGCGCGATTACGACCGCATTTACGAATATCTTGAAAGAATCAACCGCTACCATGAAAATCTAGCGATACTCGGCAGTCGGAGAAGCTATTCCAAAACCGACCTCGACGCGACCTTTATGCGGATGAAAGAGGATCATATGCGCAACGGTCAGCTCAAGCCGGCATACAATGTTCAGATCGGCGTCGAGAGTGAGTACATTGTCGGTGTAAGTCTTTTCCCGAATCCGACGGATACCACTACGTTGATTCCGTTTTTGGAAAGGCTGAAAAAAGGAACCGGCAGAAAATACGAAAACATCATTGCGGACGCAGGTTACGCCAGCGAGGAAAACTATACATATCTGGAGCAGAACGGTCAAAACGCCTACATCAAGCCAGCCGATTACGAAATCCGCAAAACGCGCAAATACAAACAGAACATTTACCGCGTTGAAAATCTTTGCTATGACGCAACCGGCGATTGTTTCACTTGTCCGAACGGAAAGAAGCTGAATCACGCTTATGACAGCAAGCGCAAAACGCAGAACGGTTATGAGGTCGTGAAAAGCTATTACATCTGCGAAGGCTGCGCGGGCTGCCCTCACCGCGAGAAATGCTACAAAGGGAAGTACGAAAACCGCAAGGTTGGATTCTCAAAAACGATGGCAAGACAAAAGGCGGAAGCAACCGAACGAATTACAACCGATGAGGGAAATCTATTGCGTCAAAATCGCTCTATTCAGGTTGAAGGCGCATTCGGTGTTTTAAAGCAGGACCGCGATTTCAGACGTTTTTTTGTGCGTAGCAAATCAAAGACCGAAACACAATTTTTCCTGCTTGCTTTTGCCTTCAATATCAAGAAACTCCGTAGCCGAACACTTAACGGACGTTTAGCCGTGGAATTATTCGAAAAGGAGGCTGCATAAATCCGTTGAATGTTTCAACATTAAGCAAAAAGAGAGTGGAAAACTTCACCCTCTGATTTGTTGCGCTCTGTTGCAATCTTTATATGCTATACTTCATTCGAGGCCAAAGCCTGCCGCCAAATCTTTCAATTTGCGACAGCCTCGTTTTGGCGCCTAGCCAAAGTTGGGCAGTCTGACGGAGAATAATACACGCCGACAGCAGCTGCGAATCAAACATTTCACCATGTATGAGCCTCATTTCATGCTTTACAAATCTATCCGCATATGCTAGAATAATATATTAGACAGTTCGCTTGCGCCATCCTGTCTTTAAACAAAACCCGGGCTAACGCTTTTTCGTCTTTTTTAAAAAGGCTTTTTTGCGTCTGCTCCGGCGGACGCATTTTATTTTTTGGAGGACGGGTATGTATCTTCTCAAAACCTCGGCGAGCTTTGACAGCGCGCATTTTTTAAAGGGCTACAACGGCAAATGCGCCAATCTGCACGGCCACACATGGAAGCTGGAGGTCGAGGTGTGCGGCAGCACGCTTGTGGCAGAGGGAGAAAAGCGCGGCATGCTGATAGATTTTTCCGACCTGAAACGAGCGGTGCGCACACTTGCCGACCGCTTTGACCACACGCTGATTTATGAAGCAGGCAGTCTGAGCGATAGGGCTCTGTCAGTGCTGACAGAGGAAGGCTTTTCGCTGACAGCGTTTCCGCTGCGTCCGACCGCCGAAAACTTTGCCAAATACTTTTATAAAGAGCTGTCGGGGTCATTGCCCGTCAGGCGCGTGACAGTTTACGAAACGCCCGACAACTGCGCGGTTTATGAGGAGGACAAAGCATGCAGGTAGTGGAACGATTTGTGAGCATTAACGGTGAGGGCGCCCACGCAGGCGAGCCGGCGGCGTTTATCCGTTTTCACGGCTGCAACCTCAACTGCTCCTACTGCGACACCCGATGGGCAAACAACGCGCACGCGCCGACCGCCGACTACACACCCGAACAGCTCGCCAAATGGGTGCGGAACAAGCGCGTCGTCAACGTGACGCTAACCGGCGGCGAACCGCTGTTGCAATATGATTTGGACGAGCTGATTAAGCTGCTGACCATACAGGGCAACCGCGTGGAAATCGAGACCAACGGCAGCATTGCGCTGGACGGTCTGGCGCACTCGGCGCACCGCCCTGTTTTTACGATGGACTACAAGCTGCCCTCCAGCGGCATGGAAATCGCCATGCGCAAGGACAACTTTCGGCTGCTCGGTGCGCACGACACCGTCAAATTTGTGGCAGGCACGCTCACGGATTTGGAGCGTGCGCAGTATTTGATTGAGGAGCACAGCCTCGACAAAATCTGTCATGTTTATCTAAGCCCTGTCTACGGCAAAATAGATCCGGCGGAGATTGTCCGCTTTATGCTCGAAAACAAAATGAACCGGGTGCGCATGCAGCTTCAACTGCACAAATTTATCTGGTCGCCCAACAAAAGAGGTGTTTGATATGGACAGACAGGCAATGGAATATCACATTCGCGGACTGCTTGAAGCAATCGGCGAGGATCCGACGCGCGAGGGCTTGCTCGAAACGCCCAAGCGCGTGGCGGCAATGCTGGAGGAGGTGCTGGAGGGCACTGCCTACAGCAACCATGAAATTGCGCAGATGTTCGGCAAGACCTTCTCTGTCGAAACCGGCGACGATACCGACAGCGCGATTGTGATGAAGGACATCACGGTGTTCAGCTATTGCGAGCACCACATGGCGCTGATGTATGACATGCACGTGAACGTCGCCTATCTGCCGCAGGGCAGGGTGCTGGGACTGAGCAAGATAGCGCGCATCTGCGACATGGCAGCAAAGCGTCTGCAATTGCAGGAGCGCCTGGGCAGCGACATCGCCGCCATCATCAGCGAGGCGGCAGGCACGCCCGACGTGGGCGTTGTCATCAGCGGCTGTCACAGCTGCATGTCGGCGCGCGGCATCCGCAACACCTCGGCAAACACCGTCACCACAACCTTTAAGGGCAAATTCCGAACTGACCGGGATTTGCAAAAACTGATTACGGAGTAACCCATATGAAAGCACTTGTTTTATGCAGCGGCGGACTGGACAGCACCACCTGTCTGGCGATTGCCGTTCAAAAATACGGCGCCGGCAACGTGCTGGCGCTTTCTGTCAGCTACGGACAAAAGCATCAAAAGGAGCTGAACGCGGCAAAGGCTGTTGCCGCGCACTACGGCGTCACGCTCAAAACGCTTGATTTGGCGGCGATTTTTGAGGGCAGCAACTGCTCTCTGCTGCAAGGCTCCTCCGAGGAGATTCCCGAAGAAAGCTACAGCGAGCAGCTCCGCAAGACCGGCGGCGCGCCGGTTTCGACTTATGTGCCGTTCCGCAACGGGCTGTTTCTCTCTTGTGCGGCAAGCGTGGCGCTCTCGCACGGCTGCGAAGAAATCTACTACGGCGCACACAGCGACGATGCGGCAGGCAACGCCTATCCCGATTGCAGCGCGGCTTTCAACGACAGCATGAACCGCGCCATCATGCTCGGCAGCGGCAATCAGCTGCGCGTCACAGCGCCGTTTATCGGGCTGAACAAGGCGCAGGTTGTTGCGCGCGGACTCTCGCTCGGCGTCCCCTATGAAAAAACCTGGAGCTGTTATGAGGGCGGCGAACATCCCTGCGGCGTATGCGGCACCTGCCGTGACCGGCGCGCTGCCTTTGCGGCGAACGGCGCCGCCGACCCGTTGGAAGGAGACAACACACCATGAGAGAAAAAGAGAACATGACGCTGCTCGGCAACCGCGGCGTTCCCTACGCATTTGACTACAACCCTAATTTGCTGGAGACCTTTGTCAACAAGCACCCCGACAACGACTATTTTGTCAAATTCAACTGTCCCGAGTTTACCTCGCTCTGTCCCATCACCGGACAGCCGGATTTTGCAACCGTCTATATCTCCTACATTCCGAACGAGCGAATGGTGGAGAGCAAGTCGCTCAAGCTCTATCTGTTCAGCTTCCGCAACCACGGCGACTTTCACGAGGACTGCGTGAACATCATTATGAAGGATTTGATAAAGCTGATGGAGCCGAAGTATATTGAGGTTTGGGGAAAATTTTTGCCGCGCGGCGGTATCTCCATCGACCCCTACTGTAACTACGGCATGCCGGGCACCAAATACGAACAGCTCGCGTGGGACCGTCTCGCCCATCACGACCTCTACCCCGAACCCATCCACAACCGCTAAACCGCTGCCGCGGTGGGCAATCCGCGCTTCTGACGTTAGTTCAAGAGATCGCCTGCATAGCCGCGTTATAAAAGGCAATAGTGACATCACCGCAAAAGCCTTCTCTGACGCGGCGTTAATCTGCGTTTATCTGACGATGACGCTATCCAAAGCCGCCGAAATCGCCCACCGGCGACCGCTGCCGCGGTGGGCAGTCCGCGCTTCTGACGTTAGATTAATAGATTGCCTGCATAGCCGCGTTATGAAAGGCTATAACTGCAAGCAATGTCCGTTCAATTACGCATTACGAATTATAAACGCAAGCGTCACGCGACGAAATGCCGCGTGATGTAAATCACGCATCAAAAAGTCCACTTGCACGGAGTTTTAAGGCCAGCGTCA
>CAMJOD010000067.1 GCA_946407465.1 uncultured Clostridia bacterium
ATTTTCCCGCATTATTGTTGGATTTTTTCGGGGTTTTTATGTGGGAAAGTTGAGTGAATTATGAATTATGAATTATTAATGATTCCGTTGATGCCGCTAAAGCTCATGGTGCTGATGATTTGCGAGACCTCTTCCGCCGAAATGGGCTGTTCGGAGTTGAACCAGTGCTGATAGACCGACAGCATGCCGGAGAGCACAAAGTCCAGCATGATGTCCGCCTTGTAGGCGTCTAAATCGAGCTGCGCCACCATCACCTCGCAGGTTTTGTCCTTGAGCAGCCGCATGATGCGCGTAATCAGGTTGACATTGCCGTTCATGGACAGCAGATAGCCGAAAAATTCGGGATCCATATTAATCAGCAGGCTGAACCGCTCAAACAGGGAATAGGGCGTGTTCATGTATTGCTTGAACTCAATGCCGCCCAACAGCTCCTCATAGCTTGTCAAAATATCGCGCTCGATGTCCTCCACCACCTGATAGACGCCCGAATAGTAGTTATAGAAGGTCTTGCGGTTGATGTCGGCGGTGTCGGCAAGCTCCATGATGGTGATGTCGTTGATGTCCTTTTCAACCATCAGCTTGGCAAAGGCGTTGCGAATGGCGCGTTTTGTTTTGAGCACGCGGCGGTCGACAGATTTCGGCTTTTTCTCCATAAAAGGAAGTCCTTTCTACATTTTTTGATAGAAATGTATCTTTTTATACATATGATAGATAAAGTGTGTATTAATCATCAAAATTTCAATATAATGACCATTAAAATTTTTCTGCAATTATTATAATATATAGATTGGGTAAAAGTCAATGATTTGCACCATATTTTTATACACAAAAAAGTAGGTTATCAGGATATGGAAATGAAAAAGTTAGACGGCCTTTTGCTGGCGCGCCTGCTCCACGGCGGCGCTGCCAATTTGAAAGCCAACAAGCAAACGGTTAACGACCTCAATGTGTTCCCGATTCCCGACGGAGACACCGGCGACAACATGTTTTTGACGATTAACGCCGGCGCAACCGCCGCAGGCGAAGGCTCCGAAAATCTGTCCCAGACTGCCGGCAAGGCGGCAAGCGGCATGCTGCTCGGTGCGCGCGGCAATTCGGGCGTTATCCTTTCGCGTATTTTCGCAGGTCTCGCCAAGGGCTTTGAGGGCGCCGCGTCGGTGGATGTCAAGGCGCTCGGCGCTGCCTTTGAGAGCGGCGTGACCGAGGCATACGGCGCTGTTTCGGTGCCGGTGGAGGGAACAATTCTCACGGTATTAAAGGATTCTGTTGCGTTTGCAAACAAAAATCTTACCGCCGAGAGCACCTTGCAGAGCTATTTTGACGACTTCAACCGTGAGCTCAAGCGCTCGCTGGAGCGCACGCCCGACCTGCTGGACGTGCTGCGCGAAGCAGGCGTGGTGGACAGCGGCGGCGCCGGTCTCGGCTATGTGACCGAGGGCATGGCGGCAGTGCTCAGCGGCAGAGAGGTCGCGGCGGCAGGCGCCGAGACGGCACATGTGCAGGCAGTGGATTTGGACGCCTTCACCGAGAACAGCGTGCTCGAATTTGGCTACTGCACCGAATTTTTGCTCCGCTTGCAGACGGGCAAGGTTGACCTCAGCACGTTCCAAACCGAGGAGCTGACCCGTTATCTCAACAGCGTGGGCGATTCGGTGGTCTGCTTCCGCGAGGGCACCATCGTCAAGGTGCATGTACACACCAAAAAGCCAGGCGATATTCTCAACAAAATGCAGGAATACGGCGAGTTTCTCACCTTTAAGATGGAAAACATGACCCTGCAGCACAACGAGAACCATATGAGCGAAAAGCTCGCGCCCAAGCGCAAAATGCCGCACAAGCCCTTTGGCGTTGTCAGTGTGGCGGCAGGCGAGGGCATCAAGGACGCGTTTGTCTCTCTCGGCTGTGACGCGGTTGTGGACGGCGGTCAGAGCATGAATCCCTCTGCGCAGGATTTGATTGCCGCGTTTGGAAACGTCAACGCGGACGTCATTCTGGTATTTCCGAACAATTCCAATATTATTATGACCGCCAAGCAGGCGGCGCAGCTCTACACCGACGCCGAGATTCGCGTTGTGCCCACCAAGACCATCGGCGAGGGCTATGCGGCAATCTCGATGCTCGACACCTCCTCCGGCGACACCGACGCGATTGTGGAGGAGCTCGAGGAGATTATCGCGGGCGTTGTGACCGGCATCGTTTCACGTGCTGTCCGCGACACCGAGATGGACGGCGTGGCGGTACACAAGGACGACTACATCGGCTTTGTGGGAGACACGATTTATACCGCCTGTTCCGACCGCAACGAGGCGGCTGTCAGGCTGTGCGAGGCGACCAAGGCGCAGCGCTATGACATTATGCTGCTTGTCTGCGGCGCCGACGCCTCCGCCGAAGAAGCGCAGGCGCTCTGCGATTCGCTGCAAAAGCAGTATCGCCGCACCGAAATTGTCATGATTGACGGCGGACAGCCGATTTATGATTACATTATTATTTTAGAATAAAGGGAGATTTTCAACATGAGACCTGTTAAGATTGTTACCGACAGCTGCTCGGATATGCCGAGAGACCTTCGCCAGAAGTACGACATCGACTATATGAAGATGAACACCGTCAGAGACGGCAAGGAGACGCCTGCCAGCATCGACTGGGAGTACTACAGCGCCAAGGAGCTGTATGACGTGATTCGCGGCGGCGAGCGCGTAACGACCACCATGGTGCCGCCCAGCGAGTTCCAAAAGTATTTCAAGGCGGAGCTTGCCAAGGGCAATGATATTGTATATGTCGCCTGCTCCTCCAAGATGACCGGCTCGGTCAACGTCGGCAGGGTAGAGGCGGAAGCGCTTTTGAAGGATTATCCCGACGCGACCATCGTCTGCATCGACTCTCTGAACGCCTGTCTGGGCGAGGCGATTGTGGCAATCAAGGCGGCTGAGTTCCGCGATCAGGGCATGTCCGCCAAGGAGATTGAGGCGGCAGTTCTCCCGATTCGCAACAACGTCAACCAGTTTGTGACCGTTCACAGCCTCAACGCGCTCAAGGCGGCAGGCAGAGTCAGCGGCTCCTCCGCCTTCTTTGGCAACCTGCTGGGCGTCAAGCCGATTATCATCTCCGACAAGGTCGGCAACAACATTCCCATCAAAAAGGCAAAGGGCAGACTCAACTCTCTCAAGGAGATTGTGGCGCTGGTTGCCGAGGGTGTTGCGGACGAAAAGAATCCGACCATCTACATCGCGCATGCCGACTGTGTGGAGGACGCGCGTGAGGTAGCCGAGATGTGCAAGGAGACAATTCCGGGCGTCAAGACCTACATCACCTACATCGGTCCGATTATCGGCGCCTCTATCGGCGCGGACGCCGTCGGCGTGTTCGCCTATGGCAAGAGCATCGAAAGATTTGCCGTATGATAATGAGTGTCAGCCTGCTGATTATCGCCGTGGTTTCCTATCTCCTCGGCGGCGTTAACGGTGCGATTATTATGTCGCGGCTGGTGTATCACGAGGACATTCGCAAGTCGGGCAGCAATAACCCCGGCTTCACCAACTTCAAGCGCGTCTACGGACTCAACGCGGCGGCTTGGTCGGTTATGCTGATTGATATTCTCAAAACCGCGCTGCCGGTATTCCTCTCGGCGGTATTTATGAACATGATGTATGACAACATGTGGCAGTTCGGCGCACAGTTTGCCGGTCTGTTCTGCATGCTCGGACACTGCTTTCCGGTTTGGTACGGCTTCAAGGGCGGCAAGGCGTTTATTGCCGGCTTTGCGACCATCTGGTTTGTCGATTGGCGCATGACTTTGATTGCGATGGCTATCTTTTTCGCGGTGCTGTTCGTCGGAAAATACATGTCCGTGGCGTCCTGCACCGCGGCGCTGAGCTGTCCGATTTCACTGTTCTATCTCGGCTATACCAATGTGTGGGTCGAGGTGCTCGCCATTGCGGCGGCGGCGCTGGTGATTGTTCGCCATTATCCCAACTTTGTCAAGCTTGCCCACGGCACGGAGTCCAAGTTTACGCTTTCGAGCAAGCATTAAGAGATTTGATCAAAACGGCTTCTTTTTGGGGAAGCCGTTTTTTTGAGTTGAGAGTTGAGCGTTGAGAGTTGAGTGAAGGGTCGCTTCGCTCCGATTTATAGTTTTGTTGCGGTGCAGGATAGGCTCTGCGCAAGCTTTCCATGTGTCCGTAGGGGCGCACCCGCGTGTGCGCCCGGGTAAGGAAACCGTTATTTCCTGAATACTATCGGATGAACAGGATAACGCGGCTGGGCGAACACATGGGTTCGCCCCTACATTCACATGGAAAAAAGATATATAAAAGAAACGTTTCCTCTCAGCCGATTACGCATTACGCATTATGGATTTGCTGACCGGTCGCTCCGCCCCGATTTTGTAACGCTGCGTGCGTGTGCGTCATGCTTCCGTGAATGCTGTGTGCATGTGTGCCCTCAAAAATGGCTTATCTATGCGGTTTTTGGCACTTCTTACATGTGTGATGAAGTGTGATGAAGCGTGCGGTGGCTTTGGTGCGGCATCCGAAATGATTCTTTTTGACAAAAAACAACACCGGTACAGACGCCTTTGCCTATACCGGTGCTTTTCATATTCTATTGTTTTTTCTCTCTGAACGCAAAGAACCGCTGTCCGATGTAGTTGCACGCGACAAAGGTGCATGCGCCTGCGGCAAGCGAGAGGTTGCCCGCGAACTTTTCGACGCTCCAGCCGAACATTGACCAGTGGTTGGCGGTGCTGACCCAGCTCACCAGCGGCGACACCAGCAGATAGGCGATGGCATAGCACACGGCGATGTTGAGCGCGAAGCGCAGCACCGGCTTCCAGCCCTTTTCTTTGTTCTTGAACGTGAAATATTTGTTGAGGAAGTAGCTGACGACGCTGCCGATGATGTTGCCGATCAGGCTCGCCATCACCACGCCCCAATCATACTTGTCCCAGCCGAACACGTTGTAGAACACGAACTGCAAGCCCATGCCCACCAGCGTGTTGATGATACCGACCAGAATGAATTTGAGAAATTTGATGTCAAAAAAGGATTTCAGCTTGCTCATTCGGATTATTTTGCCTTAGACTTTCCTGCCGCCATAAAGATGATGACGCCGGCAACAGCCAGAACGATGTCTGTGATAGCGATAATCCAGAAGGTTCCCCAGCCGTTGCCGCCGGACGCCTGCGGTGTTACAGCGGTCAGCACATGATATTCGCCGACGGTGGCTGCCTTTGCGTCGTAGTCCTTGCCGTTCGCCTTGATGCTGACAGCCTTGTCGTCCTCCTTGACGCCCAAATCGGCAATAGAGGTCTCGCCTGCGTCCGCAAAGCTTGTGCTGAGGCGCTTGCCGTCCTTTTCAATGATGACGTTTTCGCCGCAGGAAGCCGCCAAATCCTTGCCCAGAACAGCGCCGTAGGTGTCGTTGGTCAGCACGACCGCAACTGCGCCGCCTTCTTCTCTGTCGGTGCGTCTGGCTGCCGCGGTAATCTTGTAGGTGCCGTCCTCGTTCTCGGTGATGTCGCCCATCGCCTTGTTGGTGATGCCCTTGGCAACAGGGGTGAGAGCCAGGGTGTTCGGGTCGTCCTTGAGCGCCTTGCCCTTGAGGTCGTCGGGATAGGAAGCAGTGATTTTGCCCTTTTCGTCGGTGACAATAATGCTGTCAAAGGACAGGGTGGAGGCGATGCCCTCGAGCTCAGCCTCGCTGCCCTTGAAGGCGAGCGCCGCGCCGCAGACACGCTTGAGAATCATGTCGGTAAAGACAGCGTTGGTTCTGACGGAATCCTCGTCAAAGGCGGTCACCTTTTTGACGGTCAGCTCGCTTGCTTTGTCAACCGCGCTGCCGGTCTCGGCGCCGCCGGGCTTGAGGGCAATCAGACTGACAACGCAGCTGATAACCATCATCGCAGCGAGCACGCAAGCCGCAAGTCCTGCTCCGATTTTTTTGCCTGTGGTTTCTTTGCCTGTGGTTTCTTTGCTCATGATAAATCCTCTCTTTCTTTATTGTTTTCCTCCTCAAAGTTGGAAAACTTGGTGATATATATGGGTCTGTCCTTGGATTCCATGTAGATTCTGCCGATGTATTCGCCCAGAATCCCGATGGACATCTCCGTAATGCCGCCAAGGAACAGTACGGCACATAGTGTGGTGACATAGCCGGGTGTGGTTATGCCGAAAAACAGGGTTTGAATCAGTGTGATGAGGATATAAATCAGTGAGATGAAAAAAATCACCGCACCCATCACCGCCGTGAACCGCAGCGGCGCCACCGAAAAACAGGTGATGCCGTCGATTGCGTATTTGAACAGAGAAGAGAACTTCCACGTGGTGGTGCCGAGCTGGCGGTCAACCGTCCGGAACGAAATCCATTTGGTGTCAAAGCCGACCCACGAAAAAATGCCCTTCGAAAACCGCTGCACCTCGCTCAGCTCCAAAATGGCGTCCACCATCTGGCGCGTCATCATACGGTAATCCATGGCGCCGTAGGGGTTTTTGACGTCGGTGAGCTTGTTGCTGAGCTTGAAGAACAGCTTGGAAAAGAAGCCGCGGAAAAAGCTCTCGCCCTTTCGCTCCGCGCGCTTGGTGGCGCAGCAGTCGTAGCCCTCCTCCATCGCCGCGAGCATTTGAGGAAAAATCTCCGGCGGATGCTGCAAATCCGCGTCCATCACCACCACATAGTCGGCGGACGTGTGCTGCAGACCGGCATACATCGCCGCTTCCTTGCCGAAATTGCGCGAAAAGCTGATATATTTGATGTTGTCAAACCGCGCGGCAAGCCGTTTCATAATGAGATAGGTTTTGTCGCGGCTGCCGTCGTTCACCAAAATGTAGCGGAACGCATAATCGGGCAGGGAGTCAATCACCTTGTTGGTTTCCAAAACAAAGTGTTCCAGTCCCTCCTCTTCGTTATAGCAGGGGACTACCAAATCAATTGAATGTTTTTTTGTCATTTTATCACCTTCGGTTCTATTATAGCAAAGATTGCGGCAAAAGTCCAAACTTTTTTGATAATTTTATATAATTTTCTTAGTATTTTTAAAATTTTTATTTACCGCGCCGCAAAAACGTGTTACAATAGTATTTGTATTATTATGTCAACAACACGGAGGTATTGATTCTATGCCAACTATCCCAATCCTACGTGAGCCAAAGACGATTCCGCAGCGGCTGTTTGCGTTCGCGAAGCGCAACCTGTATGTGTGGATAGCGTTTTTGGTTCCGCTGGCGCTGATGCTGACGGCGTTCGGTCTGATGGATGTGTCCCCGTTCGGAAAGGCGGACAAGCAGATTCTCGTGACCGACCTGTGGCACCAGTACTATCCCTTTTTGGCGGATTTTCAGGACAAGCTCCAGCACGGCGAAAGCCTGTTTTGGACTTGGTCGGTGGGCTCCGGCGCTAACTATTTTTCGCTGATGTCCTACTACCTGGCGAGCCCGATGAACTTTTTGTCCCTGTTTGTTTCGCCCGACTGGCTGCGCGAGTTTTTGATGGTTTCGGTCGCGGTCAAGATTGCGCTCGCAGGCTCCTTTATGGCGTTCTTTCTCAAAAGCGTGTTCAAACGCAACGACGCCTCGCTGGTGATTTTCGGCATCAGCTTTTCGTTCTGCGCCTTTTTTATGGGCTACTACTGGAACACCATCTGGCTCGACACGGTCTGCATTACGCCGCTGGTTGCGCTGGGAGCCGTGAAGCTGCTCACCGAAAACCGCTTCCGTCTCTACACCGTCACGTTGGCGCTGTCGCTGATTACCAACTACTACATCGGCTTTTTCACCTGCATTTTTATCCTGCTGATTTTTATCTGCTATCATATCACGCGCTGGCACGGTGTGCGCGCGTTTGCCGCCAATTTTCTCAAATTCGGCGTGTTTACGGTTTTGGGAATCGGCATGACCGCCTTTTTTGTGCTGCCTGCGTTCCTTGCGCTGCAAAACACCCACGCGAGCGGCAGCGCCTTTCCGCAGGAATTTGCAACGAATATCGGCGGCAGCAATGACCTGCTCGGCGTGCTAAAGGGACTCAAAAGCGTCACCGGCAATCTGGTGAACTTTACCGTTGCCGCCAACAAGGAAATCGACGCCATGCCCAATATCGCCTGCGGTGCGATTCCGATTTTCTTCGTGTTTCTCAGCCTGACCTCCAAGGAGATTAAGCTCCGAGAAAAGCTCACCGGTATGGGCTTGATTTTGTTCATGTTCCTCAGCTTTATTATCCGTCAGCTCGACTTTGTCTGGCACGGCTTCCACTTCCCGAACATGATTTATTACCGCTTTAGCTATCTCGTCAGCTTTGTGATGATTGTGCTGGGCTTCCACGCCTTTACGGTTATTCGCAAAACAAGGCTGCTGCACGCGCTGACGGCGGCTGCGCTGAGCTTTGTGGTGCTGCTGATGGAGTTTGACTTTTCCGGCACCAAGAATCCCGACGGCGAGGGTCCCTATGACCAAGGGGTGTTCAATATGTTTGCGGTCAAGGGACATTCCCGGCCCGATCGCATGAGTTGGGTGCCGCCGACGCTTGTGACCGTGGCGGTGCTGCTGCTGCTGATTACGGTGCTGGTGGTGCTCTATACCAAGCGCGTTGTTTCGCTGCAGGGTGTGACGATTTCGCTGCTGGTGATTGCGATTGCGCAGAGCGGCTACACGGGCTACTTCGGCGTGAATGTTACGACCGTGACCGGCACAAACGGCTATCCGCGCGGCGAGAGCAATACCGAGGCGATTGTCAATTATATGAAGGAGCAGGAGCAGAACACGCCCGAGCTGTGGCGAGCCGAGACGGAGAGCACCCAGACGCTCAACGACGGCGCGCTCAACCACTATCACGGCTTGTCGATGTTCAACTCCATGGCAAACGAGAGCATGACGCTGTTCTACCAGAATTTCGGCATGAACGGCTGGCAGGCAGGCAACCGCTATCTCTACAAGGAGAATTCGCCTGTCACCAACATGTTTATGAACCTCAAATACCTGATTGCGCGTTCCGGCAGCGTACACAACACCTATGATTTGTCAGAGGTTTCCAGCTCCGGCGGCATCAAGCTGTTCCGCAACAACCACTATATTCCCATGGGCTTTATGGTGAACGAGAATCTCCTGCAATGGGAGGAAATCAGGGAGGAAAACAGCTTTAATCCCTTTGAAAGGCAGGCTGAGTTTTTCCGCCTTGCCACGGGCATCAACCAGTCGGTTTATACGCCCATAGAGCCGGACAGCGAGGAACACACCGACCCCTCGCAGTTCAGCGTCAACAAAAATGCCGACGGCAGCTACAGCTACTCCTGCATCACACAGGGCATTGCGCCGCGTCTGCAATGGAACTACACCGTTCAGCAGGACGGCTTGTATCTGTTCAGCTCCTCCATCAACAAGGGCGACAATGTGCAAATCCTGCGCAACAACCGCTCTGTCGGCGAAAAGGTGAATATGGATCGTGTGAGCATTGCCTCCGCCGGTTATTTCAGCAAGGGAGACGTCCTCTCCTTGCAGGCGGATTTGGAGGCGAACGCGAGCGGCACCGCCAGAGTGTATGTCTGTGCGCTCAACCAAGAGGTCTTTGAGGAAGGCTACGAGATTTGCAGCCAAAGCGTGATGAACACCACCTACTTCCGCAACGGCGGCAAGATGGAGGGCACCATCAACGCGGCAAAGGACGGTCTGTTCTACACCTCGGTTCCCTACGAAAAGGGCTGGGTGGCATATGTAGACGGCAAAGAGACCGAAATCACGCCCGTCGGCGGTTCGCTGCTGGCGTTTCCGCTGTCACAGGGCGAGCACACCATCGTGCTCAAATACGCGCCCAACGGCTTCTGGCCGGGACTTGTGGTGTCGCTGCTCTGTCTGGCAAGCTTCGCGCTGTTTTGCGTCGCGACCTATATCTTCAAGAAAAAGCTGCTGCCCGATTTTGCAAAAGACCCGGCATTTCAGTCCGTAGATATACAGAACGTCGATGCGAATTTGTAATGTGTAATGCGTAATTGGCGCGGCGACTGACGTTTTTTGGAATGAATAAAAGAGCCATCTCCATGTGAGGTGGCTCTTTTTTTAGAGTTGAGAGTTGAGAGTTGATACTAATTCCTGATAGAAAGTAGACTAATATTTTGCGAGGATATTTTTCG
>CAMJOD010000068.1 GCA_946407465.1 uncultured Clostridia bacterium
TTTCAAACGCGGGATTACACACTTCCTAATTATCAACCGTCAGTTGCGCGGATTGGGTCAAGCGTCACGCTTGGGAGTTACGTATAAGGTGTTGTTCTTCACATAAATCACCATGCCGGGCTTGGCGCCGGCAGGCTTGCTGACGTGCTTGACGAGGGTGTAGTCAACGGGAACGTTGGTGCTCTCGCGTGCCTTGCTGTGATAGGCTGCAAGCTGCGCTGCCTCCAAAAGCGCCGTCTCGGTGACGGGCTTGCCCTCGGTGCGGATAATCACGTGCGAGCCGTGAATGTCCTTGGTGTGGAGCCACACGTCGGTCTTGGCGGCGGTTTTGAGCGTCAGCTTGTCGTTTTGGCGGTTGTTTCTGCCCACCAGCACCACAAAGCCGTCGGAGGTCACAAACTCCTTGGGCGGCAGCTGCGCCTGCTTGGGCTGTCTGCCCTTTGGCCGGCGAAGATAGCCCTGCTCGGTCAGCTCCTCGCGTATCTGGCTCAGCTCGCGCTCCGTTTCGGCGCGGTCAACGCTGTCCGCGACCGATTCCAGATAGGCAAGCTCCGCCTGTCCCTTTTCGATCTGCTCGGCAAGCACCGTCTCGGCGGTCTTTGCCTTTTGATAATCCTTGTAATATTTTTGCGCGTTGGCGGCAGGCGAAATCGCCGGATTCAGCCTGATTTGCACCAAGGCATTGTTCTCGTCATAAAAATTCTCCACCTCAACCATGCTCGCGCCGCGCTCAATGCGGTAGAGATTCGCGTGCAGCAAATCGCCTGTGACGCGCAGCTGCTCGCGGTTGCCGCACTGCGCCAGCTCCGCCTGCTGCTTGATGATTTTGCGCGCGGTGCGGTCAATCAGGTTTGTCAGCAGCTTTTGCAGGCTGTGGCTCTTGACGCGCATACGCTCTCTCGCGTCGCGCTCCTCATAAAATTCGTCCACCGTCGCCGAAAAGCCCTCGGTCTCCTTGACAGCCGCGTAGCCGCCGTATTGCCGAATGGGCATAAAGCAAAAGTCCATCGGTCTGCCGTCCTCGCGGTAGACAATGCACGGCGTCTCGCCGCAGCCCTCGGCAATCTTTTTGAAGTCCGCCAGCACGCCGAGAAGCTTTTCTCGCAAAATACCCTCCGCGCGGTTGGTGGCGCCCTCGCTCACACGAAAGGCAAGCTCGCGCGTCACAATCGGCGACACGCCCTGTATCACCTGCATCAGCGCCTTGGCGAGCGGCATTTCAGCCGGCAGCGCCGCCGCCGCAAGCGCGACCTCCTCGGGCGTGTGTTCGAGAATATTCAGCTTTTTTTGCGCGTCGGGCAGCTCGTATTTGATGTTTGGCAGCACAAAGCGGCGGCTGCTCATCGTCAGGTCAACGCGCTTGATGGCGTCGATAATCACGCCGGTGTCGCGGTTTATCACAATCAGGTTGCTGTACATGCCCATGATTTCGCAGACAATGCTCAGTCCCTCCATGTCGCCCAGCTCGTTGATACATTCAAAATCGAGAAACAGCACGCGGTCGCAGCCCAGCTGCCGCACGCCGACCAGCTTGCCGCCGCCCAGCCGCTTGCGCAGCAGCATGCAGAACATCGGCGGCTGCGCCGGATTTTCGGGCGTTTTGACGCAAAAATTGACGCGCGGCGAGTTGGCGCGCGACGACAGCAGCAGCTTTTTGCCGCCCTCATAGCCGCGCAGAATCAGCACCAGCTCGTCGCGGTTGGGCTGATAGATTTGGCTGACGCGTGCGCCGAGCGCGGTTTGTTCGATTTCTTTTTTGATATGCCGTAAAAAAATTCCGTCCAAAGCCATAGCGTTTCCTCTATTTGTGATATTTGCCGCCGCTTGCAATCTCAAACGCGCGGTAAATCTGTTCGCTCAAAATCATCCGCGCCATCTGGTGCGGAAAGGTCATGCGGCTCATGGAAAGCCGCAGGTCGGCGCGCTGCTTGACCTCCCTGCTCAGTCCGTAGCTGCCGCCGATGACAAAGTCCACTGTGCTCTTGCCGCCGACCGCCACGCGCGAGAGGGTGTCCGACAGCTCCTCGCTCGACAGCAGCCTGCCCTCGATGCACATCGCCGCCACATAGTCGGCAGGCGCGATTTTTTGCAGAATCCGCCGTCCCTCGGCGGTGAGCACCTCGTCAATCTGCGCGGCGTTGGGGGTGTTGCTCTTGATTCGCTCCTCCGGCAGCTCGACGACCGCGAATTTGCAGAAGGCGCCCAGCCGCTTGGCGTATTCGCTGACGGCGTCCGAAAAATATTTTTCCTTAATCCTGCCGATACAAATGATGTTGACCTTCAGCATCAGAAAATCACGCTCCCGACGACCGCTGCCGCCGGCGCGACGTCCAGCGTAAAGTCGTTGTTATATTTCATTCCGGCGCGTTCCAGCTCGCACACCGAGGTGCGCAGCGCCAGCGCAGGGGTGTTGTTTTGTTCGCTCAAATGCCCGAGCATCAGCCGCAGCGTGCCGCCGCGCACCAGCTCAATCAGCTCGGCGGCGCATGCCTCGTTGGACAAATGCCCCTTGTCGGAGAGAATCCGCCTTTTCAGCGGATACGGGTAGGGACCTGTTTTGAGCATGTCAATATCGTGGTTGGATTCCAGCACCACAAAATCGCTCGCGGCAGCCGCCATGCGCACGCCGTCGGTCATGACGCCCATGTCGGTCGCGACCAGCGCCGCCTTGCCGTCGGGACAAACCACGCGGTAGCAGCAGCTTTCCGCCGCGTCGTGCGGTGTGTTGATGCGGCTGACAAGCATGTCGCCGACAGCGACCTCGGTGGTAATCACATGCGTCACCGTTCGCGGGTCGAGCTTGCCGCTCATCTCCAGCGCACGCAGGGTGCCCTCGCTGGCGTAGACGTCGAGGTGATATTTTTTTGCGAGCACGCGCACCGCCGCGCAGTGGTCAATGTGCTCGTGGGTGATAAACAGCGCCCTGACCTGCTCCATCGGCACGCCGTTGAGCGCCATTGCCGTTTCGATTTGCCTGCAGTTTTTGCCTGCGTCAATCAGCACGCCCTCGCCGCCGGAGCCGATAAAGTAGCTGTTGCCCTTGCTGCCGCTGAACAGCGGAACCGCCTTTGCCATATAACCATTCCCTCTCCTTTTTGTCGGATAATAGTATAACACACTCCCCGCAGAATTTCAAGGAAGCCTTTCGGCATAAATCAAAAGCCGTCCCACAAAAGAGACGGCTCAAATGATTTTTTGTCAGTCGGTACAAGCGTGACGCGTCAGCCTCCGAACGGTTCGTTATCTCAGCTTAATGTGTACCTCGCGCAGCTGCTGCTCGGTGACCTCTCCGGGCGAGCCGAGGAGAACGTCCTGCGCGTTGGAATTCATCGGAAACGCGATGACCTCGCGAATATTTTCTTCGCCGGTGAGGAGCATGAGCATGCGGTCAACGCCGGGCGCCATGCCGGCATGCGGCGGCGCGCCGTACTGGAAGGCGTTATAGAGCGCGGAGAACTTGGCTTTGAGGTCGTCCTCGCTGTAGCCTGCCATGTCGAACGCCTTTTTCATAATCTCAATATCGTGGTTGCGCACCGCGCCGGAGGAAAGCTCCACGCCGTTGCAGACGATGTCGTACTGATAGGCGAGAATGGTCTCGGGGTCTTGGTTTTCCAGCGCGTCCAAGCCGCCCTGCGGCATGGAGAACGGGTTGTGGGTAAAGATAATCTTGCCGTCCTCGTCGCGCTCAAACATCGGGAAATCGACGATGAAGCACATCTCAAAGCGGCTTGTGTCAATCAGCTTGAGGCGGCTTGCCACCTCGGTGCGAATCTGACCGGCGAGCTTGGGCGCTTCGGCGGCGGTGTCGGCGATAAAGTAAATGACGTCGCCTGCCTTGGAGCCGTTGCGCGCAATCAGCTCCTCGCGGTCGCCGGGCTTGAGGAACTTGTCAATCGGGCCGTCAAAGGTGAGGTCGTCGTTGACCTTGACATAGCCCAGTCCCTTCATGCCGATGGACAGCGCAAACTCCTCCATGCGCTTGAACCACTTTTTGCTCTGCGCGGCAGCGTCCGGCACGTTGAGCGAACGGACGCACTTTTTGCGGAAGGGCGCAAAATCGGTCTCGACAAACATGTCGCTGATTTCGACAATCTCAAGCGGATTGCGCAGGTCGGGCTTGTCGGTGCCGTATTTGAGCATGGACTCGGCAAACGGAATGCGGCGGAACGGCGGCTTGGAGACCTGCTTGTCGGAGAATTTGACAAAGGTCTCATAGAGCACCTGCTCGGCAATGTCAAAGACGTCCTCCTGCGTGGCGAACGCCATTTCAAAGTCGAGCTGATAGAACTCGCCGGGCGAACGGTCGGCGCGTGCGTCCTCGTCGCGGAAGCAGGGCGCGATCTGAAAATACTTGTCAAAGCCCGACACCATCAACAGCTGCTTGAAAATCTGCGGCGCCTGCGGCAGCGCATAGAACTTGCCCTTGTGCTTGCGGCTGGGAATCAAATAGTCGCGCGCACCCTCGGGAGAGGACGTGGACAGAATCGGTGTGTTGATTTCGGTGAAGCCCAGCTCTGTCATCTTTTGGCGCAGGAACGAAATCACCTGCGAGCGGAACATAATATTTTTGTGTACCTTGGGATTTCTGAGGTCGAGGAAGCGGTATTTCAGGCGCACATCCTCGCCGGTGTTGGTGGAGGTGGCAACCTCAAACGGCAGCACGTTTTTGCACTTGCCCAAAACGGTGATGTCCCCGGTGTGAACCTCAACCATGCCCGTTGCGATTTTTTTATTGATTGTTTCCTCGTCGCGCTTGACGACCTCGCCGCTGAGCGTGACGGTGCACTCCTTGTTGATGCCCCTGAGCAGCTTGTCGTCGTGTACGACCACCTGCAGCACGCCGTACTGGTCGCGTATATCGAGGAACATAACGCCGCCGTGGTCGCGGATATTCTCCACCCAACCGGCAACGCGCACCTGCTGACCGATATTTTCTTCTCTTAATTCACCGCAGCTGACGGTGCGGTATTGGTTCGGTTTTATCATCAAATCTGTCCTTTCACAGCTATTTTGCCTATTCCAATTGATTATATCACAAAAGTTCCAATCAATCAAGTTTTTTTTGGCAGGCAAAAGGGTTATCCGTTCTTTTTGGGCAAGCACTATCTGTCGCCGCAAAACATAATAGTATAAACACCTTTTATCAGCGCATTTTCAGAGCTAAAATGAAAGTTTATCCGAGAGTTAGCAAATTCAAAACGGCGAAAATCCCGTCAAACCGAGACTCCGCCGTTTTTTGTTGCTTATTTATCGCTTAAATCCACAAGCAAATTCTAAATGATAGGATATTAGATTATCGCCTGCTAAGTTGCTCAAATATATCAGTTCCAAGCATTTTCAAAGAAGTTCGCGCCACTTCAAGCATAACCATAATCATATCTTCATCACTCCAATGACCACCTTCACCTTTTGTGTAAATCGAAGCAGCTTGCAACATAATCGTTGCACCATTACACTTTACAAACTTGTTTTCGCAAAGATTCGTGTTTATGGGCATACCATAATTTGCCGCAGTCAATCTATCAAGCCTGTTTAGCGTACCATCGTTGTATGTCAAAGTCACCTTTCTTCCATCAGGACGCGTAACGGTGACATTTTGAGTTAAGAAGTTGGAGCCCTCCAAAAATATGATGTATGGAAAAAACCGCTCTGCCAACATAAAATTAGCAATTTCGTTGACGTTCTTATATGCTCTTTCGATTGCATTTCCAGCTGCCATAAGGTCTTGATTATTATTCTTTCCAACAAGTTTTCCTTCTCTTATGTTTTCTATATCTTTGCCTTGATGCTTGGCTTCTGATACTAAAACAACGCGCCAATTGCCGTTGTCGTCCTGTACTTCAATCAGCCCGCCGTCAGGTCTTATGCTTGCACTTTCGACAAAAAGGGTTTGCCCAAGATAACTGTCTATTTTTTGTAATGCTTTATTTATTTCTTTTTTCGATAAGTCTTTCCTATACCGAAATTTTAACATAGGAAATTCAAATTTAAGCTGTTTTATAACAAAAAGAGAAGTATTCCCAACTTCTTTGTCATGTATCTGTGCGTCTTTATGAAAAATTGTAATAGGACCTTGTCCCTTTTTTGCTGTTCTGTCAGTCTGTCTGATTGCCCCTTTTTCATAGTTACATAGCCCTCTCTATTTCTTTAGCGTTGAAAAAATCATCAATGTTATGTACTGCAATATACCCCGTGTCTTGCTTTAATGCTTTCATTAGCGCAAGGTGTTTGTTAAAGTAATCTATTGTCGAAGAGGCGCTGTCACACATTAAACAATGACGGTTTTCGGAAATACAAACACGTCCAACGGTTCCGCTTCCGGCAAAGAAGTCCAGTACAACGGAACCCGGATAAGACAAAGATTTCACGAAACGGTCTATTATTTCAACCGGCTTTTGCGTTGGGTGTCCAACACGTTCTTTACTATTTCCATTCAGCCTACCGATTTCCCAAACATTAGTCGGATTTTTGCCTTTTCGCGTGTTTTCGGGGTTAAGCCTCTTATCTTTTAGTGCAAGACGCAGCTGCTCCTCTGTATAAGGAACTCTAACTGCATCTAAATCAAAATAGTAATTATTCGTTTTTGCTAGCCAAATAACTTCTTCATGCCTATTGGCAAAATAGCGGTGGGCAGACATTCCGTTTTTATAATACCACGTTATAGTATTTATTAGCTTAAATTTTGTGTTATGCCGAACATATTGAATAATGTCAATTAAATCCCCTGATTTCGCATCTCTAAACTGTATACCGCCAAAAATAACCATACTACCGGATTCAGACAACACTCTGTATGACTCATCCAACCATTGTGAAGCCCATTCAATATAATTTTCGTAAATATCCCAGCCTGCAAGTTCAAGATTATATGGAGGGTCAATACAGATTAACTGTATCGAGTTGTCAGGGATTCCCTTTAGAAAGTCGCAGCAATCCATAATATTAAGGCATACAATAGGTTTTTCCGGTGGGTCAAAATCTGCTGCAGTCTTGTTTTTAAGGGTATTGTCTTTTCTCATTTTATTCAAAGACATCAACGCGTGATTATGATGGGATTTATTATGAATTGCCATATTCTATACCTCTTTCAGCTTTCTGTTCCTGCGTCGATTGTGCTTTCCACAATAACGTCAGTTGCGCGTTAAAGGGCGGTGGTGTTTTTTGTTAATAGTTTCATTACAGTGGGCTTGTCCTTGCCGGCTTTAACAAGAATGTTCGAGTTATTACTCATTCGCCATGGTAGTCAAATCATTAACAAACAAGGCTGTTTTTCGTACCATTTGACTGAGAGTTAAACCGGCAACTCTCAAAAAATAAGCATAAATACTGAGGTGAGCAACCTTAATACATGGTATCAAAATTGCTCACCTAAGATGGCCCGCCCGAAGGGATTTGAACCCCTGTTCTCCGGAATCGGAATCCGTTGCGTTATCCAGCTGCGCCACGGGCGGTTATGGACGGGGATTTTGTCCCCGTCATCTATTATACTACACTTTTTCAAAAAAATCAATCGGCAAGTGACTCCCAGAGCAAATATTGTTGCTCCTGCTCCTTTTGCAGCGCTTCCAGCTCGGCGGTCAGCTCCAGCAGCCGCTCGTAGTCGGCGGCGACCGCGTCGGTGGCAAGCAGCGCCTGCACCTCGCCGATGGCGGCGTCCAGTCGCTCGATTTCTTCCTCGGCTTTTTTCAGTCTGGTCTGCCGCTTGCGTTCCTCGCTCGCCTGCTGTTTTTTCAGGAAGTAGTCGTTCTGCGGCTTTTCGCGCTTGGCTTCGGCAGGCTTTGCCTGCTCCTTTTCCGCCTTGGTGCGCTCAAGATAGTAGTCGTAGTTGCCCAAATATTCCTTTACGCCGTTCTTTTGCAGCACCAGCACACGGTCGGCGAGCTTGTTGATAAAGTAGCGGTCGTGGCTGATAATCAGCAGCGTGCCGCTGTAGTCGAGCAGGGTGTTTTCGAGCTCCTCGCGCGAGGCGGCGTCAAGGTGGTTGGTCGGCTCGTCGAGCAGCAAAAGATTGGCGCCCCTGAGCATGAGCTTGAGCAGCGAAATCCGCGCGCGTTCGCCGCCGCTCATTTTTGCCAGCGGCTTGAACACGTCGTCGCCCTTGAACAAAAACGAAGCCAGCGCGCTGCGCACCTCGGTCTGTGTGAGGCTCGGAAAGGCGTCCCACACCTCGTCAATCGCGGTTTTGTCGAGGTGCAAATCCTGCTGCATCTGGTCAAAATAGCCCGTCATGACGTTGGCGCCGTACTCAAATTCGCCGCTGTCCTGCGGCAGCGAGGCGGTCAAAATGCGGAACAGCGTGGTCTTGCCGCAGCCGTTTTCGCCGAGGACAAAAACGCGTTCGCCCTTGCGGATATGTATGTTCACATCGCGAAACAGGTGCTTGTCGCCAAAGCTCTTGGCAATGCCGCGGCACATCAGCACGTCGTTGCCGCTCTCGCAGCGCGGCTCAAAGCGCATGCGCATGGTCTCGAGCTCGCTGTCGGGCGCGACCAGCTGCGCCTTGATGCGGTCAGCCTCCTTTTGGCGGCTGGCGGCGGTGATAAAATTCCGTTCGCGTCCCCAGCGCTTTTGCTGCTCCACAATCCCCTCAATGCGGCGGATTTCTTTCATATCATTTTCATATTTGTTTTTGAGCGACTCGTTATACGCCTTTTTCTTCTTCATAAATTCCGAATAGGCGCCCTTGTAGCACATGGTTTTGCTGTGCTCCAGCTCAATGGTTTTGTTGGTCACGCTGTCGAGAAAATAACGGTCGTGGCTGATGATGATCATCGCGCCCTTGAAGTCGCGCAAAAAGTCCTCCAGCCAGTTCACGGACTGAATGTCGAGGTGGTTGGTGGGCTCGTCCAGCAGCAGCAGGTTGCTGCGCGAGAGCAAGAGCTTTGCCAGACACAGCTTGCTGCGCTGACCGCCGCTCAGGCTGCCCACGGGCATCGAAAACTCCTTTTCGGAAAAGCCCAAGCCCAGCAGCGCCGAACGCGTGCGGCTTTTGTAGGTCAGACCGCCGAGGCGCTCATGCTCCTCAATCAGCCGCATCTGCTCCTCAATCAGGGCGTCGATGTTCTCCGGCTGCCGCGCAATGCGGCGGTTGAGCGCGGCGAGGTCGCTCTCCATCTGCACCAGATAATCAAACACGCTGAGCAGCTCGTGATAGACGTCCGTCTCGGGATTGCGGCAGGCGTGCTGCTCCATATAGCCCACACGGGTATTTTTTTCAAAGGCAACCGTGCCCTCGGTCGGCTGCAGCTCGCCGTTGAGCACACGGAACAGCGTGGTCTTGCCCACGCCGTTGGCGCCGATAAAGCCCACCTTGTCGCGCGATTCCACGTCAAAATTCACGCCGCTGAACAGCACGCGCTCCACAAAGGTGACGCCGAGATTTCTGACTGAAAGTGCCGGCACAATTACCCCTCCTTTTTTTGCAACAAACCTATTTTATCCTAAAACGCGAAAAATAGCAAGAGGAAATTGACGATATGCCACAGATTGACCAGACTGTAGACGATAATTCCCGTGTTGAGCAGCGCGGCGCTGAAACGGCTGTCGTCACCGCGCGAGAGCCGGTAGAGCAGAGCGCACAGCAGGCTCAGCCCCAGCGGCAGCAAGCCCTTTAGCAGCAGCGTCGGCAAGAATCCCGACAGCACAGGGCGCATGATCGGGTTTGCCTCAAAGAACTTGCCCGTCGCAAGCAGCGCCTCGGTACACAGCCAGTCCGCCAGATTGAGCAGATAGAGAAAAATCAGCTTTTGATAGAATGAATAGCGCCCCGCGCGCGCAGGCTTGTCGGCAAAAGTTACGGTTGGCATAACAGGTTCCTTTCCGGATAGAATAGTATTAGTATGCGCAGCCGCTTGGCGTTTATGAGCGCACAGGTGTTTTGTGAAAAAGAACGCCCACCGCAAAGGCAGCAAAAAAGTCAGCTTTCAAGCCAAAATAAAACCACAGGGCAAAGGTTTCAAAAAGAATCGTCCGAAAAATCAAAAAAAGTGTTGACAAACGGAGCAGATTGTGTTATAGTAATTAGGCACTTGAAAATAACATGCTGGTGTAGCTCAGTTGGTAGAGCAGCTGATTTGTAATCAGCAGGTCGG
>CAMJOD010000069.1 GCA_946407465.1 uncultured Clostridia bacterium
AAAATGCTTGCTGCCGTTTTTCCTTGACATTGTAGGGGCGAACCCATGTGTTCGCCCGAGCCGCGTTTTCCTATCTGACCGTATCTGTCGCGGAAACAAACGGTTGCCTATCCGGGCGCACACACGGGTGCGCCCCTACATCGTAAAATATTACAGTGTGCTGCATAAAACATATGTCGCTATTGCTTTTCATAACGCGGCTATACCGGTTATCTTTCTGTCTAACGTTCGGTTCGCGTATTGGATGCAACGTCACGTTGCCGGATTGGATGCAGCGTCACGTTGCCTACATCAGCGAAACCAGTTCCTTCAAATCAAACGCGTTCTGCATGGCGGCATTGAGCGAGAATGCCAGCAGGCGCGAGGCGCGTTCGGTAAGCAGGTCAATCTCGCGCGGAATGACGATCATTTGGCGCACGTTATGGTTGGGCAATACGGCGCTGCGGCGAACGGCGCTGTCGCTGAGCAAATCACCGGCAAAGGTCTGGGCGTCCACCACCGTCGGCACGCCGATGGCGATGACCGGCACACCGATGGTCTCTTTGCTGATGCGTGTGCGGTGGTTGCCGACGCCTGCGCCGGGTGAAATGCCTGCGTCGCTGATTTGGACGGTTCTGCCGAGCCGCTCAATCCGCCGCGAAGCCAGCGCATCCACGGCGATAACTGCGTTGGGACGGATGCGCTTGACGATGCTGAGAATGTATTCGCCTGTTTCGATGCCGGTCTGACCGGTCACGCCGGTGTTCATCACCGCCACCGGACGCAGCCTGTCCAGTCCGGCGGCACGCGCCAGCTCTCCGGTGATATGGCGCGTCGCCAGTACCCTTGCGCCGGTTTTGGGTCCCAGCGAATCGGGCGTGATTTCTTCGTTGCCGAGTCCGGCGACAAGCAGCAGACCGTTGACGGGCAGCAGGCGGCGGATTTCTCTGCCGATTGTCTTGATCCGCTCATCTGTTTCGGTAAAATTATCCGTCAGCGAGGGCATTTCGACCGTAATGTAGGTGCCGGCGTCCTTGCCGAGCAGTTGTCCGGCACGCTGCGTTTTGACTGTCAGGCGCGAGATTTTCATGCCGTTCTCGCGGTATTCCCGATAGTCCGTTCCTGCCACCCTGTCGCCTGCCAGCTCGCGCGCCTCTATCGCCAAATCGGTTCTCATCTGCATGCTATCCCTCCGGAAAATATTTCTGTTTTATTGTGCGGCGCAAAGCTGATTTTATTCTTTGGCAACCCTAAAATATTCCGTTGTGCGGCGGCGCGGATTTGCTGTAAAAAATTGTCGCGATAAACCGCCATATATTTTTCGGGGCACCCTTTACTTTGCCGCAGATTTTTGCTATAATAATGGGAACAAATTCAGTTTTGAGGTATCATATGAAAAGAAAACGCTTCAGCCTTGGGCTGTCCGCCGTGACAGCCGCCGCGCTGTTGTTGAGCGCCGCCACGGTAGGCGCTGCCGCTGAGGAACAGACGGCGCTGCCGGACGCCTACAGCTCGCGCGATTTGGGCTATGTTACATCCGTAAAATCACAGCAATTCAACTCCTGCTGGGCATTCGCGAGCATGGCAACGCTCGAATCCACCCTGCTGCGTGCCGGCTACAAAACCGAGGATATGTCAACCGACCACCTCAATATGTGGGCGACGGCGCATAACGACGGCACCGGATGGCAGCGCGGCGTGTCGAGCGACGGCTATCCGAACATCGCGCTCGGCTATCTCACCTCCTGGCAGGGCGGCGTGTTTGTGTCGGACGCAGGTGATTTGAGTATTTTTGACCCCATCTCGAGCGATGATGTGCCGGTTGATTTGGCGCGCTACGGCGTGACGTCGGTAAAATATCTGTTCAAGGACAAGCCGGAGGACATCAAGCGCTGCATAATGGAGCACGGCGGCGTCTACAGCTCCTACGCGCACACCGCCTCCTGCCTGAGCGCCGACAGGCTTTCCTACTATATGCCGCCAAACTACACCGGCGGCTATTCCGGTCACTCCATCGAGGTCGTCGGCTGGGACGATACCTATCCGCGCGAAAGCTTCAGCGCCCTTGCGCATACACTTCCGCAAAATAACGGCGCGTGGCTGATCAAAAACAGCTGGGGTGACAACAACGACTTGGGCGGCTACTTTTGGATGTCATACGAGGACGCCTATATCTTCGCACAAAAATACAATCCCTCCTACAGCCTGACCGGCGTCGAGCCGATTGACGGCACCAAAAAGCTGCTGCAAAATGAGGTCTACGGCGCCACCTACGAGTTCGACTACATCAACAGCCAACAGCTCACCTTCCTCAATCATTTCAGCTTTGACAGCGAATTTGACGTGATTGACAAGGTGATGTTCAAGACAAACGCGCTCGGCGCGGCATACAGCATTTATTTTGTTCCCGACACGCCGGACAGCCAGCCGAACACCGACCAATCGGCGTGGACAAAGCTATATGACGGCACGGTGGATTACATCGGCTATTTGTGCGCGGATATTGAGGATTTTGCCTATCCCGACAGCAGCGGCAGCATTGCCGTGGCGATGGACACCACCGCGAGCGGCGGCAGCTGCACCATCGGCGTAGGCGAGTGGCTGACAAATTCAAACGGCTATGTCTTTTTGAACAGCAGCAAGCGCGGCGACAGCTATATTTTGCAAAACGGCGGCGCACAGGATTTGATGGACTGGTACAAAGAAGCCCAGCATGACGACATCGGCGGCACCTTTGTGATAAAGGCGATTACCGCCAAGACAAACCGTCCGACGCTTTTGGGTGACGCCGACATGGACGGCATTGTGAGCATTTCGGACGTAACGGCGATGCAGCGCCATATCGCGGAGCATATTCAGCTGACAGGCAAAGCCGCCGCCAACGCGGACTACAATCAGGACGGCGTTATCAACATTGACGACGCCACCGCCGTTCAGCGATTCTTAGCCGAGTTTGCGCCTGCTCCCGTCAATTAAGATTTTCTATAGAGCTTGAAATCATACGATTCTATGAACGAACGATAAACCAACAGGCGCTGTATCGGAATCCGCGATACAGCGCCTGTTTGCATATAATACTAAAAAGTGAGATACAGCTTTGCGTCCGTATCTCACTTTGCTTGTTTATTTTGTTTGTCCGCTTGCGTTATCTGTTGAGAAGCATACGCTGGAGAGCGGTTGCGTCGTCGATATTCACAAGGTCGTCGCAGTTAAAGTCTGCCCATTTTATATCGGTTTTGGACAGGTCGAGCAGACCGGCAAGGTACTGCTGAATCAGGGTTGCGTCCAAAATACTGATGAGTCCGTCGCCGTTCACATCACCTCTGCCGCCGTGTGAAAGCGGAACAGTGGGAACAACCGGAGCAGCTGTGGGCGCCGGAATGGTAGCCTTTGGCTTGGTGGTCGGCGCTACGGTGGTTGCCGGTGTTGTCGCCTTGGTGGTGGGCGCCACGGTGGTAGCCGGAACCGTCGCCTTGGTGGTCGGCGCTACGGTGGTAGCCGGAACCGTCGCCTTGGTGGTGGGCGCTACGGTCGTAGCCGGAACCGTGGTGGGTGCCGCGGTTGTCGGCTGCGTCTTGCCCTCGTATTCGCAATAGTTGAGTGCAACCCAGCCATTGGTGTTCTTGTAGGTGGTGTAGCCCCAGTCAGCGCCGCCGCTGTAAACCGTCTTGGTGACGTTCAGCGTGGTGTTGTCGGGAACCGCCCTGACAATACTGGTAGATGTGCCGGCGCCGCTTCTCATATTGAGATAGGGCTGCGCGTCAACGGTGTAATAGCCTGTCTCGTAATCGGAAGCCTGTGTGGCAGGCTGTGTCGGCTGTGTGGTGGCGGGAACGGGCTTAGTCGTGGTGGGCTCTATCACCTCATCTTCATCAAGCAGATAGATGTAGCCCTGGAAGTTCCAGTAGGAGTTGCCGCCCGGATTGGAGTCCCATGTGTAAGCGTAGGTGAGGTAGAAGTTGGTGCTGCCGTAGGCGGAGTTTGAAATAGTCATCAAGCCGTTGCTGTCAATGCTTTCAACAACTGCCACGTGACCGCCCGAGCCGTAGCTCCAGCAGCAGATGGCGCCGACTCTGGGCGTCTGACCGTAATCAAAGGGACCGTAGTTGCGGTTGTAATCATACCACATATAAGCGCTGCCCCATGAGAGGTCAGGCTCATATCCGAGAATCTCATAGGCTCTGCCGTAGGCGTAGCAGGTGCAGTTGGGCATGCCGTAGCCTGCGGAATAGAAGATATTGTAGTTGCCGTTATAATAATATTTGTTGTCGTAGGAAGGCGCCGTGAGTCTGGGCGTAAAGGTCGCCGCGGACACCTTTGTGACAATAGAAAGCGAAAAAACAGTTGTAAACAAAACTGCAGTAGTAACGACAACCGCAGAGATTCTCTTGAATAGGTTGCGTTTCAAATAATCATCCTTTCCGAAGATTGGTTTATTTCCATCTCTATAAGATATTGAAGCTATCTCACCGGTTACACTCATGTAACCGCTATTATTGTAACACTTTTGTAAAAAAAAGTCAAATCTTATTTTGCCGAACATTTATACATTATACAGGTCAATTTGTTACAAAATCCACAATATATAGTGTTTTTGTGCGAAATCGAGCGTTATTTTTCCGTTAAAAAATTTTTTAAAGAAATTTTAACCGTTTTGTAACGCGCAAAATTGCTTATTTTTGTTTTGTTTTGCGCAAAGAAATCCGTTATTTTTCCAATAAGGAAGATTATTTTGCCGCTGTAATGCTATAATCAAATCATACAAAAAAACGGAGGTTTTAGGATGAAAAAGGGTTTAACTGCTGTTGCAGTCGGCTTGGCGGCTGTAACCTCTTTGATAACTTTAGGCGGTTGCGCACAAAACCTGCAGGACACCGGTAACAAAATTGTAAGTAACGCAAAAAGCTATTTTGAGAGCGAAATCAACTATAGCGGCGACCTCAGCAAGCTCAAAAACGACGCTGTGAGCTACTTCAACGAAGAGCTCGGTCTGAACAACAACGCCAACAAGTCCCTTGAGGGCACCTGGAAATCGGAGCAGGGCGTCAACGACTGGCGATGGACGTTTGACGGCAGCAACAAATGCCTGCTGGCGAGCAAGTCCGAAAACAACAGCTCCGAGGGCACCTACTCGGTGGACGAGGCAAAAAAGACGGTGGACATCTGTTTGAACTCCTGGCAAAGCACCCTCACCTTCTCCTACAAGCTGCGTCAAACACTGTCCGACCAATATCTCGAGCTCGAGTCGGATTCACAGAGCTACAGACTTATCCGGGAAAAAACAGACTGATTATCGGCAAAAACCAAAGCGGTCAGCTCGCTGTGAGCTGACCGCTTTTATTTTTTGTATAGCAATAAAACAAACTCAATATCCGTTTCCAGCGCTTCCAGCGCCTCCAGCCGCTGCATACCGCTTGACGGCGTGTGATAAAAGTAGGGCGTCATCTGAAACAGCGCCCGAATCTCCTCCGGCGCATTCAGACTGATATGTCCCCTGACGCGGACGGTATCCGTCAGCGTCAAGCCCTCTGCCTGCGGCGGCTGTTCGTCGTTGCGATACGGCGTGTCGTAGAGCGCCTGCTTTAAGCCGTAGAGGTGGTCCTTGCCCGGTATGGCGGTGAGCAACACCCCGTCCCGATGCAGCACACGTCCAAATTCCGCTGCGTGAAACGGCGCAAACAGGTGAAACGCAAACCTAACCGAATCGTCGCGGATGGGAATAGACGCGATATTTGCCACAAAAAAGGTGGCGCAGCGCCGTTTTGCGGCAAGGCGCACCATGTTTTTTGAAATGTCAAAGCCGTAGTAGGCGCGCGGCAAACGCGCAGAGAGGCAGTTGGTGTAATAGCCCTCGCCGCAGCAGATGTCAAGCACGCTGTCGCCGTCGGCGGTGTATGCCCGTGCGCAGTCCGCAACCGCGCTTGCAAGCGGTTCGTAGTAGCCCTTGTTCAAAAAATCTCTGCGTGAACGCGCCATCTCCTTGTTGTCGCCCTTGCTGTCGCCCGGCTTGCCGGAGAGCAGCAGGTTGGCGTAGCCCTCCCTGGCAATGTCAAAGCTGTGGCCGCGTTCGCAGCGCAGCGCGCGCCCTTCGGTATGCAGCGCACAGGCGCAGACCGGACAGCGCAGCAGTTCGGTTAACATCTTCACCGCTCCCCTACTGATTGTTTTGGAGCACGTTGCGGCGTTCGAGCCATTCGTTGTAGGTCATCAGCACGTCGCGCGGCTTGCTGCCCTGATGCGGTCCCACAATGCCGAGCTGCTCCATATCGTCTATCATTCTGCCTGCGCGCGCGTAACCGACCTTCAGGCGTCTTTGCAGCATGGAGGTGGACGCCTGTCCCGATTCAATGACAAACTGAATGGCCTCCTCCATTTTGCTGTCCAGACGAATATCGTCGGCGTCGCCCGCGTCGGCGCCCTTCTTGCCGTTGCCGATGCCCTCGGCCTCAATCCGCTTGATGTTTTCTTCGATTTCGGCATTGTATTCGGCTTTGGCGGATTTTTTGATGTAGGCGGTCACACCCTCAATCTCTTCTTCGGAGGCATAGCAGCCCTGCACACGAATCGGCTTGGGTGCGCCCACCGGTGAAAAGAGCATATCGCCGCGTCCAATCAGCTTTTCGCCGCCGCCGACGTCGAGAATCGTGCGCGAATCCATGTTGGAGCTGACCTTGAGCGAGATACGGCTCGGCACATTCGCCTTGATTAAGCCCGTAATAACGTTGACGGTCGGGCGCTGCGTGGCGAGAATCAGGTGCATACCGGCGGCACGCGCCATCTGCGCCAAGCGGCAAATGCTGTCCTCCACCTCGCTGGGCGCCGCCATCATCAGGTCGGCGAGCTCGTCGATCGCAATGACAACGCGCGACATCTTTTCCTTGGCGACGGGCAGACCGTTCACCTCCATGACCGGCTGCACCATCTCGCCCTCCTCGTTTTCCACGGGCGGATTCTCCTCGATATAGCGGAGATTGCGCTCAATCAGCGTGTTGTAGGAGTCGATATCCTTGCAGTCAAATTCAGAAAAGATTTTATAGCGGTTGAGCATTTCGTTGACCGCCCAGCCGAGCGCCGCCGCCGCCTTTTTCGCGTCGGAGACAATCGGCACCAGCAGGTGCGGAATACCCTTGTATTTGGAAAACTCGACCATCTTGGGGTCAATCAGCAGCAGCTTGACCTCGTCGGGCGTCGCCTTGTAGAGAATGCTGATCAAGATGGAGTTGACGCAGACCGACTTACCGGAGCCGGTGGTACCGGCAATCAGCAGGTGCGGCATTTTGGCAATATCGGTGAGGACAATCTCGCCCGAAATATCCCTGCCCAGCACCGCGGTCAGCTTGCTCTTGGCGCGGCGGAACTTGTCCGAATCAATCAGCTCGCGCATGGAGACCATGCTGACGACCTTGTTCGGTACCTCGATGCCCACTGCCGCCTTGCCGGGAATCGGCGCCTCAATACGCACGCCGTTGGCGGCGAGGTTGAGGGCGATGTCGTCCGACAGATTGGTAATCTTGCTGATTTTGACGCCCGGCGCCGGCTGCAACTCATAGCGCGTGACCGACGGACCGCGGCAGATGTTGGTAATCGTCGCGTTGACGCCGAAGCTGTTCAGTGTGTCAATCAGCTTGCGCGAATTGGTTTGCAGCTCCTCCATGGCGTTTTGCTCGTTGGTGTTCTGCGGCGGATTGAGCAGCTGCACCGGCGGATAGTGATAGGCAGGCTCCGCCTTGGTCTCCGCCTCATCGTTCCAACCGTAGCCCAGCTGCTCAAATTCGGCGTAATCCCCGGGCTGCGGTTTTTCTTTTTTCTTCTTCTTTTGAACCGTAAAGGGCACCGTTTCGGGGTCGGGCTGCTTGGCGCCGCCGCTCATGCGGTTGGAGCGCTTTTCCTGCGTGATATCCTCGGCGATATGCTCCAGCGTGCTCGTTCTGCCAAGCTCCGGCCGGCTGGCACGGCTGATGATATTCTGCAAATCCACAGACAAATCCTTGTCCTTGGCGTTGCCCTCTCCGGTGTCGGAAACGTCCATATCCACGCCCCGGCGCACCGGCTTTTTCTTTTGCTTCTTTTTGGCGGAAGGGTCGTCCAGCGGAATGTCAATGCGCCGCGCATCGGTATCCGTATAAGGAATATCAATCTGCGGCATCTGCGGCAGGGGCTCCGGCTCGGTTTCCTGCTGACGCAGCTGACGGCGCTCACGGCGCTTTTGCAGCTGACGGCTCGCCTCGGCACGCGCCCTTCTGACTGCGCGCGCCACATCATTGACCGACAAATTGGCGAGGATAAAAACAATCGCCGCCAACGCCAGCAGGCTGAGTATCGCCGCGACGACGGTGCCGCACCAGTTGGCGAGCGGCCATCCGAAAATGCCGCCGATAAAGCCGCAGCTGAACACGATATAGCTCTGCCCCTCGGTGCTGACCGCGCGGTAGGCGTCAAGCCAGAGATTGCCCAGCGCCGCCAAAAAAAGCTCGTCCTTGTGCGGCGTGCCGCTGAGTATGTAGACCAGCGCGCCGGCAAACAGCACTGTCAGCACACACAGCGCGACCTTTGCCTTAAAATGCGCGATGGCACGTTTTTCCTTTTCATTCATCACGCAAAGGTAGACAAACACCGCCGGCACCAGCACGATTCCCAAGCCGAACACACCGATAAACGCCGCGCGGATATTTGTCCAGATGCTCGCACCGCGAAACAGAAGCATAATGACAAAGAACGCCGCTGCCGCCGCATAGAGAATCGAGCGCACGCGCGGACTCAAGCCTGTTCGTGGCTCTGGCTCGGCATAACGCCTGCCGCTGCTCTTTTGGGTGCGGCCGGCGCTGCCTGCCTTGGCGCTGCTATTTGATTTTACTGTTCTTTTTCCTTTGTTTGATGCCAATCAAACCATCCTTTTTCCTTATAATCTATCCGAACAGCACGGCAGGCTGACCGGTAAACAGGTTGACGCCCTGCGCCATTTCGATGACGGAGATGACCGTGAGCGCCAAGCCGGCAAGCGCGGTATAGACGATAAAAATAATCATCTTGTCGCTCTTGAGGAACCACTTAAACAGCCAGATGGACAGGTAGCCGACAATCGCCGACACCACAACGCCGACGATAATCACCATCGGCTCAATATGAATCCCCGCTTTCACCGCGTCCTTGCCCTCCAAAAGAGCTGCCGCAAGAATCGAGGGTGTTCCCAAAACAAATGTAAAGTCAAGCGCCTTTTGCTTGTTGATGCCGCGCATCTCGCCGACCGCCAGCGTGGAGCCGGAGCGCGAAAGTCCCGGCAGCAGCGCCGCCGCCACCTGCATAAGTCCCACACAGAGGGCGTCGCCGAGGGTGTAGCTCTCTCTGCCCTTTGCCTCCGGTGAGGCGCCGCGCATATGCCGGAAGCTCTGTTCGCTGTTTTTGCGGTTGCAATGTGCGCCGACGGCGAGAAGAATACTCGTCAGCAGCAGCGAAAGCGCCGTGACCAGCAAAATCTGCGCGCCGGAGAACAGCTCCGCCAAATCCTTGACCTTCATGCCCGTTCCCGGGACAGGTATGAACATAATAAACAGCGGCAGGAGCGCGATAATCAGCATGACAATCAAATTGCGCTCATAATTCATCTCGCGCCACTTGAATTTGCCGGTGAATATATCGCGCAGCATGCGGAAAAATTCCTTGATCAAACGCCAAAACAGCTTGTGATAAAACGCCACAACCGCCACCAGCGTACCGACATGCAGCATGACGTTGAAAAACAGGTTTCCCTCGCCTGCCACACCGGTGATGTGCTGCGTGATAGCCAAATGGCCGCTGCTGGACACCGGCAAAAACTCCGTGAGTCCCTGCACCATTCCCTGTATAATTGCGTCTATAATAGTCATATTTGCCTCCTTGTTTTTTTGAAAGTTGGAATGTGGAATTTGGAACTTGGAATGGAGGGTCGCTTCGCTCCGATTTATACAAATTCCTGATAGAAAGTAGACTAATATTTTGCGAGGATATTTTTCGCAAGACAAG
>CAMJOD010000070.1 GCA_946407465.1 uncultured Clostridia bacterium
ACGAGCTGAGAGCCGAACGCTCGCCGCAGTTTATCGAGAATTATAACGCCTACAAGCACAAGTACCGCTTGGCGGATTACGGTTAAAGCTCCGTAAACCGTATTATCAAGCCGGATAAGACGGCAGGCTGAGACGCCTGCGGCTTATCCGGCTTTTGCACATTTTGAAACGCGTTTCGCTGCCCAAAACGCGCCCGTTCTGCTTGCGATATTCCCTAAACGGCGTTATAATAAGAGCAGGGCAACGAATATATCGACTACATAAAGCAAAAAAATTTAAACCAATAAAACAGGAGGAATCATTATGTCAGAAACCTTAACCGTATTAAAAACACGCCGCAGCTGCCGCGCCTACAAGCCGGAGCCGATTGAGAAAAATCGGACTACGTTTACAGAGTGTAAACGGTCACAGGAAAATCATATATAAAACAGCAGAGCATCAACAGCCGCGCAAACGGTTATTGATGCTCTTAAAACACGTTTCTTTTTGATTTTATTTCTGTTCCATTTTATTATGATAATCCTCCAGCGCCGCCTGAATCGCTTCCTCTGCGAGCACGGAGCAGTGCATTTTGTAGGCAGGCAAGCCGTCGAGCGCCTCGGCAACGGCTTTGTTGGTCAGCTGCATGGCGTCCTCCACGCGCTGACCCTTGATAAGCTCCGTCGCCATCGAGCTGGACGCAATCGCGCTGGCGCAGCCGAAGGTTTCAAACTTTACGTCGGTAATAATATCGTCATCTATTTTCAGGTACATTTTCATAATATCGCCGCATTTGGCGTTGCCTACCTCGCCGACGCCGTCCGCGTTTTCAATCGTACCGAGGTTGCGGGGCTGTAAAAAGTGATCCATCACCTTATCGCTGTATAATGCCATTGTGTTTCCTCCTATTTTAATATGAAATCCTTTTTGCCTTCCGTCAAATCGCGCCAAACGGGGGAGAAGCTTCTGAGGTGCGCGACGACCTCTTTGACGGACGCAATCACATAATCGGCTTCTTCCTTGGTGATGTCCTCGCCGATACTCAGCCTGAGCGACCCGTGCGCCACGTCGTGAATCCTGCCGATTGCCAAAAGAACATGGCTCGGGTCGAGTGCGCCAGAGGTGCAGGCGCTTCCCGAGGAAGCGGAGATTCCCTTTTGGTCGAGCAGCAGCAAAATGCCCTCGCCCTCGATTCCCTCAAAGCTGAAATTCACATTGCCGGCGAGGCGCTGTTTGGCGTCGCCGTTGAGCGCGCTGTGGGGGATTTCGGACAAACCTTTAATCAGATAGTCGCGGATTTCCGTCATATGCGCGTTGTTTTGCGTCATATGCGCGGCGGCTTCCTTCAAGGCGACTGCCATCGCGAGAATACCGGGAAGATTTTCGGTGCCTGCGCGTTTGCCGCGTTCCTGTGCGCCGCCCTCAATCAGATTTTGAAGGATAATTCCCTTGCGTGCGTACAAAAATCCAACGCCCTTGGGGCCGTGGAATTTGTGCGCCGAGGCGGAGAGCATGTCGATGTGCTGCGCCTGAACGTCAATCGGCAGGTGTCCCACCGCCTGTACCGCGTCGGTGTGAAAGAGAACGCCGTGCCTGCGGCAGATTTCGCCGATTTCCGCAACCGGCTGAATGGTGCCGATTTCGTTGTTGGCGGTCATGATGGTGACAAGGCAGGTGTCCTCGCGAATGGCTTGCTCCAGCTCGTCCAAGCGGACGATTCCGTTTTCGTGAACCGGCAGCAGCGTTATCTCAAAGCCGTTCTTTTTCAGCTTTTTCAGTGTGTGGAGAATGGCATGGTGTTCAAACGCGCTCGAGATAATGTGCGTTTTTCCCTGCTTTTTGCCGTTGATGGCGGCAGTGAGAAGCGCCTGATTGTCCGCCTCGCTGCCGCCGGAGGTGAAGATGATTTCCCTCGGGCTTGCGTTGATGACGGCGGCGATTTCCTCGCGTGCCTCCTCAAGCTTTTCCTTTGCCTTTTGACCGATGGTGTACAGGCTGGACGGGTTGCCAAACCAATTTTTCATGCCGTCTGTCATCGCCTCCATCGCCGCTTCGCTCATCTTGGTGGTTGCGGCATTGTCCGCGTATATCTGCATAGTGTCAACTCCTTAAACTCATTGATTCTATTATAACTACATTTGCCTACTAAGTCAATAGGTAAAATGAAAAAAGTATTGATTTTTCCACTTATCCCATGTTATAATAGGGTAAATGAGAATAGTATAAGGGAGCGAAAACGATGATTTCTTCAAGAGGACGTTACGCGCTGCGGGTGATGATTGACCTCGCGCGGCAGAACAGCGACGGCTATGTGCCGCTCAAGGACATTGCCGAGCGGCAGGGCATCTCCAAAAAATATTTGGAAATCATCGCCAAGGAGCTTGTCAGCGCCAAGCTGCTCAAGGGTGTGAGCGGCAAGGGCGGCGGCTACCGTCTCAGCCGCAAGCCGGAGGAATACGCTGTCGGCGAGATTCTGGATGTGATGGAAAACTCCATGGCGATTGTTTCCTGTCTGGAAAACGGCGCGGAGGAATGTCCGCGTGCCGCTGAGTGCGACACGCTTCCAATGTGGTCGGAGCTGAATCAGCTGATTCATGATTTTTTGTATAACAAAAAACTATCCGATTTATTGTAAAATCCCTGCGGATTCGGCACAAACGGATTTTGCAGACCTTGATTATATCAGTTAGGGTGATAAGCAGTGACGATTCAACAGCTCAGATATGTCATAGTAATTTGCGAGGAAGGCTCGCTCAACAAGGCCTCGGAGCAGCTATATATCGCGCAGCCGTCCTTGACGTCAGCTTTGCAGGAGCTTGAAAAGGAGCTCGGCATCACGATTTTTAACCGCAGCGGCAGAGGCGTCACGCCGACAAACGACGGCTCGGAGTTTATCCGGTATGCGCGTGAGGTGGTTTCGCAGTACGACAATTTGCTCGAAAAATACGGCAAGGGCGGCAGTCTGAAAAAGAAGTTCGGCATCTCCACCCAGCATTATTCCTTTGCGGTCAAGAGCTTTGTCGAAATGGTAAAGCACTTCGGCACGGACGAATATGAATTTGCTATCCGCGAAACGCGCACGCGCGACGTTATTGACGACGTTGCAGGCGGCAAAAGCGAAATTGGCATATTATATCTAAACGACTTCAACCGCAAGCCGCTCGAAAAGCTGCTGAAATCAAACAGCCTGACCTTTACGCCGCTGACCGAGTGCAGCGCTTATGTATACTTATGGAAGGGGCATCCGCTCGCGGACAGGGCTTCCATCAGATTTGATGATTTGAAGGAATACCCGTGTCTTTCGTTTGAGCAGGGCGACAAGGGTTCGTTTTATTACGCCGAGGAGATACTCAGCACGAGCGAGTATCCCAAAACCATCAAGGCGACCGACAGGGCAACCATGCTCAATTTGATGATCGGGCTGAACGGCTATACCCTTTGCTCGGGCGTCATCAGCGAGGAGCTGAACGGCTCCGATTATCTCGCCGTGCCGTTTGTGCCCGACGACGACGCTGTCGGGAGCAATATGGTAATTGGCTATATCGCCAAAAAGAATATGCTGCTGAGCAATATCGCGCAGCTGTATGTGAAGGAGCTTGAACAGTACCTTTGCAGTTATCAAGAATCTCACAAATAGGCAACAGTCCGTTCGTTTGAGCGGACTGTTTTTTGATTAGCCGGTTATAGACTGAATCTATAACCGGCTATAAATTTCATGTATTGGACAAAACCTACTAACATAGTATATAATTGAACCAACGAAAACAAAGGAGACAACAAGCATGTCAGTCATTATCAATACATTTTCGGAGCGAATGTGCGGTTGACCGCATTCTAATACTAATACCTAATAAAAAGTAGACAATCTTTGCGGTCTATTTTCCGCAAGACTGCGTTGTCGTCCTTGCAAGGCGACAGCCTTGCGGCGTCCTCCGCCTTGTCTTGCGAAAAATATCCTCACAAAATATTAGTCTACTTTCTATCAGGAATTAGTATAAAACCACCGATTCATTCCTTATCATAACAATAAAATCAAGCTAAATTCAAGCCATACAGAAAGAGGTATTTATTATGTCAGAATATAAATTTGAAACCTTACAGCTTCACGTAGGACAGGAACAGGCAGACCCGGCAAGCGACGCACGCGCTGTGCCGATTTATGCAACCACCAGCTATGTTTTCCATAATTCACAGCACGCCGCCGACCGCTTCGGACTCACCGACGCAGGCAACATCTACGGCAGACTCACCAACTCCACACAGGGCGTTTTTGAGGACAGAATCGCGGCTCTCGAAGGCGGCGCGGCAGGTCTTGCCTTGGCTTCGGGCGCGGCGGCTATCACCTACACAATTCAGGCGCTTGCCAAGGCAGGCGAGCACATTGTCGCGCAAAAAACGATTTACGGCGGCTCTGCTAACCTGCTGGCACATACCCTGCCGCTCTACGGCATCGACACCACCTTTGTCGATATTCACAATCTTGAGGAAGTCAAGGCGGCGATTCAGCCGAACACCAAGGCGCTTTATATCGAAACCCTCGGCAATCCCAACAGCGATATTCCCGACATTGAGGCGCTCGCTGCAATCGCGCACCAAAGCGGTTTGCCGCTCGTGATTGACAACACCTTCGGCACACCGTATCTGATCAGACCCATCGAGTACGGCGCGGACATTGTGGTACACTCTGCGACAAAATTCATCGGCGGTCACGGCACCACTCTCGGCGGCGTTATCGTGGACGGCGGCACCTTTGACTGGGCTGCTTCGGGAAGGTATCCGTGGATTTCGGAGCCGAACCCCAGCTATCACGGCGTAAGATTCACCGAAGCCGCAGGCAAGGCAGCCTTTGCCACCTATATCCGCGCGATTCTGCTCAGAGATACCGGCGCCTGCATTTCTCCCTTTGCCGCTTTTCTGCTGTTGCAGGGAACCGAAACCCTCTCGCTCAGATTGGAGCGCCACGCGGAGAACACCCAAAAGGTTCTGGATTACCTTGTTCATCATCCGCAGGTCGAAAAGGTCTATCATCCTTCTCTCGCGGATCATCCCGACCACGCGCTCTATAAAAAATACTTCCCCAACGGCGGCGGTTCTATTTTCACCTTTGACATCAAGGGTGGCAGGGAAGAAGCCTTCCGCTTTATTGACGGACTGAAAATCTTCTCCCTGCTCGCAAACGTCGCGGACGTAAAGTCGCTCGTGATTCACCCTGCCACCACCACCCATTCCCAACTCACCGACGAGGAGTTGGAGGCTGCCGGAATCCATCAGAACACCATCCGTCTCTCCATCGGCACGGAGCACATCGACGATATTATCGCCGATTTGGACAACGGCTTTGCGGCTGTATAACCGACAAAAGAATAGCCGGCGCGTCTTTTGGATTTGCGCCGGCATTTTTGCTTTATCGGTTATCTTGACAGGCAATATATACAATTGTTATATAATTAACCTGCTTTGTCAGTAGTTGATAATACATATCAGGAGGAAAAGCAATGCTTTTAGACCTCAATCATTCCCATATCAACCGCCTTGCGAGGACGGCGGAGTTCGGCATTGAACGCGAAAGCCTGCGCGTCACCTCTGACGGAAGGCTGGCGCAGACAAAGCATCCGTTCAACGGCAATCCGCATATAGACCGCGATTTTTGCGAAAATCAGATTGAAATCATCAGCGACGTTTTCCGTTCTCCCGAGGAGATGAACCATCAGCTCGGGCAGTTCCTCGATGAAATAAACGGGGAACTAATCAAACACAACGAGCTGCTCTGGGCGTTTTCCAATCCGCCGGCGTTTGGCTCGGAGGACGAAATTCCCGTCGCGCGGTTTTACGGCGCACAGCGTGACAAGTCGGTATACCGCGGCTATTTAGCGAAAAAATACGGCAAAGCCAAAATGCTGTTCTCGGGTATTCATCTCAACATTTCCTTTACGGAAGCGCTGCTGCAGGCAGCTTTCAGGGAGAGCGGAGCGGCGGTTTTTACCGATTTCAAAAGTGACTTTTATCTGCGGCTCGCCAAACGGCTGACGCAATACGCGTGGCTGGTCGTGTTTCTGACCGCGGCAAGCCCTGTTGCGGACGCTTCGCTCGGAATCAAAAGCAATCTGTATGCCTCTGTCCGCTGTTCGGACCGGGGCTACTGGAACGACTTTACGCCGATTTTGGATTATTCCGACCTCACAAGCTACGTCCGCAGCGTGACGCGGTATATCGCAAACGGAGATTTGAAGGCGGCGTCTGAGCTGTATTATCCCGTTAGGCTGAAGCCGCGCGGCGCAAACAGTCCGGAAGCGCTTTTGCAAAACGGCGTCAATCACTTGGAGCTGCGCGTTCTCGACGTGAATCCGCTCACGCGCACCGGTATTTTTATCGAGGACGTCCGTTTTCTGCATCTGCTCCTGCTCTACCTTGCGAGCATGCCCGATTTCGATTTTGACGAGGAAGAACAGATAAAGGCAATCGGCGACGTAAAATCCGCCGCCGTTTTCGGCAATACGGAAATCAAGTTGCGTGCAAAGGAAGCGCTCGCGGCAATCGAACGCTTTACGGCTCGCTGTTTTCCGGTATATCAGCCCGTTGTCCGTTACCAAATCAACAAGCTGCGCGAGGGCAACAGCTATGCCGAAATCGTCAGCCGGCGGTTCAGCGAAGCGTATATGACCAAAGGGCTCGCGCTTGCAAAGGCGTATCAAAGAGGTGAACAGGATGTGTGAGCTGTTCGGCTTTTCCGCACAAAATGAATTGACCGCAAATGACTATCTGAAAGCATTTTTCGCGCACAGCAATTTTCACCCGCACGGCTGGGGACTTGCCTGCGTATCGCGCGGCGGCGCTCTGATTGAAAAGGAGAGCGTCAAGGCCTCCGACAGCCACTATTTGAGGGAGAGACTGTCCCAGCCGATTTCCGAAAAGCTCTTGCTCGCCCATATCCGTTTTGCCACAATCGGCAATGTGGAGTACAAAAACTGCCATCCCTTCACGGGCAGGGACTGCACCGGCAGACGCTGGACGCTTGTCCACAACGGCACGATATTTGATTATCCGGCGCTCTATCCCTATCTGAAAGCGCAGAGGGGCGACACCGACAGCGAGCGTGTTTTTCTTTATCTGCTCGACAGGCTGAACGAAGCGACGCGCCAAAACGGCGCCGGACTTCCTTTTGAGGCGCGGTTCCGTCTGTTTGATGAGATTATCTGCGATATGGCTAGGGGCAACAAGCTGAACCTGCTGTTTACCGACGGCAAGTATTTGTATGTCCACACAAATTGCCGGGGTACGCTGCACTATCTCGAAAAGAACAACGCCGCGATTGTTTCCACACAGCCGCTCAGCGACGAAAACTGGCAGCCGGTGCCCTTTGGTCAGCTCTTGGCGTTCAGCAAGGGAAGGCAGGTCAAAGCAGGCGCCGGACATCATCACGAGTATATTCAGAGCGAGAAGGAATGGAAGCTGCTCTATCAAATCTTTGCAGGCCTGTAAGAGAATCCTATGTCAAGAGAAGAAGCTGTCAGCCGTCTCTGCGAAATAAGAAAAAAGCCGCCGCCGGACAGAAGGCTGTCCGGCGGCGTTGTGCGCTTTAATGAGGAAAATTTATGAAAAGTTATTCTCTATATTATTCAGCGGTAAACAAAACAGTATAAAAACAGAAGTACTTGTCGGAAACGTACCACTTCATCTCGGGGCGAACGTCCAAAAATTCGTCAACGGACGAATCGTTCGGCGTTGTCGGAACGATGGAATAAACGCCGTCCTTTTCAATGATTTCATCTGTCATGGTATCAGAAAAGGTGAGAACCTCTGTCGTGTTAAATTCCGGTATTTCCTCGTCCTTCATCACTACGGTTAGCGTTGTGCCGTCAAGCGACCACGTTCCTCTCAGCGTATGGGACGAGGATGAGTCATCAACCGTGCTGTCCATATCCATTGCCCAGGTTCCGTCATTTTTGAGCTCCAGCAGCCAGTTATAGTTCAGCTTCAATTCGCCGTCTTGCTGCGAGGAGAAGCGCCACTTGTGTGAGGTCAGCATTTCGCTTAAGCTCTTTTTTGCGGATTTTTCCTGTGCCGGCGTGCATGCCGCAAGCAGCAAAACCATCAAAACGGTCAATATAACAGAGAGCTTTTTCATAAAAACCACCTGTCGCAATCATCACAGAAACCGGTGTCACAGCGTTTCTTTATAATTCAAGTATACCAGACACAATTGGAGTTGTCAATATCAAGCTGCAATTTCATTCGCAAATTCTTGACAAAGCTTTGTCGAAAATATATAATAAGAGCAGAAGAATCACGGAAGTGATTTTTTTGTTTTTTAGAGAAAAGTTAGTCATAACTAACTTTTGCAGAAAGGACGAACACCAATGAAACACCACAATTTTTGGGCGTTTGCCGCCGTCGTGTGCATGGCGATGACGTTCATCACAGGCTACAAGCATAAATAAGGTTAGGAGGAAATCAAAATGACACCCATCGGAAAGAACGCGTTAATTTTTTTAGGAGGCGTGCTGTTCGGCACGGCAGGCGTCAAGATGCTGGCGAGCAGGGACGCAAAAAAAGCCTATACTCACTGCACCGCCGCGGCGCTTCGGGCAAAGGATGAAGTCATGAAAACCGTGACAAAGGTGCAGGAGAATGCGGAGGATATTTATGCCGAAGCAAAGCCGAGCATCTTGCCGACAGGCTGGTGCCGTTCACCTTTATCGGAACGGTGCTGGTGTGGCTGTTGACGCGCAACGTCACCAAGGCGCTGTCTGTGCTGATGGTCGATTTTTCCTGTGCGCTCAAGCTTGCCATGCCGGTGACGGTGCTGTCCGCCATCCGCGAAGCGAACGCCTATGGCATCACCGTAAAGGGCGGCAAATTCTTGGAAAAAACCGCCGCGGCAAACACGATTGTGTTCGACAAAACCGGAACGCTCACCAAGGCAAATCCCACCGTTCACAGCGTTGTTTCCTTCTGTGAGAAGAGCCCCGACGAGCTGCTGCGCATTGCCGCCTGTTTGGAGGAGCATTTTCCGCATTCTATCGCGAACGCGGTTGTCCGCGCGGCAAAGGAAAAGCAGCTAGAGCACGAGGAAATGCACACCAAGGTGGAGTATGTCGTCGCGCACGGCGTCAAATCGACGATTGACGGCGCGGAGGTGCTGATTGGCAGCTATCACTTTATCTTTGAGGATATGGGCGCGGCGGTGCCTCTCGGAACAGAGCAGCGGCTGCTCGCCATTTCAAAGGAATATTCGCGTCTGTATCTGTCCATTGACGGCTGGCTCGCGGCGGTTATCTGCATCGAGGATCCGCTTCGGGAAGAAGCGCCTGCGGTTGTCGCGCGGCTCCGCGGTCTCGGCTTTGAGAATATCGTGATGATGACCGGCGACAGCAAGCATACTGCCGCGGCGATTGCCGAACGGGTCGGCGTTGACCGCTATTATGCGGAGGTGCTGCCCGAGGAAAAAGCGCGGTTTGTTTTGGAGGAAAAGGCAAGGGGCAACACGGTTGTGATGATTGGCGACGGCGTAAACGATTCGCCTGCGCTGTCCTCCGCGGACGTGGGCGTTGCCATCTCCAACGGCGCGGCAATCGCCAGAGAAATTGCGGACGTCACCATCTCCGAAAATGATTTGGGCAGTATGCTGACGCTGCGAAAACTCAGCACCGCGATGATGAAGCGGATTCACCGCAACTACCGCGCCATTATCTCCATCAACAGCGGCTTGATTGTGCTCGGCGTGACCGGTTTGGTTCAGCCGACCGCAACCGCCATGCTGCACAATGCTTCCACACTGGGAATCGGCTTGCTGAGTACCAAAAGACTGCTGACGGAAAAACAGCAGAACGCTTAATACTATTCTCAAATAAAATCCTTTAACATCTGTCGTGTAAAATTCCGCATAA
>CAMJOD010000071.1 GCA_946407465.1 uncultured Clostridia bacterium
GGACGGTCTGCAAGAGGACAGGTTCGCTTGCCCTCTTCCGTCACGGCACCGCAAAGCTTTCGCGTGCTGAAACATTTCTGCGCAAAACAAGCCTGACCAATTCACCATACATGTGAAAAGCAGCGCCAACGCTGCCTCGATGACGTAGGGGCGCACCCGTGTGTGCGCCTGAGATAGGGAACCGCCGTTTTCCTCGGATAAAACGGTTTGACAGGACAACGCGGCTTGGGCGAACACGTGGGTTCGCCCCTACACTGTCAAGGAAATGTTGCGATAATGTAAGTGGATTATAGCAGGCGTTGCAGTTCAGCAAAAACATTTGACTGTGCGAATAACGTCAAAGCGAGCGAGAGCCTTCTCCCGAGGAGAAGGTGGCACACTGCCTGTGATGACATTTATCGTACTATAATCGGTTAGGAACAGATGGTGTTTTGATACTATCAAACGTCTGCGGCAGTGTGACGGAAGAGGGCAAGCGATGCGTTTCCTATATCGGACGGTCTGCAAGAGGACAGGTTCGCTTGCCCTCTTCCGTCACGGCACCGCAAAACTTCCTGTTGATTGAACGTTAGTTTTATTACAAAACAAAATCTTACAGATAACAAACAGCGCAGGTGCCGCGCCACCTTCTCCTCGGGAGAAGGCTTTGGTGCGAAAGGAAAGAAGCATCAAAAAATTTAGCCTTTCATTTGAGGTTGCCCCTGCGACTGTCAAGGAAAAACTGCCCGACATTTCCTCCCTGCCAATTATGCATTATGCATTACGCATTATGAATTATGAATTTCACCATGTTTAAATCACCGTGCTCGCATGCCTTGCGGCGTGGCAGCAGATGTTGACGGCTACGGGCATGCCGGCGATGTGGGTGGGTGAGGTCTCGATGTTGACGCCGAGCGCGGTTGTTTTGCCGCCCAAGCCGGCGGGGCCAAAGCCCATTTGGTTGATGGCGGCGAGCAGCTCGCGCTCCATGTCGGCGTAGCGCTTGTCGGGATGTTGGGTGTCAATCGGACGGAAGGTCGCTTTTTTGGCGAGCTGCGCGGCGCGCTCAAAGGTGCCGCCGATACCCACGCCGACCACAATCGGCGGACAGGGGTTGGGACCTGCGGCGCGAACCGTGTCGAGAACAAACTGCTTGACGCCCTCGGCGCCGTAGGCAGGCGTCAGCATTTTGACGGCGGACATGTTTTCACTGCCAAAGCCCTTGCCGCCTGCGGTGATGCGGATGGAGGCGCCGCCGACGATTTTGGTGTGAATAACGGCAGGCGTGTTGTCGCGCGTGTTCACGCGGTCAAATACCGGGTCGCTCACAACGCTCTTGCGCAGATAGCCGTCGGTGTACGCCTCGCGCACACCCTGCTGCACCGCGTCCTCAAAGCTGCCGTTTGCAACGCAGACCTTGTCGCCGTATTCGACAAAGAGCACCGCCATGCCGGTGTCCTGACAGAGCGGAATCTCCTCGTCCGCGGCGATTTTGTCATTTTCGATAATCTGGCGCAAAACACTCTGCGCGACCGGAGAATCCTCGATTTCGAGCGCGGCTTCGAGCGAGCCGAAAATATCCTTGCCGATATAATAATTGCAGTCCATCAATAGCTTTTTGACGGCTGCCGTTATCTCGGCGGCGTCAATGGTGCGTATGGTCATGGGTTTTTATCCTTTCTTTCTTTAGAGTTGCAGTGGTTAGTGGCTGCTGGTTAGTGGTTAGTGGTTAGTGGTTAGTGGTTAGTGGTTAGTGTTAAGGGTCGCTTCGCTCCGGATCTGTAATGCTGCGTGTGTGTGCGGAGAGGTTCAGCGCAAATTCAGGTTTTGTTCATTTAGTTTTCAGATTTTTGTGTGAGAATAAGATGGGATAAGCTATTATCCTAAATAAATACGTTGCGGTGTATTGAATGCAATGCTTTGTTGACCTAGACTAAATACATCGTCATGTTGTTGTGAATGAAATACTATCTCACGTTGCCGTGAGAGCAGCAAGGCTAGTCGCAAAGCGACTCATAACGCGAGCTGCAAAGGTGATGTTTAATACTAACCTTGCACTTGCGGATTGGATGCAACGTCACGTTGCCGTGAGAATTGCAAGGCTAGTCGCAAAGCAACTCAAAACGCGAGCCGCGAAGGTAAGATTTAAAACCAACCTTGCAGTCGCGGATAAAAGTGCCTACGGCACCTATTATAATATTTTTTTTGGGGTATTTCAATATGTTTTGATTTGTGGTACAATAAATTGTAAAGTTTTTTATTCTTCCTTGGAGGGTGGTTTTTTATGAGTAAGATTCTGGTTGTGGACGATGAGTTCCGTATTCGTCAGATTATCCGCAAGTACGCGGAATTTGAGGGCTATGAGGTCGAGGAGGCTACCGACGGCATGCAGGCGATTCAGGTTTGCCGCCAAAACGAGTTTGACCTCATCATTATGGACGTGATGATGCCCGAGCTGGACGGCTTTTCGGCTTGCCGCGAAATCCGCAAGTTTTGCGATACGCCGATTATTATGCTCTCGGCAAGAGGCGAGGAATATGACAAAATCCACGGCTTTGAGCTGGGCAGCGACGACTATGTTGTCAAGCCGTTTTCGCCCAAGGAGCTGATGATGCGCGTCGGCGCGGTGATTAAGCGCAGCGGAAAGAACGGCGACAGCACGCAAAAGGACGTGTTCACCTATCAGGGCTTGGAGGTCGATTTTTCGGCGAGAACCGTTTCGGTTGACGGCAGCCGCGTGGAGATGACGCCCAAGGAGTATGATTTGTTCTTCTATATGGTGCGCAACAAGGGCATCGCCCTCACGCGCGAGAGCCTGATCAGCGAGGTGTGGGGCTACGACTTTTTCGGCGACGAGCGCACGCTCGATACGCATATCAAGCTGCTGCGCAAAAGTCTCGGTGCGTACAGCCGCTGCATTGTCACGCTGAGGGGAGTGGGCTATCGCTTTGATACGGTTTAGCTTAAAAAAGCTTCCCTTGCAGCGCAAGCTGCTGGTCTACTTTTTGGTGTTCGGCGCGATTATACTGGTGATATTGTGGTTTTTTCAGTCTTTTTTTGTCAAACCGCTCTATACCATGTCCAAGTCCATGCGCGTCGATAAGGGCGCCAAGAGCATTTCAAGAGCAGTGGAGCGCAACAAGAACGTCTGGGCAACCGTCGATAACGTCGCGCTCAAATATACGCTGTCCGTCTATCTGTACGACGCAGGCGCAGGCTTGCCGAAGCTCGCGCGCGAATGCTCGTATGAGAATACCGCTATCCGGCTGAATCTCGAATACAGCGACATTCTGCACTATTACGAAAAAACCGTGGACAGCGGCGGCAAGTGCAGCTTTACCGACTCCAATGACGTGGACGATATGGTGCGCCAGCGCATGGAGATTCTCAAAAATTCCGCAGCCAGCGCCGACAGCGTGAACGCCAAGGTGCATTTGGCGAACGTCAGCGAGAACGAAAGCCTGGTCTATACCTATATTATCGAACGTTCGGACGGCAGACAGACGTTTTTGGTGATTACCTCGTCCATCACGCCGCTCAATACGACCCTGGAGGTCATCAAGAACCAAATGCTGCTGGTGTCGGTGGCGTTTGTGCTGCTGTCGCTGGTGTTCTCGTTCTATGCCAGCCGCCGCATCGCCAAGCCGATTGCGCAGACCAACCGCGCCGCCAAGGAGCTTGCCAAAAAGAATTATGAAATCGAGTTCAACGCGTCGGGCTACCGCGAGGTGGAGGAGCTGAACAATACCCTCAACTATACCAAAACCGAGCTGGCGGCGACCGAAAAGCTGCAGCGCGAGCTGATTGCCAATATCTCGCACGATTTGCGCACGCCGCTGACCATGATTACGGGCTACGGCGAGGTCATGCGCGATTTGCCGGGCGAGAACACGCCGGAGAATATCCAGATTATCATTGACGAAGCGACAAGGCTTTCGACACTGGTCAACGACCTGCTCGACCTGTCCAAGCTCCAGTCGGGCGCTTTGCAGGCGCAAAAGCAGGTGTTCAATCTGACCGACAGTGTGCGCGCGATTTTGGAGCGCTATTCCAAGCTGGTGGAGCAGGAGGGCTTTGACATCACCTTTGAGAGCAAAGAGGAGGTCTTTATCAACGCCGACGAGCTGCGGATTTCGCAGGTTATCTATAACCTTGTCAACAACGCCGTCAACCACGCAGGCGAGGACAAGACCGTCATCATCACCCAAACCGTGCGCGACAAGCTGGTGCGCATTGAGGTCACCGACCACGGCGAGGGTATTCCTGCCGACAAGCTGCCGTATATCTGGGAGCGCTACTACAAGGTGGACAGAGAGCACAAGCGCGGCGTGATTGGCTCGGGCTTGGGTCTGTCGATTGTCAAGAGTATTCTCGACGCGCACAAGGCGCACTACGGCGTGCGCAGTACGCAGGGAAAGGGCAGCACCTTCTGGTTTGAAATTGTCTATGATAATGTGAAGAAACGAAAGACAAAAGATAAATAAATAAAAAAATCGGCTCCGCGCTTGAACGGAGCCGATTTTGTGTTGTGGGTTTATACAAGCAGCGCCCGCTGCATGGCGGTGACGTCGCGGACGTTGACAGCGCCGTCGCCGTTGAAGTCCGCTGACGCGAGAATCTGCGGATCGGAGAAGTCAACCGGCAGATTGCCGAAATCCGAGAGGTACATTTGCAGAATGGTGGCGTCGGCAATGTCGAGATCGCCGTCGTCATCAAGGTCGCCCTTGACCGTTACCTGTGTGCCTTCGGGTGAGATTTGGGTGGAGAGCGTGGCAACGCCGAGCGCGTCCGCGTCAATCACACGGCCGCTGATCAGCACATGCTGCGTGTAGGGCTCAACCACGGAATCGTCGCAGAGCGAGAGGGTGTCCATGTTCAGCGTGACGGTCGCCGCGGAAGCGGTTTTGTCGAGCAGCTTAAATTTGGCGCGCACCATGGTCACAGCCGAGCCGTCCTCCTCATAGGCAAAGGCGGCAGGCTTGACGCTGGTGTAGTTGCCGACGATACGACCCGGGTTGCTGTTGTCAAAGGTGTTGATCATGCCGGTTCCCAAGCCCTGCTCATAGGCAAAGGGCAGAATGCAGAACAACTTTCTTCTGCCGGTGCCGACGGTGTTGTATTCCTCCTTAAATTCCAGCACCTCGTTGTCCCAGGTCAGCTCGTCTATGTCGAGGTTGATCAGATATTGATGGGCGCCGAGCAGCTTGAAGTCGACGGTGAAGAATACGTCGCCGTTTGCGTCCTCCAGAGCGGAGACGTCGCTGTAGTGCGTTTTTTGGGCAGGAAAGAGATTCGACGTGACCGTGAGCGTAAAGCCCTGATTTTCCGCGGCGGAGACAGGCGCCATGGCAAACAGCCCCAGCAGCAGAACGGCGGACAGTGCGAGTGCCGTGATTTTGCGAATACTTTTTTTCATATTTACCTCCGTTTTAAAATGATAGATTGGATATGTCGGGTTTACAATTTTAGTATAATATACCTCACATAAAATTTCAATACCGATTTTCATTTCGCCACAAAAACCCTGTTTGACGCGACCGCTGCCGCAAGCGTGACGCTTGACCCAATCCGCGCAACTGACGTTTGATAGTGAGATTGCCGTCATAGCCGCGTTATAAAAGGCAATAACAACATATGCTTTTCGCAGTGCATTGTGATTTTATGTGTAGGGGCGAACCCATGTGTTCGCCCGAGGACGTTGTCCTGTTGAACCGTTTTTCCAAGGAAACGAAAGTTGTCCTATCCGGGCGCACACACGGGTGCGCCCCTACGGTGTCAAGAAAATATTGCGCTATAAACAGCAATAACCACATCACCGCAAACACCTTTTCTGACGCGGCGTTGATGATACGTTATCTCACTATCCTGCTATCCAAAGCCGCGACCGCTGCCGCGGTGGGCAGTCCGCACAACTGATGTTTGATAGTGAGATTGCCGTCATAGCCGCGTTCAAATAAGCAAGAGCGACACAAATTTACTATCTATTTCTGACGCGGCGTTAGTCTGAGTTCATCTAACTATGACGCTGTCCAAAGCCGCGCCGGATGCAACGTCACGTTGCATGGCGGTTATGTCGCGGACGTTGAGGATGCCGTCGGCGTTGAAGTCGGCTTGCTCGAAAACGAGCGGATCGGAAAAGTCGATTTCAACGTTAAAACCCGCCAAGAACATTTGCAGGAGCGTCACGTCCAAAATGGTAAAGCTGTCACTGCCGTTGACGTCGCCGCGCTGAACGGGCGAGACGGAAACGGAGCGGTCAGCCATCCAAAACAGCGATTCGTCGGGAACGCAGTTGTGATAGAGCATATAGAGCGGCTCCAGACTGCCGGCGTCGCAGAGCGAGAGGGTGTTGATGTTGCAGGCGACGGTGGTTTCCGCCGCGGCTCTGTCGAGCACCCTGAACGTGGCGCGGACAATGGTGACCGCCGTGCCGTCGTCGTTGTAGGCGTGTGCCGGCGGCATGATGTTGGTGTAGTTGCCGGCGACTTTTCCGCCGTTGTTGTCGCCGTAGGTGGAGGTCATGCCCACGCCGAGTCCCTGCTCATAGAGAAACGGAAACAGCACAAAGCGGCGGTATCTGCCGGTGCCCTCCATGTTGTAGGCTTCTTTAAATTCGAGCACGTCGGGGTCCCACGTGAGACCGTCCAGGTCGAGATTAATCAAATATTTGTCTGCCGCATACATGTTAAAGCAGACGGTGATAAACACGTCGCCGTTTTCGTCCTCCAAGGCGGAGAGGTCATAGTAGCGCGTTTGGGCTTCGGGAAAAAAGTTTGATGCGAGCTTGAGAACAAAGGGCTGCTCTTGTGCCGCCGATACGGGCACGGCGGTGAACATGCCAAGGAACAGCAGCGCCGTCAGCAGCAGCGCAGCGGCTTTTTGAAGCGTTTTTGTCATTCACATACCTCCGGTTACAGTTTTTTCTATTATACTACAAAATTGTCATATATGCAAGTGCCGAAAAACGCGGCAAAACAAAACGGCGCAGCTGTCGGACAACTGCGCCGGAGTGTGTTATTCTGCGTCTGCGCGGCGGCTCAGCTCGCTGAGCGTCACCGCGTAGCCTGCTTTTTCGTAGGTGAGATAGCCGGTCTCGGGTTCTCTGCCGAGCAGCTTTTTTGCGAGAAAGGCGAGAAAATGCGGATTCTTTATCAGCACCGGCCCCGTGAGGTGGGTGCCGTAGCAGCTCCGCACGCGCACACCCTCGCGCTTGTCGCCGTCAAAGTTGCCGAGTCCCATCTTGACCGTGAACAGAGTCGGGTTGGTGCCCTTGATTTCGCTGCACTTGTTGACAAAGCCGACCAGCGGCTCCGCGAGAAAATCGCAGGTATAAATCACGTCGGCGGTCACGCGCGTTTTGTTCTGTTCGGTCACGGTAAAGTCAAAAACGCCCAAGCCCTCATATGTGGTGCCGGCGGCGTCGGTGATGGTTCTGCCCAGCATCTCAAAGCTGTTGCCGGTCATCAGGGCAAGCCTGCCGTCCGCGATATACTGCCGCAGCGCGTCGGCGTGGCGGTGCAGGTCGGCGAGCGCCACACGCTGGTTCTGTTCGGTGCCGGAGCCGATATAGAGAAAATCGTATTCCGAAAAATCGACGTCCTCGCCGAGACTGCGGCGGTCAACCGTGACGCTCTCGCCGCTCTTTTCGAGAATACGGCGCATGGCGGAGACGTTGGCGTAGTCGCCGTAGAGATTCATCAGGTCATGATAATAATGCAGAATTTTCATCTCAGTCCTCCTTCACCTTCACCAAAAACTTGCCCTTGTCGGAGAAGCAGGTGATGACGTAGATATATTCGCTGCGGTCGCTGTTCAGATAGTCCGCCGCTTCGTCAATGCTCTCAAAGAGCCTGATTTTTTCGTTCGGAATATCGGTGTAGGAGAAGCGCACCGCGAGGTCGTTGACGTATTTTCCGGCGAGGACAATCTGGTGAATGTTGTCGCTGCCGAGCATTTCAAAGTCGATGTCATAGAGCCACGAAACGTCGCTCGTAAAATACTTGCGGCTCACGGCGTCCACAATAATCAGCACGTCGCAGCCCTCCTTGTACGCCGCCGCCACGCGGATGGACTGGTCGTAGGAGATGGAATTCTCGTGCTTGGAGGTCAGCATGGTGCCGCGTCTGCTGCCGAGCGAGAAGGTGATGACCCTGCCGTTTTTGAGCACATAGCGGTTCATGTCCGCCGCGATTTTGGCGCCGTCAATGCCCACGATAGACGCGACGGTGTAGGCGGAGAGAATGTTGTAGATATTGTAGAGCGATTTGAGCGCCAGCGTGATGGTGTGCGTGCCGTCGATGGTCATCTCGCCCTTGTCCATATCGACCGAGGTGATGGTGTACTGCGTGTCGTGGCGGTGATAGCCGCAGGCAGTGCAGCGGTAGTGACCGATATGGTTGTAGTGGTGGGTGGAATAGACCATCGGCGCCTTGCAGACGGGGCAGTAGGCGCCGTCGTTGTAGACGCTCACCAAATCCTCGGTGTCGGTGGAGAGCTTGTCCGCGCCGAACCAAATCACATTGTCTCTGCTCTGACCGAAGGCGGACACCAGCGGATCGTCGGCGTTGAGAATCAGCTGCGTGCCGTCGGTGATGCTGTCGGCGAGCGCGTCCCGAACCCATTCGGGGTGACCGTTGCGCGTCAGCTGGTCGCGGTAGAGATTGGTGATGACGTAGTGTGTGGGACGGATATATTTGAAGGTGTAGCGCGCAAAGCGCTCGTCGCTCTCAATCAGCAGAATGTCCGCCTTGACCTTGCCGCCGAGGGTGGCGCTGCCGAGCACCAGCGTGGTCACGCCCTCAATCTGGTTGGAGCCTTCCTTGTTCCACGCCACGGTCAAGCCGTTTTTGGTGAGAATGTGGGCAATCATCTCCACGGTGGAGGTCTTGCCGTTGCTGCCGGTCACGGCGATAATATACTTGGGTAGCTCCATGCGGCTGAGAATGTCGGGACAGAGCCGCAGCGCCACCTGACCGGGCTTGCTGCTGCCCCTGCCGATCAGCTTGCCGGCAAAGCGCAGGAGCTTGGTAATCAAAATCGTCAAAAATTTTTTCATAGAGGTTCTCCATTCGGTTTTGTCAGAAAATGGTTTAGTTACATTATAATCACTCTCGCCGCATTTTGCAAGTTTTTCGCGGCAAAAGAATAAAATCCTTTTTGGCGGCGCATACTAAGCATACCGAAAGGGAGGTAACAACATGACAGAAAAAGAGTTGCTCTATGTGGAGGACGCGCTCGGTCACGAGCAGTATTTTCAGACGCAGTGCCGCGACGCCGCCGGACGGCTGCAGGACGCCGGTCTGAAGCAGTTCACACAGGAGCTGGAACAGAAGCACCGCAATATTTTTCAAAGCTTTTATGACTTGCTGTAAAGGAGGAGCCGCATGGACGACAGACAACTGATGGAAAACATGCTCCTGCTCGAAAAGGGCGCCTGCGATTTGCTGATGCACGGCACTGTGGAGAGCAGCAGCCCGAATGTGCACCGGGCGTTTTCGTGTTCGCTGAACAGCTCGCTGCAAATGCAGGAGCAAATTTATGAAAAAATGCAGGAAAAGGGCTGGTATCCGGCACAGCAGGCCGAGCGCCCTAAAATTGAACAGGTCAGGCAGAAGTTCTCCTGCTGACAACAAAGGCTCCCTTTCGCGAGGGAGCTTTTATTTTGCGAAGAATTGCCCCGTTTTGACCCCGCCGTTCCGC
>CAMJOD010000072.1 GCA_946407465.1 uncultured Clostridia bacterium
TTGCGGAAAATAGACCGCAAAGATTGTCTACTTTTTATTAGGTATTAGTATTATTATATTAAAATTCCGTTGCAATGGTCAATTTCGTGCTGAATAATCTGTGCCGTAAAGCCGCTGTAGGCTTTGGTTCTGACGCGCATTCGGGCGTCCTGATATTTGACGGTAATCTTCTGCCAGCGCATGGTCTTGCGCGGTTCGCCGAGCAGAGACAAGCATCCCTCCTCGGTTTCGTAGGGCAGAAGCTTGGCGGTAATCTCGGGATTGAACATCACCGTATAGCTGCCGCTGTCGTTAAAGGCGATGATTCGCTTGGAAACGCCTATCATATTGGCAGCCATGCCCACGCAGGTTTCGCGGTGCGCCATGAGCGTGTCGAGCAAGTCGCGCGCCGTGTTTGCGTCGTCAGCGGTTGCCGGCTTGGATTTTATTCCCAGAAAAAACGGGTCGTGCATCAATGCTTTTACCATATAAACCTCCTAACGCACAATCGCAAGGGCGACGGTGCTATTCTCCGTGCATTTCATTCCATACCTTTTCGGTCGCCTGCACAATTGCGTCCGCGGCTTCGGCGCCGTCAAACAGGCTCACATAGCCCTGAATTGCCAATGCCTTGGCATAGAGCACGCGTGCGCGGCGGTTGACAAAAATCCGCGCCTTTTTTTTGCCGTTTTTTGCCTCCTGTACGGTGTTGGCGCCTGCGGAATTGCCGTCGAGCGCCACGACCACGGACGGACGGCGCTTGAAGATTTCATAGGCAAAGCTCTTGTAGAGTCCCATGCGCGTCGGCTCGATTGACACGCGCACACCGACGCCGCTTTTTTGAATCCGCTGCGCTTCCTGATATGTAATCAGCGTGGGCACAATGGCGTAGATTTCAAATTTTTCTCCGGCAAGCTGCACCAGCTCCTGCTCGTAGCCCGTCAGGCGGTTGCCGATGACAAAGCAGACCTTTTTGCCGTCAAGCCGCTCTGTCAGCTCGCGCAGCAGGTCTTGCAGCGGCGCACGCTTGCGTGTGGCGTGACGGCTGCTGTTGAAGCTGCCGCCCAGAAGAACCACCGGCACCTTGCCGGTGGGGATTTCGCGTATCTGCTTCCTTAGAACGGCGGCGCTGTCGCATTTTTGGGTGACGAGCGGCGGCATATCGTCCTCCTCCGCTTCGTGCTGCACCGCCCTGTTCAGATAGGCTTCCACGGTGGAGGCGCCGACAAGCTGTTGAAAGCGCGCTGATTTTTCCGCAAAAACACGCAGGCTTTCCTCCAATATCGTGTCCTCGGCGCGGCGCATGGCGAGCATATCCTCAAATGACAAATCGAGCAGGCGCTCCAGCGCGAGCTGTTCGTCGATGGAATCGGTGCCGTAAATCGCACCGCCGTCGGTACCCTGCACGCAGTAGACGCCGCCGCGCAGGTATTGCTTGAGCGGATGATTGCCCAGCGCCGTCAGGTTGTTGAGGCGCACGTTGGAGGTGAGCTGAAATTCGAGCACCACCTTGCTTTTGCGCAGCTCCGCAATCAGCTGTTGTCCCTTTTGGGAGCGAAGATTGGCGGTGTAGAGTCCGTGACCGATGCGCATCCGCGGCATGGGCTGGTCTGCGGCGAGCGACTCGCGCACACAGGCGAGAGAATTGGCGACATTGTCGCGCAGGCTGTCATTTTCGCCGGCGTGAATCCGTATCACAAAGCCCTTGTGCTCTCCGGCGATGGCGACCAGCTCGCGCAGCACCGGACGCAGCTCCCGAATATCATTGATTTCTTCGCCGATAATATCGCTGCCGGCGACATACGGGTCAGCGGCAACAGCGCGAATCACGCGCAGCTGCTCGCGCACATTCTCCCTCACGGCGGCACGCTCCCGGACAATCGTGAGCGGAATACGGCGGATTGCAGCCAAAAAGCGGAGTGTCACACCCGTTTCGCGCGTAATCACCGGCATGGCGCGGTGTACCTCGTCTAACATTTTGGGCGCGCCGAGCGGCTTGACAAGCGTTGTATCGGAGATTTCGGCATACACCACGCCGCGCTTTTGCAGGCTGCGCGCAATCCAGAGGAGCTTGTTTTGAAAGAGCGACCAGTTTTTGAAATACGGATGACGGCTGTCGCTGCACATCTGTCTGACCGCGTCCGCAACGTCCCTGTCGGGAATGGCGGCAAAATTATCCAGCGGAATCCGCGTGTCGGACGGCTGTCCTTTGGTGAACACATAGCGGTATAAATAGACCTTTTCGAGATTGGTAAAGACCGCCTGACCGTCCTTTAGAATGGTCAGCGAGGCACGAATGCGCGGCAGGTTGTAGGGCGCGTTGCCGAGGTTGCCGAGAATCAAATCGGCAAAATTGATAAAGGTATTGTCGTCAATTTTGCGCGTGCGGTACTTGCCGGTCAGCGGCGAGTCCGCAAATTCCCTTGCGACCGAGGCGCGCTGCTGTTCGAGCATGCGCAGTTGCTCCTCCGTACAGCGCAGCCCGAGCTTTTTGATATAGTAGAGCGGATAGCGGATTTGATGAAAAATGCCGAGCGCAATCAGCACATCCGCGTCCAGATTCGCGTTCATATGCGTGTGCAAGTCCGTGCGAAACTTGCATTCGCGGCGGATGTAGGTTTTGACGAGCGTTTTTTTGGCGTCCAGATGATAGTCCTTTGTCTGGCTCATCAGCGTTTTGGAGATAGCCGGTATGTACGCCTTGCGTTCAATCGCGCCGTCGGGATAGATGTTCGCCACCTTGGTGTCCGCCAGACGCAGCACATAGACCGCGCGGTTGCGCTCGTCGATATAACACGGCACCTCGCCGGTGATGATTTTCAGCCCGTCCTCACCGGTGCTGAGCGGCAATCCGCAGAGGTGCGCGAGATTCGTTATCAAATTGCCCTTGGCGTGGTTGGGCGTGCGCAGCACATAGGTCATGCCCTGCTCCGTCAGCCGCAGCTCGATGATGATGTCCTTTTCCTTATCCAAATAAAATGTTCCAAACAAAGCCATATTACCCCTCCGCACAGCTTTTTTTCATTATACCATTTTCGGCGGAGAATTTCTACCATATCCAAAAAATTCACTGCGAAAATTCTTTTGGCATTGCAAACCGCGCGTTTCAATGGTACAATAGAAACAGCAAATGACAGGATGTGAAACAATGGAGCTGACGCCGATTGCGCATATTGAAAACGACTTTCCGACCAAATTCGGGCTGCCGCGGCAAAGCGGTATGGCGGCGCATTTGACCTCCGCTGTCGTGATGGAGCCACCGTTTCGCGTGCCCGAAGCGTTTCGCGGCATAGAGGATTTTGAATACTTGTGGCTGATTTGGCTGTTTGAGCCGATGGGCAAGCGCGAATGGTCGCCGACCGTGCGGCCTCCCAAGCTCGGCGGCAACAAGCGAATGGGTGTGTTTGCGACGCGCTCGCCGAACCGTCCGAATCCCATCGGGCTGACGCGCGTGCGGCTGCTGGGAACGGAACACACGGCTGACAAGGGCGTGGTGCTGACGGTGTCGGGCGCCGACCTGATGAACGGCACCGCGATTTTGGACATCAAGCCCTATCTCCCCTTTGCGGACAGCGTTCCCGACGCGGCGACAGGCGCCTACGGACCTTCCCGACAGGAGCCGCTGGCGGTCGTGATTCCCGAAAAAATCGCCGCCCTGTTTTCGCCCGTCCAACTCGATACGCTGCGCGAGGTGCTCGCCTATGACCCGAGACCGGGCTATCAGTCAGACCCCGAACGGCAATACGGCTTTGGCTATGCAGGCTATGACATTCGCTTTGTGGTCAAAGAAAACACCTTGACGGTAACAGACGCCGTAAAGTTAAATTGAAAACACCGTGCAGCGTGAAAAACTGCACGGTGTTTTTATGTGGAGGAGATTTCTTCCGCGAGGTTGGTTATCCAGATTCCCTTGCGAATCATGGCAGCGCCGATAACGATTTTGATGATGTCCGCCGCCTGCACGATGGCGTAAACGGCAAGTATCGGCAAATCGGTCAAAAAGCAGAGCGCGAGTGCCAGCGGTACGGTGACGCACCAGGAAAACACGCTGTCAAAGGCAAATGTGACCAGCGTTTTGCCGCCGGAGCGCAGCGTGAAATAGAGCGAATTGAGAATGCCCTGCACCGGAAAAAACAGCGCCGTGATGACGATAAAACCGCTCGCCATGCCGCGCACCTCGCCGGTGGTGTCGTAGAGCAGAGGAAACACGCCCGACAGCGCCACCAGCACGGCGGTCAGACCGACGCATAGAATCGCGGTGAACCACGTGAGAATGGCGGACTCCTTTTTGGCGCGTTCAAATTCGCCTGCGCCGAGCGCCTGTCCCACCAAAATACCGACGGCGGTTCCCAGCGAGACAAAGACCACATTGAGCAGGTTGCAGAGCACGTTGGAGATATTGATACCGGCGACGACCGCGAGGCCGCGCGTGGAATAGCACTGCGTCAGCGCTGCCAAGCCTGCCGCCCACAAAAATTCATTGCACATGATGGGCAGCGTCTTTTTGAGCATTTTGAGACCCCAGCCGCCCGCAATAGAAAAGCTGCGCCACAAGCCCTGCACAAACGGGTGTCTGGATTTTTGGGCATATGTCCAGACGAGCAGAACGGTGGTTTCGAGATAGCGCGCGATGACCGTGGCGACGGCGGCGCCTGCCACGCCGAGCTTGGGAAAGCCGAAATTGCCGTAAATCAGCAGATAATTGAACAAAATATCTCCGGCAACCGACACAATGCCTGCCGCCATGGGCTTGACGCTGTTGCCGGTCTCGCGCAGTGTGCCTGCATAAATCTGCGTGACCGCCAACGCCGGTAAGCCGAACAGCATGATATGCAGATAATCCTTGGCGTGCCGCATGGTGAGAGCCGCGTCGATTTCGGCGCTCTCGCCGTGCAGATACAGTTGCAGCAGTGGCGTTTCGCCTATCAGCAGGACGGCGATTCCCACGGCGGTGACAGCAAAGGCAATCAGTGCCTTCATGCGCATGGATGACTTGACGCCCTCCAAATTGCCCTGTCCGTGAAACTGCGCCGTGTAGATGCCGGGTCCCGACACACCGCCGAACAGCGCCAGCGCAAAGACGAACAACAGCTGTCCGACAATCGAAACCGCCGTCATTGCCTCGGTGCCGAGACTGCCCACCATAATGTGATCGACGAGTCCGACGGCGTTGGTGATGCCGTTTTGTATCATCATGGGAACAGCGAGCACCAGCGCTCTCTTTAATATTGTCCGGCGGTTCATCTTCTCCCTCCCTTTATGCCGAATCCACAAAAACAGGCTCAGCGAACCGCCGAACCTGCCGGAAGCTTATTCATTTTCAATGGCATGCCGCACTTTTTCGGCAATCGCGGAAGCGCTGATGCCAATCTGCTCTCGCAAATACTGCTGCGTGCCGACGGTTGCACAATAGGAATCGTTGATGCCGACCCGGTGTAGCTTGGCGCCGGTGCCCAGCTCCGCCATTACCTCAGCGACCGCGCCGCCGAGTCCGCCGATGATGTTGTGTTCTTCAACGGCAAAAATATGCTTAAACCGCGCGGCACAATCGGCGATAACCGCTCTGTCGATGGGCTTGACGGTCGGGAAGCTGTACTGCTCCACCGCATAGCCCTGTTCTTCGAGCTTGTCGCAGGCGGCGGAAACCTCTTCCAAAATCGAGCCGGTGGAAAAGACCGCCGCGCTCTTTTTGGTTTTGTCCGCTTCTCTAAGCTTGTACGCCTTGCCAATGACAAACTCTTTCAGACCGGTGTTGATGTGTTTTTCACCGCCTCTGCCCAACCGCAGATAGGTGGTGCCCTTGGTTTCGGCAATGGTGCGCACCGCCAACCCGGCCTCTATCGCGTCGCCGGGGCAAATGACCGACACGCCCGGCAAGGAGCGCAGCGCGGCAATATCCTCGGTGGCGTGATGGCTCATGCCCAGCGCACCGTAGACGTAACCGCCGCCGACGCAAATCACGTTGACGTTCGCGTCGTGGTAGGCGCAATCGTTGCGAATCTGCTCCAGACAGCGCAGCGTCGGAAAGTTGCCGATGGAATAGGTGAACACCTTTTTGCCCTCGACCGCCATGCCGGCGGCAACGCCCGTCATGTTTTGCTCGGCGATGCCGGCGTTGATAAACTGGTCGGGCAGCGCCTCCCAATAGGGCTTGAGCACGCCAAAGCCGAGGTCGCCTGTTATCAGGGTGATGTTTCTGTCCTTTTTGCCGAGGTCGATTAGGGTGTTGACAACCGTGTTTCTCATTTCTCTTCGACCTCCCTGTGGTAATAAGTGGGATGATAGGTCTCCGAAACCGTGTGACGGAGGCCGTCGGGTTCGGGAACATCCGCAGGGCAGCCGTTTGGCGTGTAGGGGTCGGTCACGCCGTCCGGCATGGCGGCGTGCAGCTCGTTGACCGCGCAGTTGTACTCCCAGCCGTCATGCGGAAAACGGTAGTGCCAAAGCACGTCGTTCTCCATAAACGAAACGCCCTTGCCCTTGACCGTGTGCGCAATCACCACGGTCGGCTTGCCGGAAGCGCCGGCGTGCTGAAGTGCGCCGCGCAGTGCGTCGTGGTCGTGTCCGTTGACCTCAATGGTGTTCCAGCCAAAGCCCTGCCAGCGGCGCACCATGTCGATTTCTAAGGTATTATTGCAAAAGTCAAGACTTTGCATGTGATTGTAGTCAATTATCGCGGTGAGATTGTCGAGCTGGTAGTGGTTGGCAAATTCCGCTGCCTCCCACACCGAGCCTTCGTTGCACTCGCCGTCTCCCAGCACCACAAAGGTGCGGTAGGCCTTGCCGTCCAGCTTTGCCGCAAGCGCTCTGCCTGCGCCGACGGACAAGCCATGTCCCAGTGAACCGGTGGAGAAGTCAATGCCGGGCAGATAATGGGACACATGCCCCGACAGTCTGCTGCCGTTGACATAGTGGGTTTTCAGCTCCTCCACAGGGATAAAGCCGCTCTCGGCAATCGCCGCATAAACCGCCGCGCTGGCATGACCTTTGCTGAGAATAAAGCGGTCTCTGCCGTCCCAGTCAGGATTTTGGCTGTCTATTTTTAGGATATCGGTATAAAGCACGCCCATAATATCCGCCACCGACATAATCGCGCCGATGTGGCTGCCGCACGAAAGATGTGTCATTTCGACACCGTGACGGCGAATGAGCCATGCAAGTTGTTTGCTGGTCAAAATAGTCTCTCCTAACTAAGTGTCTGCTGCTTTTTTTCAGCGCTGTAATCATCCACGATTTTTTGGACGTCGCGCGGAAGCTTTTGCGAATGTGTCAGCACCTTAAACGCTGTCCAAAGCAGGCATTTGAGGTCTCCGCCGAAGCTGTGGTTATAACGGTAATAGAGCTGCAGCCGCAGCTTGAGGGGCCGCACCTGCTCCAAATAAAACGCGTCGGGGTCCTCGGACGCGGTAAAGCCCTTGAACTGCTCAAAATTCGCCATGCTCGCCCAGTCGGTAACGCCGGGCTTCAAATCGAGAATCGGCATCTCCTTTTCGGTGTACATGTCCACATAAAAGCGCAGCTCCGGACGATAGCCCACCAGCGACATCTCGCCCTTGAGCACGTTGAGCAGCTGAGGCAGCTCGTCCAGCTTGGACTTGCGCAAAAAATGTCCCACGCGCGTGATGCGTTCGTCGCGGTCGCCCACGTTCCACTTGCCCTTTCCCTCGCAGTCGGGAACCATGCTGCGGAACTTGAAAATGCGAAAGCTCTTGCCGTATCTGCCCACGCGCTCGCCGCGAAAAAATACACCGCCCTTGGAATCCGTGACGATGCACAGCGCAATGACCGCCATGACCGGCGACAGAACAATCAGCCCGATGAGGCTGACGACAAAATCAAATAAACGTTTCATTACATATTGGCTCCATCTACCGGAATATTTGCCGCCGGCATAAACGCCGCCTTGTCGCTTGCCAAAAACAGAACCAAATTTGCCACTTCCTCCGGCGTACCGAAACGGTTAATCGCCTGATGATGGCGCAAAAAGTCCTCCACTCTGGGATGACCTTCCTTGATAAACTTGTCCCAATAGCTGCCCTCAAACGCCACGGCACCCGGCATAACCGAACAGAGCATGACGCCGGTCGGCGCAAGCTGTCTGCCCACCGTGGTGACATAGGCGTTCAAAAACGCCTTGGCGGAGGCATAGAGCGGATTGCCGCGCAGCATGACGGCGGAAATGGAAGAAATATGGATAACCTTGCCGTGTCCTCTCTCCACCATCGGCGGAATCAGCTGACTGTTCATATCAATTGCCGCTGTCGCGTTGAATTTGAGGGCGTAGTTCCACTCCTCGGCGCCGCCCAAATGGTTGCGGCTGATGAGGGAACCGCCGACATTGTGGACAACGACGTCAAATTCACCGTATTTTTGCATTAATTCACGGGCAAACGCCTTGGTGTCGCAGCTCATGATGTCCCTGACCTCGTAGTCAAAGGACGCCGCACCCTGCTCTAGCGCCTCTGTCTGCGCCTGCACCAGCAGCGACTCCGTTCGCGCGACCGCGACAATCCTGCAATGCTCCTGCGCAAAGCCCATAGCTATCCCTTTGCCGATTCCCTTGCTGGCACCGACAATCAAAACATTCTTATTCTCTAATCCCAAATTCATCTTAATGATTTCCCATCTGTTTTTAATAAGGGACGCGCCTGACGCTGCGGCGTGTCCGCAGTTCCTCCATGGTCTGTTGCAAAGCCGGTCTGTAAGCAGAAAAACCGGCGCCATAGATTCACACTACTCCGAATACCATTATAACGGTTTAGGGCGATATTGTCAAGGCAATACCGCTTAATTCCGATGCGGCGCGTGCTTTTTGGGCAGCTCTGCGGCATACGGGATTTTTGAGGTACGATTTGTATAAACAAACTGCAAAACCTTGATTTTTGCGGTGCGTCTATGCTATAATAAAGGCAATTTTATTAAAGGAAGTGATTCTTGATGGAACAACAAAATTCCGTCCCCTCTTACCTTCGGTTTCCGACCATGTTTCCGAAGTATAAATGGTTCAAGCCGATTCTGGTAGCGCTGGTTGGATTAGGCTTTTATCTGCTGTTCTCCATCGTGTTGTCTGCAATCAGCGGAATAATTGCATACAATCAGGGCTATGACCTCCAAAAGATGCTGACCGGCGGCTATGACACCATGGACAGCTACTCGCCGCTCGGTGCGCTGCTGTCGCTGGGAACCGTCGCCATCTTTATTCCGGCGCTGATGATTGGCAACCGCATCATCAACTACCGTCCGTTTTCTTCCTACTCCTCCTCGCGCGGCGGCTTCAGCTTCAGCGTATTCTTCAAATGCCTGCTCGTCGGCGCGATTGTGGTTTCGCTGCCGATTGGACTGACGGACTATTTTATGGACGGAAAAACCGGCGACTCGCGGTTTACCGTTTTCGGCTTTATTCTCTGCACGGTGTTGGGCGTGCTGCAATGCTGCGCCGAGGAATATGTGTTCCGCGGTCTGGTTATGCAGGCGTTCGGCTCTTGGATCAAGATCCCCGTGATCCCAATCCTGATCCAAACCGTTTTCTTTGCC
>CAMJOD010000073.1 GCA_946407465.1 uncultured Clostridia bacterium
CTTCCCAACGGTACCGGCAAAAAGGTGCGCGTGCTCGCTATCTGCAAGGGCGCAAACCAGGAGCTCGCCAAGGAAGCAGGCGCTGAATACGTCGGCGCTGAGGACATGACACAGAAGATCCAGCAGGAAAACTGGATGGACTTTGACGTGCTGATCACCACACCCGACTGCATGGGTCTGGTCGGTCGTCTGGGTCGTATTCTCGGTCCGCGCGGCTTGATGCCTAACCCCAAGGCAGGCACCGTTACTCCCGACATTGCCAAGGCAATCAAGGAGGCAAAGGCAGGTAAGATTGAATACCGCCTTGACAAAACCAACATCATTCACTGCCCCATCGGCAAGGTTTCCTTTGGCACCCAGAAGCTCAACGAGAACCTTGACACCCTGATGGACGCCATCGTAAAGGCAAAGCCTGCGGCGGCAAAGGGTCAGTATATCCGTTCCGTCGCTGTTGCGTCCACCATGGGCCCCAGCGTCAGAATGAACCCCACCAAGTTTGGTGTTTGATCAATCACGGATTGATTGAATATATACTTTGCAGTTCTAAAGACAGTAGGTGCGTTGCGTAAAGGGGAGACCCTGCCTGCCGAGGAAGGTGCAATTACAGTTTGTAATGAATCACTGCCCGAGGTATGCGCTTCGGGCAGTTTCTTTTAAATTGTCAGACACTGAGAACTGCGATAATATCATTATCGGAGGTGAATTTTTTTGCCAAGTCAGAGTGTTTTAGAGCAAAAGAAAGCAATCGTTGCAGAGCTTTCCGAAAGACTCAAGAACTCCATCACAGGTTTGGTTGTCGAGTACAAGGGCATTAACACCGAGGACGACACCAAGCTCAGAAAGGAACTGCGCGAGAACGACGTCAAGTACACCGTTGTCAAGAACACACTCCTTTCCCGTGCCTGCGACGAAGTCGGTCTGGAGGATTTGAAGCCCGTTTTGGAGGGCACCACCGCTCTTGCCACCAGCGATAGCGAGTACGCTGCCGCTGCGCGTATTCTTTGCAAATACGCAAAGGATCATGAGAATTTCAAGGTTAAGTCCGGTTATCTTGACGGTGCCGTCATCGACATGGACACCATCACCGCGCTTTCCAAGCTCCCCACCAGAGAAGTTCTTCTCGCAAACGTTCTGGGTGCGTTCCAGGCGCCGATTGCGGCATTTGCGCGCGTTATCCAGGCGGTAGTAGACGAAGGCGGCTTTGACGCCTGCCTCGCCAAGAAAGAGGCCGAAGCAGCTCCCGCAGAGGAAGCCGCAGAGGCACCCGCAGCAGAATAAGCTGCGTCCCTAAATTTTAAAACAACAACATATTGGAGGTAAATTACAATGGCATCTGAGAAAATTACTGCTATTATTGAAGAATTAAAAGGCCTCACCGTTCTCGAGCTCTCCGAGCTGGTTCACGCTGTAGAGGACGAGTTTGGCGTATCCGCTGCTGCTGCTGTTGCTGTTGCAGGTCCTGTTGAGGCTGCTGCTGCTGAGGCTGAGCAGACTGAGTTTGACGTTATCCTGAAGGGCGTTGGCGGCAACAAGATTGCTGTCATCAAGGCTGTTCGCGAGATCACCGGTCTTGGCCTGAAGGAAGCAAAGGCTCTCGTAGACAGTGCTCCCAAGGCTGTTAAGGAGCAGGTATCCAAGGAGGATGCTGAGGCTGTTAAGGAGAAGCTCGAGGCTGCCGGTGCAGAGGTAGAGATGAAATAATTCGACATTCTTGATGCGTAATTGAGAATCGAATAACAGTTTTTGCTGCAAAGGGAACGTTTGCCGTCCGGCGGACGTTCCCTTTTGGCATTTGCAGCCCGAAAGGACGTAAATGGTAATCGTACAAAATTGAAAAATCGCATTTTAATAATTGAATTACCGTATCGAATGTGCTATACTATAAAGGTATAGCATTATTTGTTGGAGGTATCAATATGAGTGACAAAACGGTTCGCACCCGTTACGCGCCCAGCCCCACCGGCTTTATGCACGTGGGCAATCTGCGCACGGCGCTGTATGAGTATCTGGTGGCGAAGTCGCAGGGCGGCAAATTCATTTTGAGAATTGAGGACACCGACCGTGAACGGCTGGTTGACGGCGCGGTGGACGTTATCTATAATACCATGCAGCTGGCAGGCTTGCAGCACGACGAAGGTCCCGACATCGGCGGCGACTTTGGCCCCTATGTGCAGTCGGAGCGCAAGGACATGTATCTTCCCTATGCCGAGCAGCTGATTCGCGAGGGCAAGGCGTACCGCTGCTTCTGCTCAAAGGAGCGTTTGGAGCGGCTGCAAGCCGAGACCGTCGGCGGCGGCTACGACCGCCATTGCCGCGATTTGCCGGAGGAGGAGATTCAGCAAAAGCTCGCCGAGGGCGTTCCCTATGTCATCCGTCAAAAAATGCCCACCGAGGGCAGCACGACCTTTTCGGACGCGGTGTTTGGCGACATCACGGTGGAGAACAGCGAGCTGCAGGATCAGATTCTCATCAAGACCGACGGCTATCCCACCTACAACTTTGCGAACGTCATCGACGACCACACCATGGGCATCACCCATGTGGTGCGCGGCAGCGAGTATCTGAGCTCCACGCCCAAATACAACCTCCTCTATGAAGCGTTTGGCTGGGAGATTCCGACCTACATTCACCTGCCCCTGATTATGGGCAAGGACGCCGACGGCAACGTTTCCAAGCTGAGCAAGCGCCACGGCGCCACCGGCTTTTATGATTTGATTGACGAGGGCTATTTGCCGCAGGCGATCATCAATTACATCGCGCTGCTCGGCTGGTGCCCCAAGGACAATCAGGAGATTTTTACCCTTGCCGAGCTGGAAAAGGCGTTTGACGTGAACGGCATCAGCAAGTCGCCGTCCGTCTTTGACTACGACAAGCTGACGTGGTTCAACGGCGAATATATCAAGGCAATGTCGGCGGAGGACTTCACCCGTGCCGCCATGCCCTACTACCGTCAGGTGTTCGGCGACAGGGAAATGCCGTGGGACAAGCTCGCGGACATCCTGCAAAAGCGCGTCACGCAGCTCACGCAGATTCCCAGTATGCTCGACTTTTTCGCCGCGTTGCCGGAATATGAAGCCGCGCTCTTTGTCAACAAAAAGAGCAAAACCAACCTCGAAAACGCGCCTGTTGTGCTCCGCGAAGCCTATGAGCGCCTCAAAGCCCTTCCCGTGTGGGACAATCCGTCCATACACGACTGCCTGATTGACATGGCAAAGGAAAAGGAGCTGAAAAACGGCACCGTGATGTGGCCGGTGCGCATTGCCGCAGCCGGAAAAACCGTCACGCCCGGCGGCGCAGTTGAAATTTTGGACATTCTCGGCAAAGAGGAATCCCTGCGCAGGCTCGAAATCGGGCTGGAAAAATTAGAGAAATAACGTGCGACGGCACAAACTATAGATAAAGGAACATCATCATGTCTGAAAATAACACAAACGAAATCACACAGGGCAATTTTATCCACGCCTTTATTGACGAGGATATTGCCGAGGGCGGCAAATATGAGGGAAAAACCGTACACACGCGGTTTCCGCCCGAGCCGAACGGCTATCTGCATATCGGTCACGCCAAGGCGATTTGCATCGACTTTGCCACCGCTGAAAAGTACGGCGGTCTGTGCAACCTGCGCATGGACGACACCAATCCCACCAAGGAGGATGTGGAGTACGTTGACGCCATCAAGGAGGATATTCAGTGGCTCGGCTTTGACTGGGGCGACCGCTTCTATTATGCCTCCGATTACTTTGAGCAGATGTATGACTTTGCCGTGGAGCTGATTCAAAAGGGGCTTGCCTATGTCTGTGAGCTGACGCCCGACCAAATGCGCGAATACCGCGGCGACACCCAGACGCCGGCTAAGAGCCCCTACCGCGACCGTCCGGTTGAGGAGAGCCTCGACCTGTTCCGGCGTATGCGCAACGGCGAGTTTGCCGACGGCAGCATGACGCTCCGCGCCAAAATCGACCTCGCGTCCGGCAACTTTAACATGCGCGATCCGGTCATCTACCGCATCAACCGCCTGCACCACCACCGCACCGGCGACAAATGGTGCATCTATCCGATGTACGACTTTGCCCACCCGATTGAGGACGCGCTGGAGGGTATCACCCACAGCCTGTGTACGCTCGAATTTGAGTCGCACCGTCCGCTCTACGACTGGGTGATCGAGAACATCTCCGCACCGGCAAAGCCGCGTCAGATTGAATTTGCGCGGCTGGGCATCAACAACACCGTTATGTCCAAGCGCAAGCTCCGTCAGTTGGTGGAGGACGGCTACGTCAGCGGCTGGGACGATCCGCGTATGCCCACCCTCTGCGGTCTGCGCCGCCGCGGCTACACACCGCGCGCTATCCGCTCCTTTGTGGAGCAGATCGGCGTGTCCAAGGTCAATTCCATTGTCGATTACAGCTTTTTGGAGCACTGTCTGCGCGACGACCTCAATGAGCGTGCCGCACGCGCCATGTGTGTGCTTCATCCCGTCAAGCTCATCATCACCAACTATCCCGAGGGGCAGACCGAGGAGTTTGAGGTGGAGAACAACCCCAACCGTCCCGAGGATGGCACGCGCATTGTCACCTTCTCGCGCGAATGTTGGATTGAAGCCGAGGACTTTATGGAGGTGCCCATCAAGAAGTACCAGCGCCTCTATCCCGGCAACGAGGTGCGCCTGAAGTCCACCTATATCGTTAAGTGTACCGGCTGCAAAAAGGACGAGAACGGCAACGTGACCGAGGTCTATGCCGAATACGATCCTGCCACGCGCGGCGGCAACACGCCCGACGGCAGAAAGGTGCGCGGCACCATTCACTGGGTTGACGTGAACAACTGCACCGACGCGGAGGTGCGCCTGTATGACAATCTCTTTACGGTGCCCGACCCCGACGCAGGCGAGGGCAGCTTCCTCGACCACATCAATCCCAAGTCGCTCGAAACCCTGCAAAACTGCAAGGCGGAAAAAGCGCTTGCCGACGCCGCGGCGCCGCAGAGCTTCCAGTTTATGCGCATCGGCTACTTCTGTGTGGACAACCGCGACAGCCGCCCGGGACATCCTGTTTTCAACCGAAGCGTATCGCTGAAGGACGGCTTTAAGAAATAATAAAAACAATGAAATTGACAAAAATTTGACAATTTCACACAAATAATAGCGCAGCCCTTTTCTTTTGGCTGCGCTGTTTGTTTAATAATGATGTGAGCCGCTATTATAGCATACAGAATTGAAAAAATATTGTCATATTCTTTATTTTTGCAGGTTTTGTATTCAGCTTTCTTTCCGACGAATATTCCGATTCCGCCGCGAAAACCGTCAAAATAACACCTACCTTTCACAAATATGCAACTGCGCCAAAAAATCCCTGCATAAAGCAAATTGCAGCAATTTTTGAGGGTTTGTGTTTTTAGATTCATTTTTTGTTTCTAAAAAACAACAGGCAAACTGCGCTAATACCTTTGGGACATATTTCGTCACTATAGTTGATTGAAGAAATTTACCATTTATATTAATATTAATTTATAGAATTTGATATAGGTAGGAAACAATTATGGATAGAATCGCATTATCGAAATTAATCGGGGCAAATATCCGCAAATACAGAGTTCAAAGAGACGTCAGCCAAGAGCACCTTGCTTTGGAGTCGGGCATTCATCCGGCTTATATCAGCAAGCTGGAGCGCGGCGAAAAGTGTCCGACAATCGACACGCTTTATCGCCTAGCCAGAGCCTTGGGAATACCCATTTACAAGCTAATCGACATAGACGGCGACATCGACAACATTTCCGATACGGCTTACAAGATTCAAAAATCGCTCAGCGATTTGAACGCAGAACAGCAGAATCGTGTGGCTGATCTCATTGACGAAATCGTTGACCTAATAAAGTAACGCTCTGAAAAGAGCGTTTTCTTTTTTTTGTCATTTCTTTTTTTCTTTGTTTTTTTATGAAAATGTGTTATACTTTTAGTACAAAAACTATTTTTATACCTTTAGTATCAATAGGAGCTGAAAAAATGAAAACCGCCTTTATCACGGGCGGCGCAGGCGGAATTGGTTCCGCCGTCTGCCGCCAACTTGCAAAAAACGGCTATGACATTGCTATTCACTATCACACCCGAGAGCGCGAAGCGGCGCGTCTCGCCGGTGAGCTTGTGAATAATTATCAAAACAAAGTGTATATTTATCAGGCGGATTTGTCTGACTATGATTCGGTGACAACATTATTTGACAATTTTTCAAAGAATTTTTCGTCGCTTGACGTACTCGTCAACAACGCCGGAAAAGCGCAGCAAAAGCTCTTTACCGACATCACGCCGCAGGAATGGCGCAGCATGATGGCAACCAACCTCGACAGCGTGTTCTATTGCAGCCGCGAGGCGCTCAAACGGTTTATGCTGCCTGCGCACCGCGGCGCGATTGTCAACATCAGCTCCATGTGGGGACAGGTCGGCGCCAGCTGCGAGGTGCACTACAGCGCGTCCAAGGCAGGCGTTATCGGCTTGACAAAGGCGCTCGCCAAGGAGGTCGGCTTGTCCGGTATTCGCGTCAACTGCGTCGCTCCGGGCGTCGTCATGACCGACATGATGAAGGGCTTTGACAGCGACACGCTCGCCGCCCTGCGCGAAGAAACACCGCTCAACGCCCTCGGCACGCCCGAGCAGATTGCCGAGGCGGTTGCCTTTCTGTGCAGCGACAAAGCAGGCTTTGTGACAGGACAGGTGTTGGGCGTGAACGGTGGCTTTGTGGTGTAGCGGTAATCGGTTTTTATTCGTCCGGCAGCGTCGAAAAAGGCGGCATGGTGACCTTTTCGGTATTGTCAAAAATCTCGTCGGAAAGCGGTTCGTTCACCTTAAATTCATAGGTGATCAGCTGCCGCATCAGCGCGCCGTCGGCGTCATACAATTCATACGCAAGCAGCGCGCCGGTTTCCTTATCAACCGTCAGGGTATAAGAAGCAATGTCAAATACCTCGTTCGCTTTGCCGTTTATCACAAAGCAGTCTCTGCCGAGCATAGTTGTTGTTTTCGTTATTTGCCATGAGTCGGTATGGAGCATATCCATGCGGTAGAGCAACGGTTCGGGCTGATACTGCGTATCCGGAAAGGAAAAAACATTCGGACGCACATAATATGTATAAGAGTCTTCTTCACCCTCAATTTGCATAAGCTTTCTGCGGCTGCTCACGGCGACAAAAGGGAAAAAGTTGTATTCCGTGCTTTCAAATGTTATATCGACATAGTTATCCCTTGCCAATTCATTTAATCTCGCGCGGCTGCGTTCGGTCTTGGCTTTTTCGGCAGTTTTTGCGTTATATGCCAGATAAACAGGTTTATAATCTCCGCTGTAGCCGGTCGAATAAACACGCGGATATTTGTACAAGTCATAGGAAATCGGCATACCGTCCGCGGACATATGAATGGTTTTGGCTCTTCGTTTTTGTATATCTCCGCAATAAGAGGTGTATTCCGCTCTGTCCATTGAACCCTCATTCTCAGGAACGGCGCGGACAAATTCATAGTATGTTCCCTGAATGGTGTCAAAATAATCGGCGCAGTTGCACATGCGGTCAAACACAAAAGCCTTGTTGTTTGCGGAGTTTAAACCCTCATTTTGACGAAAGAACAGGGGCTTTCTTTTGTCCGCGTCGGTAAACCCGTTAGCATAAAATTGCTCCCACAATTCTTCCTCCGTCGGCTGATAAGGCATATATCCCTGCGCTTGTGCTTCACGACTCTCAGCAGGAATTTGCTGTGTGTCCGTGTAGTGAGCGTTATTTGTCTGCAAGCTGCCGGATTGTATGGCATAAAACGCGCCTGTTCCGGCAACCGCTGCCGCTCCGGCGCAGGAGACAGCCGCGATTTTTACGCCGACACCGACGCCGACAGCCGATTTTGCGGCTTGCGAGGCGATAAAGATTTCGCTTGAACCCAGCTTTAAAAAGACGGAGGTCTTTGCGCCAAGCTCCTTTGCCTCGCTGAAAAGCGAATAGGAGATAAGCGACATGGGCATAACGCCGCCGCAGGTCATACCGTCATAGCCTTCGCGTTCCAGCCATTTCTTGATGGACTTGCGCGCGGTATGCAAACGGCTTTTTACGGTTCCTTCCTTTACCTCCAGCAAACCGGCTATTTCTTTTATGCTGAGCTGCTGATAATAATAAAGCAGAACACATTCGCGCTGAACGTCCGGCAGCCCGTCAACCGCCTGTCGAATGATGCTGCGGATTTCTTCGGTTTCAAGACATTCTACAGGGGTGATTTGCGCGGTATCGTCAAGATAATCGTCTGTGAGCGCTTCAACGGCGTGTTGTCTGGTGACAAGATTGCGGCAGCGGTTGACCGTAACCTGCTTTAGCCAGCCCAAAAACGCCTCCGGCTTCTCAACGCTGTCCAGCTTTTCGAGCACAGTCATAAAAATATCCTGCGTTGCGTCCTTGGCATTCTCTTTGCTTTGAAGCATTTTCAGACAGTAATAACTGACGTACCCATAGGTTAATTCCACAATCTGTTCTCTTGCCTTTTTGTCGCCCTTTTGCGCCCTTATAACGGCTTTTTTCAACTTTTTTCCGTTTATTTCAGCTGTCGGCTGTTTCATGTCATCACCTTGCCCTTGTAAATTGTAACAGCCTTTTATAACCTCTATAAATATAGACACAAAAGTTCCTTTTTGGTTCATTGATTGCTGATACTATTTTATCACTAAATGAGAAATAAAGCAACTGCTTTGAACTGCGAATTTATAGCAAAAAACGATTGGCAGACGCATAGCCGGATACTGCTGATGCAGGGTGATAATGGCGCACAGCAGTACCTGTTCCTCGCGTTTGCGCTTGGAAATGCCGCGAAGCTTCCAAGCGTGTGATCGCGTTTTCGACGCAGCTTTTGAACGGCGCTTTTTTTGAAATAAGTATTACGTCTACCGAGCACTAAGATTGGTTGCCCTACACTTCGGTGTACCTTGACATTTAGATGCGATTTTTGTATAATTTACCGTAGAATAAAGTTGTGTTTTTTGCTTTATTGTATACTTCATCAAAAAAAGATCGGATCACAGAGCGGCGGAAGGGGACAATCTTATGGGACAAAGCAGAGAAATCTTTATGTCTATTGAAATATGGGGCGTCTTTTTCAGCCTGATCGCCGCTTTGACGATCTTTCTTACAAGACATTTTGACAAGTCCGGCTCACGCAAGCTGATGCTGACGTTGCTTTGCTCGGCGACTCTGATGATAAGCGACTGCGCATCGATCTATTTTCGCGGCAACGTGTCGCAGCCGGCACTTTCGATCGAGAGATGGTCTACGTTTGCCGTGTGTTTTTTTAGCTTTCTGATCATACCGCTTTCGGCGCAGTATGTTTCTCAGATTATATACAAGCGCTCCGGCGGCTTCAAGCTGTATTGGGAGCTGATAGAATGGGGCG
>CAMJOD010000074.1 GCA_946407465.1 uncultured Clostridia bacterium
GCATAAGCGGCGGTCAGCTTGCAGGCGGATTTCAAATCATCAAAGCCGCCGCAGTCCGCAAACGTAATCACAGGAAGTGAAAAGGCGTCGCAAAAGCGCACAAAACCGGCAATCTTTTCGGCGGAAGCCGCATCGAGCTGCTTGCCGACGGTGCGCACCACGCCGATGACGCTGCCGCCCAGACGTGCCAGACGGATTCTTGCCGCGTCGCCGAAGGCGTCGGCAATCTTAAACTTGGAGCCGCCGTCAACGGTCTTGCTGACGATGCAGTTATGGTCAGCCTTCGGCTCCTCCTCAAAGCTCTCGGGAGCCGCTGTCAGGTTATTGGAGGGCAGATAGCACACCAACTCTCTCGCCTTGGCAATCGCCGCCTGCGCGTCCTTTACAACCAGCGCAGCCGTGCCGTTTTTGGCGTTGTCGTCAGCGCCGGCGTTTCTGCCGGTCAAATCGAGCGATAGCTGCGCGTCCTCGGTCATCAGCACAAAATCCGCGCTGACAGCCGCAAGCGCGTTGGTGCCGAGACAGGTGCCGGTGACAACAGAAATCTGCGGAACCGCGCCGCTGAGCTTGGAAACGAGGTTCAGCACCTCGCCGCAGCCTGCGAGCAGCTCTGTTCCCTGTGTCAGTCTGCCGCCGGTGCTGTCATAAAAGCCGACAACCGGCGCACCGGTCTTTAACGCAAGCTTATAGAGCTTTTTCAGCTTGCGCGTCTGCGCCTTGCTCATGGCGCCGCCCGAGACGTCGCTGTTCTGCGCAAACGCGTAGACAGGCATACCCTCTACGGTGCCGAAGCCTGCCACTGCCTCTGCAAAGCCCTCGCCGGACTTGGCGAACGCGTCGATTTCGCAAAAGCTGCCTTCATCAAAAAAAGCGGTCACGGTCTGATAGGCAGCGGTTGCCGCCAGCTCCGTCTTTGCCGCCTGAAGCTTTTCCATATCCATGTGTCGTTCCTCCTGTGTGCGCGATAAGCCGAAAACCTTTTTGCAAAGCACAAACTACCGCATATTAAATCATACTGAATCTATTATAACGCAAAACTTCAGAAAGTACAAGGGGATTTTGTGACAAATGAAAATAAAATAAACAAAAAAGCCGAAAGAAATAGCTTTCTCCGGCTCACTGTTTATATTACTCTTCCGTTCACCAAGGGATTGGCGAGAAGGTTTTTGACTTCTTTTTCTGTCAGGTCGCGCCAGTCGCCCTGCTTGAGCATACCCATCTTGACGCCGCCGATTTGAGTACGGCGCAGACGGGCGACCTCCAGCCCGAGCGCCTCGCACATACGACGGATTTCACGGTTCTTGCCCTCGTGCAGAATCATCTCCATCACCACGCGTCCCTGCTCCTTGTGCAGCACATGGACAATCGCCGGCGCGGTTTTGACGCCGTCAAGCTCCACGCCTGTTTCGAGCTTGACAAGCTGCTCCTCGGTGATGTCGGGGCGCACGGTGACACGGTAGAACTTGTAGATGCTGTTGCGCGGATGCATCACCTTGTTGGCAAAGGCGCCGTCGTTGGTGAACACCAGCATGCCCTCGCTGTCCTTGTCGAGTCTGCCGATAGGATACACGCGCTCGCCGACGTTCTGCACCAGCTCCGCCACGCACCTTCTGCCGCGCTCGTCGCTCATGGTCGTGATAAAGCCGCGCGGCTTGTTGAGCATGATATAGCGAAATTTGGTTTTGGGCATGACAACACGCTTGCCGCTGACATATACCTTGTCACCGGCATTCACCTTGTCTCCCAAAACAGCGGTCTTGCCGTTAATTTTTACCTTTCCCTGCACAATCAGCTCCTCCGCCTTTCGACGGGAGGCAACGCCGCACTGTGCGAGAAATTTTTGCAGTCTGATAGGTTCGTTCTTAACCATATGTAAATAATTCCTTTATTTTTTGAAAAATGTTCTTTTTGTACGGCTTTTCGCCGACGTCCTCCGCCGCGGTCAGCGCCACGCTTTTGAGCGTTTTGCCGTCGAGCGTATAGTCGATTCTGCCGAGCTGTTCGCCTGCCCTGACCGGCGCATAGACAAACGGGTCGAGAAAGACCGTCCGCTTCACCTTGTCCGCCGCGTCGCCTTCGAGCACCAGCGACACATCCTCTGCGCCGATAACCGCTGCCGTCTCCTGCTCACCGCCAACGCAGGGCACCTTCAGGCAAAAGCTGCTGTCACCGCTGCGGTAGCCGCTTAGCTTGGAAAAGCCGTAGTCATACAACGCCATGTGGTCGTTCCAGTCGGTTTTGTCGTTCAGCGTGACGCAAATCAGAGTCAGGCTGCCGCGCCTTGCTGCCGATACCAGACACCTGCCTGCCGCCGTGGTGTAGCCGGTTTTGCCACCGATGCAGTCCGCATAGCTGCGAAGCAGACGGTTGTGGTTGCTGTAGGTCACGGACTTGTCGGACGGCTGCACAAACCGCACCGTCTTGGTCTTTTGGTAGGTCAAATCGGCAAAGTCGGCGTTTTGCAGTCCTGCCTGCATCAGCAGCGCCATGTCATAGGCGGTAGAATAGTGGTCGTCGTCATCCAGTCCGCTCGGCGTGACAAAATGCGTGTGCTCCATGCCCAGCTGCTTGGCGCGCGTATTCATCAGGTTGGCAAACCCCTTGTCGCTGCCCGACAGCGCAATTGCCGCCGCGTTTGCCGCGTCGTTGCCGGAGCACATCATCATGCCTGCCGCCAAGTCGCTCAGCCGCACCTGCTCGCCGATTTTGAGATACATGGAGCTTCCCTCTGCTGTCATCTCCTGCGTAAAGGTCACAACGCGGTCGTTTCTTGCCGCTTCCTCCAGCGTGAGGAGCGTCGTCATCAGCTTGGTGGTGCTTGCCGGACGCATCTCTTTATCTTTATTCTTTGAAAGAATAATTTTTCCGTTTTCTACGCAATACAGCACCATCGCCTCGGCGCCGGTTTCGGGCGCTTCTGCGGCGCACACCGCACGCGGAAAGCAAAACGCAAGGGCGCACACCAGCAGCACCGCTAACCATTTTTTCATGCAATCACCCCAATGCAGTGTATGCATGACTTTGGGATTTATGCATCAGACCTCTACGTCGTCCGCCGTGATTTCTGAAAAATCGTCCGACACTTGAATGACGGTGTTCTTGTCCTTTTTGAAGAAGCCCTTCACCTTGTCCACCACATCGGGAACCATCTCGAGCACCTTCTCAATAGAATCGCTGTTGCCGATGTTGATCAGCCGAACGTTGCCCTGATAAACCGTCAAAAAGGCAATAGGCTGAATGGTGATGCCGGCGCCGCTGCCGCCGCCGAACAAATCTTTTTTATCATTTTTGGTGGGCAGATCGGAGCCGCCGGAGGCAAAGCCATAGCTCACCTTGGACACGGGAATAATCAGGGTGCCGTCAGCCGCCGTGATGGGCGTGCCGACGATGGTGTTGACGTCCACCATCTCCTTGATTTTATCCATGGTGATATTCATTAAATTTCCGATGGGATGTTCCATAGATGATTCTCCTTCACTCGTAAAATGGTTCGCTTGTATCGTATCCTTCTGAGAAGGTTGTTTTCCTTTTCGGAGACTGAGCAGCAGCCGCACCGCCTTGAAGCCGTAGCGGAGCACCAGCGCGAATATCCACAGCAGGCGGATATATACATAAATATCCACCGCATAGCGCGACTCCTCTCCCTCGCTGAAATTTGGGGAAACATCCACGCTGTACTCCCGGCACTTGCCTGCTCTGACCAAAATACTGACCGCCGGATAGACCGCCAGGCAGTAGTAACCGTATTTGACCGCCGTGTCCGACGCGTCCTCGCCGCAATAGCTGATATTGATGTTCAGGCGGTCGATATGAAAATGCTTAAAAAAGCTTTTGAGTGCGCCTGCCGCCAGCTTTGCCGCCTCGCGTATCAGGTTTATCAGCCACTCTATACCCTTTTCCCGAATCAAGCTCGGCTTTTTTTCCTTGGGCTTTTCTTCCTTGGGCGCTTCGTGCTCGTGCTTTTTTTTCTTTTTCTTTTTCTCGGGCTTTTTGGGCTTTGGCGGATAGAGCGGAATCGGGATAAATCCGATTTGCAGCACCGCCTTGACCTCGTCCTTGTAGCTTGCCTTGAATCCGATGGGAATCAAGAGCAGCAAAAACAGGAGCAGGATGATTCCGAGCAAAACATAGAGCCATGTCACGAAATCTTCCTCCCATCTGTTTTACGGCGTTTCAGCCGGTTGTTCGCTGTTCTCCGCACCGTCGGCGGCTTCGGCGTTTTCGCCGTTTTGCTCGGGCAGCGGCGGCAGCTCCTCCAGACTGCTGATGTTAAAGCAGCGCAAAAAGTTCTCCGTCGTGCCATAGAGCAGCGGTCTGCCCGGAAGCTCCAGTCTGCCTCTTTCTTCCAACAAATCCTTGGCTGTCAGACTGCCGATCACACCGCTGCAATCGACGCCTCTCACCTGTTCCACAAACGCCTTGGTGACAGGCTGGTTGTAGGCGACGACCGCCAGCACCTCCAGCGCTGCCTGCGACAGCGGCGTGTTGCGGCGCAAATCCATCACCGTGCGAATCTGCGGCGCGTATGCCTTGCAGGACACCATTTGGTAGCTGTCCTTGAGCCGGATGATGGTAATTCCTCTCTGCGCGTCGGTGTAATCGGCTGTCAGACTGTTCAGAATCGCTTCCGTTTCCTTCTCAGAAATACCGAGCGCCTGCGCAATGCGCGACTTCTCCACCGATGCGCCTGCCGCAAACAGAATCGCTTCCGCCGCGGCTTTATAATTCAATTCATTTTCAGCGACTGCTTCGCTCATGTTGTTTTCTCTCCGTCTCTCTCTATCATGCGCACAATCGCGTTTTCGCCTGTGCCCTCAATGCGGATGCGCTTACCCTTGACAAGCTCCAGCGTCGCCAAAAAGGTGGCGACCAGCTCGCTCTTGCCCTCGCAGGTTTCAAAAATCTCGTGGTATTCCAGCTGCTTGCCGTGCCACAGGCGGCGCATCAGCTGAATGATGCGGCTGTTGACCGAGACGATTTTGTGCGCCACAATGCCCGAAAATGCCTGCTCCGGCGGCGGCAGACGGCGTTTGCCCCTGCCGACAGCGCTGATATACGCCTTGGAAATATCCTCGGACGGATGGCTTCGGTTGTAGGTCATATCGTATTCCACCGGCGACGCGGCGCGGTAGAAGGTGTCAAAGTCGTAGATGACGCCGAGCTTGGCGGCAACCTCACGGCACACCGCGTATTCGAGCAGCTGACCGGTCAGCTCCTTTTTCAGCTCCTCGGCTTCTTCCTCGTACTTGGGCAGCAGCATGACCGACTTGATATAGACAAGCCGCGACGCCATGGTCAAAAACTCCGACGCGACGTCCATTTGATTCTCCTGCATGCGGTTGATTTGTTCCATATACTGGTCGAGCAAATCGACGATGGAGATGTCGTAGATGTCGATTTTATTCTTGGAAATCAGTGTCAGCAGCAGGTCGAGCGGTCCCTCAAACACCGGCAGCTTGTATTGCAGTTGCGTTTCCATTTTCGCCTCTTAACCGACAAAGGGCTTGAACGGCAGCATTGCTAACCAGTTCAGTCCGTTACCGAGCCAGCCGGTGAGCACGCTCATCACGCCGCTCATCGCACCGCTCATCATCAGCATAAACAACACAATATAGAAAATATTTTGATAACGGTAGAAAAAGTTGACCGCCTGATCCGGCAAAAACAGGAACATGACCTTGGAGCCGTCGAGCGGCAGAATCGGAATCAGGTTGAACACCGCCAGTGAGATGTTGATATTGACATAAAAGGACAGGAAGTACCAGAGCACCGACGGCTGCACCATGCTTTGTGACGCAAAGAGCCACTGGGGCACGTTGAAGTAAATGAGATTATAGACAATCAAGCCGACCAGCGCGGCTACCATATTGGCAACGGGTCCCATCAACGCCGTGATTGCCATGCCGAGCTTGGGGTTCTTGAAATAGCGCGGATCCACGGGCACAGGCTTTGCCCAACCGAAGCCGACCCAAAACAGCATCAGCGCGCCGATGGGGTCAATATGACTCAGCGGATTGAGCGAGAGCCTGCCGCGCTCCTTGATGCCCTTGTCACCCAAGCAGGACGCGGTAAAGGCGTGCGCCCACTCGTGAAACGGCAGGATTAAGAAAATGACCATCAGCACCGCGAGAATCTGTGCAATGATCTGCTGCATGGTGAAGTTTCCTGATAATAATGTACGAAGCATAGTTTCCCCTCCGGGCATAGTAATACATAATATTTATTATATATCAAATGACCGAAAAATACAAGTGAAAAAAACAAGTAAAGAAATTTTCAAAAAACACTTGCATTTTTCGGCGATTTCTGTTATTATAACAAAGTTAGGAAAATATTATGATTAACTATAAGGAGGTGCAGACGCATGGCAAAATGTGAATTCTGCGGTAAGGATGTAAAATTCGGCATCAAGGTTTCTCACTCTCACAGACGTTCCAACAGAACTTGGAAGCCCAATGTACAGCGTGTAAAGGCTATCGTTGACGGCTCACCGAAGCGTGTATATGCTTGCACCCGTTGCTTGCGTTCCGGTAAGGTTACAAGAGCTAACTAAGAGCTGACGTTTCTCTTCCCATCAACCGGGAAGGTCGAAAATTACAAATACCTTATTAGTTATAAAAGCTGACTCATTTGCGAGTCAGCTTTTTTACGTTGTCAAGTATATAAATATTTTGGGCAGAGCACGGTTAATTGCTCTGCCCTGTTATTTAATCATTATAAATATCTCTCTTTCGCATGATAAAGAGAACCGTGGAGCACACCAACAGAATCAACAGAATCAGCAGCGCGATATACCATGTGCCGGTGTAGAGCAGCGGCAGCGCTTCGTTTGTCTTTTCCGCTGCCTTCGGTTTGACGGCAGGTCGTGTGGCAGCCGTTAGCTTTTGGGTGGTCGGCGGCACCGTGGTGACAACCTCGTCGTCGGTCGCCGGCTTGATGGTTTCTTCGCTGAAGGTGGACGGTGTGATAGTCGTATATTTAGAGGTCTGCACCAGCTTGGTCATGTCGTTCTTCAAAACCTTGCTGTTGGCAACCAACACAATCTCCTTGCCGGTCACGGACTTGCCCGTCCGCGAATCAGGCTCCGTCACCACCAAGTCACTGACGGTCAAATCGACCTTGGTAATCTCGGAATCCTCGGGCGTCAGCATCGGCACGTCGAACACAATACGGACAAACGCCGCCTCCGCCGTGGAATAATCAAACATATCCAAATCCGTTGCCGCGTAGCGAATGACGCCGTCTTTGTCATCTATACTCATGTTGGCAGCATTTTTCATTATCGGGCAAATGGTCTCAATGGTGTTCTTCTCGGGATTCAGCATCAGCAGGTTCGCGTCATAGGTAAGCGTCCAATTGGTGGAGAGCAGGCGCTTGGAGGACTTGAGCATGTAGACAACGGTGAATTCGCGCGTAAACTCATTGTATTCGGCGTCAATTCTTCCGAAATAATTGGAAATCGCCGCCACGGTGAGCACCGGATATTTTGCCAGCGAATAGGTTGCCTCCGGCTCGGTCGAAAAAGGCACCGTCACACCGGACGCGTCGGTTGCCATAGTCTCGGAATGAAGCACGGTACTGTCGGCAGCCGTCGGCTCCGCCGTGTTGTCTTCCGCAAAGGCAGCTGTGTGGGAAAGCATGAATAAGGCAATAAGGGTCAGAAGCAGACACAAAGCTTTTTTAGCCACTACATACCCTCCTGTTCAACATTACATAGAATTACAGTTTATAGTATAATACAAAACAGCGAAAAATGCAAGTGCAGGTTAAACTTTCACCGGCTTTAAACGCGCGGGAAATGCTGCTAAGCGCAAAAAAGGCTCCTCTGTTTAGAGAAGCCTTTTATGGGAAAATTAATTATTTCTCAGTCTTTTTGCGGGTAAATACCACTACACCTATACCGGCAGCGATAACTACAAGCAGAATAACGACCATAGAAACCTGACCGGTTGCAACTGCACCGTTGGAGTTGTTGGCAGTGGTGCTGCCGCTTGCAGTGGAGCTGGTAGCGGAAGTTGCGTCGGTTGCAGGAGCAGGAACGGTGGTAGAGGGAGCGGTGGTAGCAGAGGTAGGAATCTCGATATCATCGATGGAAGAGTTCAGATACTTGTCATCAGTGAAGTTACCGGAAACAACCTTATCCTCGCCGAGCTTTTCTTTCATTGCATCGTTGAGCTCTTTGGTCGGCCAGGAGCCGTACTCGCCGCCGCCATAGTAGAAGTAGAAGTCACCGTCAAAACCAACCTTGCCGCTGACAGGGCTGACTTGCATCTTATCGGGATCAAAGTTGACAACGAATACCATGTTGTCAAAGGTGAAAGCAAGACCGCAGGTACGGCTTAGAGGAACCTTGTCCTCATTGAAGAAGTTAGCGGCATAGGTGCCGAAAACATCGCTCAAATCAAAGTTGATGTCATCCAGAACGATATCGAGCTGGAAGGATTTTTCATCATCGCTGAGCTTGTCGTAGTCTTCGCCGTTATAAGCAGCGGACATCTTGTTGATGTCTACCCAGAAATTATCTGAAGTAAAGTCAAGGCTTGTTACGCCGGGCATTGTTTCTTCGGTAAATGCCTTCTTGAAAATCTGCTCATAAGCATACTTCAACAAAGTAGCGTAATACGGATGGTCTCTTGTGGGACTGCCGGAAGCATCGTCCATTCTGCAGTAATACTGACCCGGGAAGTCTCTGGTCTGCTGAGAAGCAGCATAGAAGGGGTTCTTGGCAGGATCGGTTTCCATACCGCCGTCGAGATAGTTGTTCCAAATGATCATGGACGCGTCATGCTCCTCGGACGCGGTGTTGTTGCCGAAGGTGGGAACATCGATAGCCCACAGGTTGGGGATTTCAACTTCCTTTTCTGCGCCTGTCTCATCCTTGGTGGTGTAGGTTTCACCCTTAACCTGAACAGCCTTGTAGCCGGGCCAGCCGTGACCGCCCGCTTTGGCATCAGGAGTATCATAAGTAGTCGATCCCCACCAGTAGATACCGGCAGCACCGCCGCACTTTTCATCCTTGGTTGTGTCGTTCTGCCAAGCGCCGGGCATAGCGAACATCAGCTTGTTGGTCTTAACACCTGCAGTGGGGGTGTACTCACCCAATGTGCCAAAACCGCCGGGAGCTAAAGGAGCTGCCGTTGCTTCTTCAGCAGAAACAGATACCGCACCGACAGCAGTCATGGACAGAGCCATGGTACCGGCAAGAACGATACTTAAAGCTTTCTTTTTCATAGAAAATTCCTCCAATTATTTTCCGATATTCGGTTAAT
>CAMJOD010000075.1 GCA_946407465.1 uncultured Clostridia bacterium
CGAAGCGCGTGGTGACAAACTCGGTGTGGTCGGTGTTCTGCGCCTTGTACTGGATAATCATCTCGCAGGCACGCTTGGTGGCGCCCATAACGTTGGTGGGATTGACCGCCTTGTCGGTGGAAATCATCACAAACTTGTCCGCCTTGTAGTATTCGGCGAGCGTCGCCACGTTAAAGGTACCGAAAATATTGTTCTTGACCGCTTCCTCCGGCACGGTTTCCATCAGCGGCACATGCTTGTGCGCCGCGGCGTGAAAGACCACCTGCGGACGGTACTCCCGGAAGATAGATTCGAGCTTGTTGTAGTCGCGCACCGAGGCAATCAGCGTCACAAGATTGAGCGAATCGCCGTACTCAAGGCGCAGCTCCTGCTGAATGTCATAGGCGTTGTTTTCGTAAATATCGACAATAATGACCTGCTTGGGATCGTATTTGGCAATCTGGCGCACCAGCTCGCTGCCGATGGAGCCGCCGCCGCCGGTGACCAGGCAGACCTTGCCGCTGATGAAGCCGGCAATCTTCTCACGGTCAAACTCAATGGGCTTTCTGCCGAGCAAATCTTCGATTTTGATTTCCTTTGCCTGCGTCAAAAGCTGGGTGTTGTTGTCATCAAGAAGCAGCTCGCTGAGGTAAGGCACCACCTTGATAGCGCACTTGGTAGTGGAACAGTAATCGAGAATCCTGCGCTTTTCGTCCTCCTCGCAGGACGGAACGGCGACGATAATCGTGTCAATATCGCGCTCCGTACAGATTCGCGGAATCTCCGCGCAGACGCCGACAACCTCCACGCCGTTGAGTCTGGTGTGGAGCTTGGTGGGGTCGTCGTCCACCATACAGACAGGATACAGAACGCCGGAGGGATTTTTGGGGTCGTGTTCGGCATTCCTGATTTCGTTGAGAATCACGCGTCCCGCCTGACCGGCGCCGACAATCAGCGTGCGCTGCACAGCCTCGGTCTTTCCGGCTCTTGTCAAATTGAGGAAGGTTCTCTTGAACGCAAAGCGGAACAGCAGAACACCGGCGGTCGCCAACAGATAGAACGCAAAAAAGAACACCTTGCGCGGCACAATATTGATGATATTCAGCACGCAGAATCCCATGCCGAAGCCGAGCGTCATCGCAAGAGCGCTGGACAGATAGTCGCGTATGTTAAAGTAACGCCAGAGCCGCGAGTAGGAGCCGAACAGCAGCATCATCAGCTCGCAGGTCAAAATATCAATCAAAATAAAATAAAACAGGTTTCCCGACGCCTCAACATGAAACCAGTCGGTCAGCGCAAAAAAATAATTCAGGACGATTCCGCTGACGGTGATAATTATCACATCCGCCAGCATCAGCACCAATTTGCGCGCATTAAACTTCCTCATCTTCCTTTAAGCTCCCTTGTTTTGTACTATATTTCTATTTATTTCGCCAAGTCATAGCCAAGTCATATGTACATCATTATATTCTATAACATTATATGCTAACAATACGGAAAAGTCAAATAAAATTTGGTGCTTTTATCTATAATTATAAAAAACGCAGAACCCAAGGGCTCTGCGTCAAAAGCTGTTTTTGTTTGTATGAGGGTTGTATTCCGCCTATCCCAGCACGCGCTTGGCGGCGTCCACGCTCTCCTTGGCGTCGCGGCAATAATAGTCGGCGCCGATTTTCATGGCGTAGTCCTCGGTCAGCACCGCGCCGCCCACAAAGACAACGCACCTGCTGCTGCCGTCGGGGTTTTGCAGCGCCGGCGTCGAGCGGACAAGGCGAATGGTGTCCTCCATGCTCTTGAGGGTGGTTGTCATCAGTGCTGACAGTCCAATCATTGTGATATTTTGTTCTATCGCCGTATCGACAATCAGCTGCGGCTCCACGTCCCTGCCCAGGTCTACCACGGTGTAACCGTAGTTGTCGAGCAGTACCTTGACAATGTTTTTGCCTATATCGTGAATGTCGCCCTTGACGGTGGCGAGAATGATTTTTCCTTTGCTGACACGGTTGTCGCCTGCCGCGCTCAGGTGCTTTTTTATCACATCAAAGCACACCTGCGCGGTATTGGCGCTCTGAATCAGCTGCGGCAAAAAGATTTTTCCTTTTTCAAAGTCCTCTCCCACCTTGTCCAGCGCCGGAATCAGGCGGCTGTTGACAATCTCCATCGGATCGGTGTCCGCAAGCAGCTGCTCCGTCGCCTGTGCGCCCTCGTTTTTGAGGCCGCCGCGCACAGCGTCCTCCAGGCTGAAGGAAGCCTGCCTCGGCTTGACGACAGGCGCCGCGTCATTGTAGCTGCTGATAAACTCTGATGAATTTTTGTCAATACCGGCGAGCACGCGGTAAGCGCGGACGGCGCCGGTCATGGCGTCGATATTGGGGTTGATAATCGGCAAATCCAGCCCCTCCTCGAGCGCCATAGTGAGAAAGGTGCTGTTGACAAGCTCGCGGTTGGGCAGTCCGAACGAAATATTCGACACGCCCAAGCAGGTCTTGCAGCCCAGCTCCGTTTTGACACGGTGCAGCGCGCGCAGCGTCTCGCGACAGGCGTCCTGCTCGGCGGAGACCGTCAGCGTCAGACAGTCGATGTAGACGTCGCGGCGGTCAATGCCCAGCGCCTCGGCACGCGCGACAATTTTTTTGGCAATCTCAAATCTGCCCTCAGCGGTTTTGGGAATACCGTTTTCGTCCAGCGTGAGTCCCACCACCGAGGCGCCGTATTTTTTGACAAGCGGCAGCACGGTTGCCAGACTCTTTTCTTCGCCGTTGACAGAGTTGACAATCGGCTTGCCGTTGTAGGCGCGCAGACCTGCTTCGAGCACGTCGGGCTTGGTGGAGTCGATTTGCAGCGGCAGGTCGCAGACGCTCTGAATCGCCTTGAGCACGCGCACCATCATTTTCTTCTCGTCGATTTCGGGATGACCGACGTTCACGTCCAGCAACTCCGCGCCGCCGCTCGCCTGCGACAGCGCCTGTGTGAGAATATAGTCGATATTGTTGTCCGCCAACGCCTGCTTAAAGAGCTTTTTGCCGGTGGGGTTAATCCGCTCGCCGATGATGCGCGGCTCGTTGATTTCGACCACCGCACTCGCGCTGCAAACCGCCGTGCCGACTGTTTTGGGACAGGGCTGATAGGCTTTGCCTTCCAGAACCCGTTTCAGCTCCGCGATGTAGGCAGGCGTGGTGCCACAGCAGCCGCCGACAAAGCGCACACCGTAGGGCAGCAGCGCCTCGACGCACTGCGCAAAGCGTTGGGGCAAAATATTGTATTCATTTGTATTCGGGTCGGGCAGACCGGCGTTTGCCTTGATAATGAGCGGCAGGTCGGTGCAGCGCGTCATCTCCGCCACCACCGGCTCCAGCTCGTCGGGTCCCAGCGAGCAGTTGACGCCCAGTGCGTCCACGCCCAAGCCGGTCAGCGTCAGCGCCGCCGCCGCCGGTGAAACACCGGTAAAGGTGCGTCCGCCGCGCTCAAAGGTCATGGTCGCCAAAACCGGCTTGTCGCTGTTTTCCTTTGCCGCCAGCACCGCCGCTTTCAGCTCATAGAGGTCGGTCATGGTTTCGAGCACAATCAAATCCGCTTCGTCTCCGGCGAGAATCTGCTCCTTAAAGTAGTCGTACGCCTCCTCAAAGCGCATAGCGCCTGCCGGTTCGGTGAGCATGCCGACGGGTCCTATATCGAGCGCCACCAGCGCGTCGGTGCCCTCGCAGGCTTTTTTGGCGTTCTGAATCGCCGCCCGGATAATCCGCTCTGTCGAAAAGCCGCTTCCGGCGAGCTTGTAGGCGTTGGCGCCGAAGGTGTTGGCGTAAACGATGTCCGCGCCTGCCTCGATATAGGCGCGGTGAAAGGAGGTAATCAGCTCCGGCCGCGAGAGGTTGAGCGTCTCGGGAGAATGGCGGTAGCCCGCGCCGCTCTTTTGAATCATGGTGCCCATGGCGCCGTCCAGCAGAATAATCTCTTTTGATTGTAACAAAGCTCTAAAATCCACAGTGTTCACCGTTCTTTCTGTATTGACAGGTATTGCGCAGGCTGCAAACCGCACAACCGCGCCGCTGTTTTTCGATAGGCTGCCGGCTCAGTCCGGCAATTGCCGTCACTGACTTGGCAGGCGTGAGCAAATAGTGTTCGGTGGCGGTCAGACCGATTTTGCGCGGCGCGTCCAGCAGGCGCAAAAAATCGGCTTGCAGGGAGATGGGATAATCGCCGTAGCCCGGGCTGAAGCGGAAGGTCATATACATATCCGGAAACTGCCGCGCCAACAGCGCGTCCGCCTGTGTGCAGACCTGCTCAACAGCGACGCTCGCCATGCTGTCGAGCACCACTGCCTGCGCCATATCGCGAATTTGCGCCACGCGAATCAGCCTGTCCACCGCCGCGCCGAGGGTGGCTCCCAGCAAAACCGCCTGCGTGCAGCCCGACAGATGACGCACAATGTCCTCGCCTGCCGTCAGCTCCTCGCAGGGCAAATCTATCCGTTTCCACACAACCTTCGGCTGTGCCGCGCCGCGCAGCTGTGCTTCGCAGACGTCCATCAGCCGTTCCATTTCCGCATTCATCTGCACGCCTGCGCCGCCGAGATAGCGGACGGCTTCGCGGCGGTTGAGCGGCGTGAGTGTTATCATAACAATGTTTCCACCGCGCGTGTGATTTTTTTGGCGACAGTGGGGTTGTTCATGGTGTAGAGGTGAATGCCGTCCACGCCGTTGGCGAGCAAATCGACAATCTGCTCCACCGCGTAGGCGATGCCGGCGTCGCGCAGCGCCTCGGGCTTGCTCTCATAGCGCTGCATAATCTTGACAAACTTGGGCGGCAGGCTTGCGCCGCAGAGCGAAACCATGCGCTCAATCTGCTTTTTGTTGGTGACGGGCATGATGCCTGCCTCAATCGGCACACGGATACCGGCGATTTTGGCACGCTCCAAAAAGCGGTAGAACAGCGCGTTGTCAAAAAACAGCTGGCTGATGAGATGCTGCGCACCGGCGTCCACCTTCTTTTTGAGGTTGAGCACGTCCTCCGCCGCGTCGGCTGCGTCCACGTGAACCTCCGGATAGCAGGCGCCGCTCACGTCAAAATCGCCGTGCGCACGGATATAGGCGCACAGCTCGCTCGCGTAGCGAAAATCCTTTTGCGGCGCTATGCCCTCCACATAGTCGCCGCGCAGCGCGAGAATATTCTCAATCCCGTTTTGGCGAAAATCCTCCAGCGTTTCATCAATCATGGCGCGTGTGCTGTTTACGCAGGTCAGGTGCGCCACGGACTCCACACCGAAATCATGCTTGATTTTGGCGGCAATCTCGCAGGTACGGCTGTGCGCGCCGCTGCCGCCTGCGCCGTAGGTGACGCTGACAAAATCGGGCTTTAGGGCGCAGATTTCTTCCAGCTTGCCGTAGACCGACTCAATCGGCGAATCCTTTTTGGGAGGAAACACCTCGAACGAAAAGACCGCCTTGTTCCGGTTGAACAATGTATTTATCTTCATGGTATCAACTCACTTGTAATAAACTACTAATCCAGTAAGTTTTATTATACCACTTCTTTCCCAAAAATACAACCCGCAATCTGCACGGATTGCGGGCTGCCGGTATAATTATCCGTTTTTATTTGAGAATCGTATTATAACAGTTCAGCGAGCGAGCGCTGCAAATAGGTCAGGTCGCGGACGGTGATTTCGCCGTCTCCGTTCAAATCGGCAAGCGCCGTCTGCGCTTCGGTAAGCGGCTCATACTCCGCCAGCGCCCTTTGCAGCAGCGTTGCGTCGGCAATCGTCAGCGCACCGTCGCCGTCGAGGTCGCCCATCAGCGGCGGCTGTTCCTCGGGAATGACGGTCACGGTAAAGGTCGCGCCGGATTTTGACGCAAAGTCAAAGCTGCGCAAATCGAGCTGCAATTTGACGGTTTGCAGCGCATAAGGCGTATCAAAGGTTATCGCGCCGCCCTTGTAAACCGCGTCGGTCACAGCGCCGCTTTCGGCAAACGTGCCGCCGAAGAAATGCAGGGTGCTGCCGTCCACGCCAAACTGCACCCGGCGGTTCTGACCTGCCGTCACATGCTCATACGAAATTTCGTACACATCATCGGCGACCATGTTCATGGCATTTTGCATGTCCGCCGCGTCCCATTCCGCGCCGCACAGCCAGCTTCCGTCTCCGTTGCCGAACGCGTAAACATCCTCCGGACAGGGAGCGGTGACAAATTCCACTATATCACCCGAAACGGTGATTTCCTGCGTCTGCGGAACAAAGGTGACCGTGAAGTCGCCTGCGCCGGTCAGGTTGAAGGTCACGCTGTTTCCTGTTTCGTCGCCGAACCAATCCAAGCCGTTCTTCACGACCTTCAGCTGCACGTTCTCTATCGCCGTTTCAACGGTGTAGGTCTTGGTGTAGGCGTCGCCGTCCTTTGTCATACGGTTGACCTCGCCGGTGCCGTCCCACACAATGCCGAACAGCTCGGTCGGTGCGCCTGCGACGACATAGACGTCCTCAACCGGCGGCTCTGTGACAGGTTCCGTAATAGGCTCCGTTGTAATAGGTTCCGTAACAGGCTCCGTGGTGATGGGTTCCGTAATAGGTTCCGTCGTGATGGGTTCGGTAACCGGAGATTCGCGGCGCAGGCACTCGCCGATATACACCTGCGTGCCGGTTTGGTTGGGATTATCCGCCAAAATGCCGAAAAGCCTGCCATCCGTCACGCGCAAACCGTAGAAGTCCCTGCCGTAATTATTGGACGCAAACTGCGTCATCAAGCCGCTCTCGGTGTCATAGAGCATCACCTTATCGGCTGTATTCATATACAAATAGCCGTCGCACGTTTCCAGAGACATATACATGCCGCTCCACACATAGCCGTCGCCCGCGTTCCAGTATTCACCGGCAAAGTCATACACCGGCGTGAAGCTGTCGGACATCAGGTCATAGGTGCCCAGCGCCTTTTCGGCGGTGCCGTCCACCGCATAGAGCAGGTTGCCGACATAGCACATCTGCGCGTTGAATGTATGGTAGCGCCGGTTGTCATAGCGCGTATCGAGAGAGGGATAGTCGCTCTCGTAGCCGTAGTGCTTATGCCCTGTCATATTTTCGGCGGCGCTGTCGCTGAGCAAAAAGAAGGTGTGCCGCACCTGTCCGGGCTTGTCCGGCTCGGGGTCGTCCCATGTCACGTCCACATGGTAGTAGGCGCCGTCAATTTTGACCTTGTTCCACTGATGAAACATCGCGTCGGACTCCACAATCTCGCTGTCCACACCCACCTGTGCAAGCAGATAGGCATAGCACTCGGAATAGCCGTAGCATTTGCCGTGATTGTGTACCATAAAATCATAGATTTCGCCCGAAATCAGGTAGCTGCCGTTGAGCACCAGCTCGTCGTGGAGAATCAGCGCCTTTTGAAAATCGGTCATGCCGTCGTCCACCTTATCGAGATACCACTGCGCTTTGCGGCGGAACTCGTCGCGCATTTGAATCACCTGTTCGTCGGTATAAAGCTCCTCCCTTTGTCCGCCGGACTCGTCGAGCACCGGTGTGCCGTCGTCGTTGACAAGCATTTTGCCCCAATGCACCTTGAGCGCATAGAGCATCTTCTCGCCGTTGTCGTTCTGGGTAATGCGCATGGAATAACGCGAGGACGCATAGAACAGCTCCGGATGCGTGCGCACGACGGTCTGATAGAGCGTGCTTGCCTCCTCGTAGGGAATCATGCAGTCATACAGATTGATTTCGCGTTCGAGGTTATACATAGCCCGCGCGGTTCTGTCAACCGCTTCCTTATGTTTTTCATAAAAATCCTTGTGGTATGAAATATGCCCAAAGGACATATCCTCCTTGAGCGCCGCCGCTTCGCAGGGAATAACCGTGGCGGTCATCACCAAAATCAGCGTCAAGGCGACTGCTAAAAGCTTTTTCATAATATCCCTCCGCATGGTTTTTATATTATTATAACATTCCGTCCGCTCTGCCGCAATTGACAAATCTTCTGTTTTACAACATGAAAAGCTGTGCAAAATGCCCAAATGCATATTCGGCACGCAGCGCACATATAATGGGACAAACCGGAACCGGGAGGCAGTTGACATGACAGACCAAACAGAAGACCGCGCGCTGACGCTGGGGCACTACATTGCGGAGGAGGGCGCCACCGTGCGTGCCGCCGCGCAAAAATTCGGCGTGAGCAAAAGCACGGTACACAAGGACGTGACCGGACGGCTGCGCAGGCTCAATCCGGCGCTCTATCAGAGCGTGCGCGAAATCCTCGACCGCAACAAGAGTGAGCGCCACATTCGCGGCGGCATGGCGACCAAACGAAAATATGCGCAGCAGGGAAAAACGCCGCCGCTGTGTTGACTTGTGCCGCGCCGTATTGTATAATAAGGACAGCACAAAGAAAAGGATGGACAAAATGAAAAGGATACTCTCTGTTATCATGCTGCTTGCGCTTGCGGCAGCGTTCTGCGCCTGCGGCAAGAGCTATGGCAGTCACGCCTGCGCCGGCAAATGGAAATGCGTTTCGGCGCCCATTCAGATGAACTACAGCGATATTCGGCTGGAGCTGACCGACACAAGCTTCACCTATACCCTTGTTGCCGAGAAAAGCACAACCGTGATGACCGGCACCGCCAAGAACATCGGCGAGAAAAGCATGGTGCTCTATGTGGACACCCAGCAGCAGCTCGACGGCACCACAAGCCGCGTCATACAGGAGCGCACCGTGGACGCCAAGGAGAGCGAAAAAAATCCCGTCTACGCCAACCTTCTCGACAACGGCAGACTCGAAATGAACGCCCAAGGCACCGAAATCCAATTCGAACGTGCAACGTGAGCAACGTGAGCAACGTGACGTTGCATCCAATCCGCCTATTGAAGCGTTTTGTTGATAGGCAAAGTTCATCAACGGCGTGTCGAAGCCTTGCGGTATGCGCAACGTGCGCAACGTGAGCAACGTGGCGTTGCATCCAATCCGCCTATTGAAGCGTTTTGTTGATAGGCGAAGTTCATCAACGGCGTGCCGAAGCCTTGCGGTACGTGCAACGTGAGCAACGTGAGCAACGTGGCGTTCATCCAATCCGCCTATTAAAGCGTCTTGTTGATAGGCGAAGTTCATCAAGCGCACATATATAATAGTATAATCGAGTAGGGTGAAATTTCTCCGCCCTCTCACACCACCGTACGTGCCGTT
>CAMJOD010000076.1 GCA_946407465.1 uncultured Clostridia bacterium
CATGTATGCGCTGGGAGAATAACAGATGAAAAAACTGAGAAGAAAAATTGTTATCGGCGTTTTTATCTCGGCGACGCTTGTGTTTGCGCTGACGATTATGCTGTTTAATCTTTCCACCATCGTCAACATCAACCGGCGTGCGGATTCCATTACCGGACTGATTTACCGCTATAACGGCGAGCTGCCGCCGCCAAAGGAATACGCGAAGCTCAGCGATGACGAAAAAATTCACCTGTATGACTATGACGAGGACTCGCCCTTCCGCATTCGCTATTTTGTCGCGGATATAAGAAGCAACACCGTTACCGCCGATTTAGATCATATCGCCGCTATTACTAACAGCGAGGCCGAGGAAATGGCACAAAAGGCGCTGAAAAAAAACAACCAAACCGGCACAATTGAGGGATACCGCTACCGTGTGGCAGACAACCGCGAACGCGTGATTTTTCTGGACTGCACCGCGGATTTGTCCACCATGCACATGCTCAGCCTTTTGATTTCGCTGATTGCGCTGGCATTTATCCTGATGATAACCGTGGTGTTCTACTTCTTCTCCAACCGGATTGTGCGGCCGTTTGAAGAAAACGCGCGTATGCAAAAGCAGTTTATCACCGACGCGAGCCATGAGCTGAAAACGCCGCTGGCGATTATCTCCGCAAATGCCGAGGTGCTCGCCTACAAGGACGGCGAAAATGAGTGGATACACAATATCACCGAGCAGGTGACGCGCATCAGCGAGCTGGTGAACGAGCTGCTCACCCTCAACCGCTTGGAGGAGGTCGAGGTTGTCGCCGGTATTGAGCCGGTGCCGCTCAGCGATATAATGAACAAAACCGCGGACAACTTTGCCGAGGTGTTCAACAGCAAGCATGTACTGGCGGAGCGCCAAATCGAACCGCAGGTGGTGCTCAACGGCAATCCGTCACAGCTGGAGCGCTTGGTCTCGGTGCTGGTAGAGAACGCCTCCAAATACGCCGCCGAGAACGGCAAAGTCGTGATGACACTCAAAAAAGAAATGCGCTACACCATCATGACGGTGTTCAACACCTGTGAGATCGACGAAGAAACGGACTACAAGCATCTGTTTGACCGCTTCTACCGCCCCGATTCCTCGCGCACCTCCAAAACGGGCGGTCACGGAATCGGCTTGAGCATTGCCAAGCGTATTGTCACCCTGCACAACGGCACGATTGAAGCGGTGCCCGGCAACGGCGGACTCACATTTCATGTAAAGCTCTCCAACAGAATGAAAGCGCTAAAGGAGGAAAAGCATGGAGGTTAAAACCAGACGGCTGGAAAACAACATGATTACACTGGGCACCGGTATCATTGCGTTCAGCATTTGGGCGCTGCTCAAGTATGCCCTGACGTCGTTTTCCGACTTGTCTCCTACGGAAACAATGACGGCGGAAGCCAGGGTAGTTTTTTACATTATTATCATTGTTTTCTCCCTGACAGATGTTCTGCTCCATTTTTATATCGGCGTTTCGGCGCGCAGTGAAGGCAAGGGCAAGAAAAAAACGCCGCTCTATTTGGTTTTGTCCGCACTTATCATCCTGGTATACTTGCTCGGCATCGCGTTTGAAATCTATCTGCTGTTTTTCTCAAAAAACTATTTTACGCTTTTTGTCACCACATTGGTTGATGTGACTTCTACCATCATCTTTATCGAGATGTTTGTCTACGCCGTGCAGCTCCGCGGCATCAGACGGCAAAAACGCAAAAAGGAGGCGGCGGTATGAATCCCGATTTTCACTACTATGCCACCTACTGCGCGGCACAGCTTACCGGTTATACACATGAAGAGAGCATTGCCATCGCGCGCAGCGACCAATTTGTGGATTTGTGCAGCATAACCTTTCTCGGCAAGATGGATGCGCCTCTCTCCGCTGCGACAACACAATTGCAGCTGGAATTGATGGAAGCGCCGACGGATATTATCGGCTTGCAGAATATTACGCGTATTTGGTCGTCCTTTCACTTTCTCCCCTATGACCTGTATGCCGAGCCGAAAAAGAGGTGCTCCAAGCGCTACAAAAACAAGTTTCGCCTGATTTGCAAGCCTAACGGTGCGTTAGTCCGGGAGACCGTCATGCTCGCCAAGGGAAAGAGTATGGAAGCGGTCGGTATTGCCATGCACGTGCTCGCCGACACATGGGCACACCAAAACTTTGCCGGCACGCCGTCTCTCGTTATCAATAATACAAATTACTATTTTTATGAGCTGTTTGAGGAAAACGGCGGTTGGCGCGAAAAGAAAATCGCTTTTCGTCACAGCGCCTCCACACCCGACGATTTGGAAAACAGCCTCTACACGGCGAGTATTTATGTCAACAGCGAAAAGTCCATCATGAATCTCGGTCACGGCAGAGCAGGTCATCTCCCCGACTACAGCTTTGTCCGCTACAAGTATCTGCCTGCGTGGGGCGACTATGAGGAGGTCGTCAAGGACAATCCCTCCGACTATATGCATGCCTTTTGTCAGATGATTGAGGCGATGCGCTATCTGCGCGGCGACAAGGAGGACTTTGTCTGCAACCGCTACGATTGGCAAAGAATTGCGCCCTACGAAGCGAGAATCAAGGGCATTATTTGCAAGCGGCAGCTCGATTCCTCCGCTGACTGGAAAGCGCTTGGCGAAGAACTCTCCGGACAGGAAATTCCGCCGTTTGACATCAGCGTATTTCAGTCCGGCTACAGCGCCGCCAAAAAGGAAAAGGACAACACTGTGCTGGGAAGATTCATCATTGCCGCACTGGCGCAGAAAAGTATGGTGACCAACAGGATTTATCAGTCCGGCAACAAGCTGGCAGGTTATTCGGTCGATTACCGCAAGCGCTTTTTTTGGGTTGACAAGGCATACAAAATGCTGATTAACAGCAGAGGAGGCGACGCCAAATGAGTTTTTTTCAGCGGTTTAAGAGTATTCTGTCCGGCATATTGATGCTGTTATTTGTAGTGCTGCTGCTCTTGCTGCCCGACAAGGCCTATTATCTGGTGGCAGGCGTGCTCGGCTTGCTGCTGACAATTTACGGCTTGCGTCTGCTATGGTATTATCTTACCATGGCGCGGCACATGGTCGGCGGCAAAACCATTCTCTATCAATCGGTTATCGTCATAGATTTTGGCTTGTTAGGCTCTACCCTGATGTCGGTTTCATCCGCTATGGTTATCTTTTATTTGCTCGGTATCTACGCGTTTACCGGTGGCATTTCGGTTTTGCGCGCCTTTGAAGCCAAAAAATACGGCGGCGCGTGGAAGCTCAAGCTCATCACCGGCATTATCGGCTTGGGATTAGCCGTTGCGCTGGTCGTGTTGGGCTTCGCCTTCGGCTTGACACAGTATTTGGTGTACGGCTTCTGCCTGAGCATTGCCTATTCCGCTGTTGTCAGAATTGTTTCCGCTTTCCGGCCAACCGCGATGGTCTACATTCAATAAAACAATCAATAGAGCAACGGCTGAGGCTTTCACACCTCAGCCGTTATTTTGACTATATTTTAATGGAAAATGCTTGTGTCGTCCGCAAATACAACTTCTTCTCCGGTATGGTTGCGCTCATCAGCGTACTCAGCGAGGCAGCGCTGCGCCAAGGTCACGTCGTCAATGGTGAAAACACCGTCGTCGTCCGCATCACACAGCACTTTTTGGAGGTCGGTGAAGGTGACACCTTCCGCAAGCGCTCTCTGCATTAAGGTAATATCAAATACATTCAGCTTGCCGTCGAGGTTGGCGTCACCCTTGATATAGGCAGCCGAAAGCGAATAGGTGCCGTCGGCGCCGAGCGTGAGAGTCAGCTTGGCGTGATCAGCGGTGACTTCCCTGCGGAATACCGGTTCGGTGGAAGCGGTGTAGACGTCATACTGACCGACAGAGGCGGTGAAATCTCCGGCAAAATCGTCGAGGACAACGCTGTAATCCGCACCGTTTGGAATGCGGAGGAAGCCGCCTTCATCTGTAGTGGTAAAGCCAATCCATTTGTCGATGGTATCCTTGAGCACACCGTTTTCCATCACGCCGATTACGTCGCCGTCGGAGTCGAGAACACTGCCGTTGAGACCTTTGAGATTTTCGGCGGTGAAGTACACCCTGCGGTAACCGGCTATCCGGTCATCGGTGAGCGGCTGATATTCATCAAAATATTCGTCATCCAAGCGGAGCCAAGACATAATTACCTCGTTGGCGTGGTCATACATGATGTTGGTAAAGTTGCCGATCAGCGTAGCGGCATTCTTCATCTGCTCGTTGTTGAGCTGCATGGGTCTGACCGCATTGCTCTGCCAAATATTGCCGAGCAGCAGGTGAGAAATCAGGTGCGCGAGCGCTTCGAGCGATGCGGGATTGCAGATAGCGTCAATCTGCTCCTGTGTCGCGCCGGAAAGCGTCATAGCATTTGTCAGCACATTGCCCAGATAGCCGGCGGCAACCTTTTTGAGCTGTTCGGCGTCCATGGTGAGATAGAGGGCAAGTCTTGCCGCAAGCTTGGGAATGACGGAAGCGTCAATGTCGGTCGCGTCGTCCGCGGAAGCGGAAACAGCCGCAAGCTCCTCCGCCTTTTGCGTGAGCTGCGCCCGGGTGGGATTGATTTCGGTTTGGAGCTTGTTCTTCATAAAGTAGGCGTACATTGCCGCAACGAGATAGAGGGAATCGTCGCTTGAGAGCAAAGCCGAACCAAAGGCGCTGCTGCTCTCTCCTGTCAAAGACTGAAAGTAAGCAAGAAAGTCGGAGAAGGGCTGCTCATAGGTCGCCGCAAAGCTTTCTCTGCCGCCGGTCACAACGGTCAAATACGCTGCCAAGCCCTCCAGATAGGTTTTGGCGTCACCCGGAATGTAGGAATTGTTATCATTTACCATGCCGATGCTGCCGTTGCTGAGTCCGATTTTTTTCGGTGAGAAATGGTAGGAGCCGGTGGTGTTAACATATTCGTCATAGATGACAGGATTGCAGATTTCCAGATTGGCGAGCATCAGCTCTTTTTTGGAATCGTCCTTAAACATAATATCGGTGCCGTAGCGCGCAAAGCCCATATCGGCAGGCGCCATTGCCGACGGCAGCTCGGTGTCCTCAAAGCAGTTGAAGATACCGGCGTATCTTTCGGCACGCGGGTCATTCCCGATGTCGGCGGCGCTGGGCGTGCCGTAGGTATAGGCATAGAGATTATCGGCGGTCAGCGTGACGGCTTCGCCGATAAACTTCTGCGGCTCGTCAATCAGGTTTTTGGCGATAATGTTGGTGATAGCGGCGCCTCGGCTGTAGCCGACTGTCCAAACCTTAATGTCACCCTCAATCTGCTGCTCTGCCACATAGTCCTTGGCAAAGGCAAGACATTTTTCCGCACAACCGGCAAAGCCCTGCGCGTCTCCCTCTGCGCCGAGGACAAAGTTGTTGCCCCACTCAGCCTCATAGCCTGCGCTGCGCGGCACAATGGCAAGGAGCGTGTAGGTCTTGTCGTCGTCCGCAATCCGCTTGCGGGCACAGGCGACACCGATAGAATCCTTGGTGGGCTTTAGGGTGTAGGCTTCGTTGACGGATATATCCGAAAAACCGTTGTCCTCCAAAAAGGCAATCACATCGCGGTTCTTATGCTTGTAGCCTTCCTCGGTGAACGGCTCTCTGGTGCTGCTGACCGACGCCTCGGCAAGCGACATGCTCAGGGTAGACAGATGGTCGTCATAGACGCGGCTGTCCTTCTTGAAGTAATCGTCGCTGTAGGCGTAATAGTCGATACTGTCGGACAAGCCGAGAATCTCGCCCTCGCCGGGACGGTAATAGAACGCGCCGTAATAATAGCTGCTGTCAGCAGCGGCAGGCTGAGCATCCTCCTGCGCAAATGCCGCAACCGCACCGACTGAGCTGAGCATGGCGGCGGACAGCAAAACAGCGGTTGCTTTCTTTAAAAACTGTTTCATAATGACTCTCCTTTTTATCGTGAGATTATATTAAGAGCATTATAACATATTATACAACTAAATACTTCAAAAATTTACAACTATTATAGTGTTTTATTGCTTTTATTAAAAATCATCTACATATTTTTTCACAAAAGCAGTTGTTTTTATACATTTTTTATGATATAATAATACGCAAGTTTTTAAGCGGAGAGAAACCAATCTCTTACAAAAGGAACAATTATGAAACAAAGAAAGGATGTTACTGCATGCAAAAACTGACCAAAAAAAGATTACTGACCCGCATCGGCAGCTGTATGCTGGCAGCCCTGATGGGCGCTTCGGCGATCGTCAGCACCGGCGCTGTCGCCAAGCAGACAACGCCCTCCGGCGACACGGTGGTGAGGATCTCTAACCCGGACGGAAAGCCCGGCGACACGGACGGCTACATCAATGACCGCGAGGTCGGCTACGGCTGGGCGTTTGCGGAGAGAAACGGCTATCTGTATATCGGCGGCTGGAGAAACACCGTCGGCGCCGTCATCAAGCACTATCTGGAATCGGCGCTCGTCGCCTCCGGCAAGATGGACAGCGAAACCGTTTGGGCGCTGACCGACATCATCACCAACGGTGAGGTGGCGCGGCCTACCAACCCCAACAGCGGCGTTCTGATCAAGATGAACCGCGAGAACCCCGGTGACTTTGAGATCATCACCGAGATGACCGACCCGTTCCGCCATGTCGCAAAATACGGCAACGACCTCTATTTTGCGACCTATGTCGGCGTGTCCACCAATGACCCCAAAATCTATAAGCTCGACGAAAACGACGTTTTGACCGAGGTCTACACTACCGCACAGGGCTCCAGCATGCGTGCGAACGCCATTTTGGACGGCAAGCTCTATTTTGCCGGCACACAGGCTGACGAGCACCTCAAGGACGGCGAGACCGTGAAGCTGGCTGTTATCGAGAGAAATGAAGCAGGCGACGGCTGGAACACCGTTGCGGACTATCGCGACTTCTCCTACACCGCCGAGGTCAGGAACGCCGACGGCACCACCTCTGAGGTGAACGGCTTCTACGGCGACGACTCCTTTGTCGCGGCGACCGCAGGCAGCCCTTTCTGGGATATGACCGCATACAACGGCGAGCTGTATGCCACGATTCCCAACATGCTCGGCTATGTTGTATTCCGCGGCCATCCTGCCAAGGAAGGCGAAGCGGCAAATGACTACGGCTGGGTTTGGACAGAGGTTGTCGGCAGAGACAAAAACAGCCCCAACAACCAGGGCTTTAGCAAGACCGACAAGCTCGGATTTACCGACGCTTCCTCCTACGCGCTCGGCTATCAGTCGGTTGTCGGTGCGCTGGGCACCTTTGACGGCAAGCTCTACGCCTACGATATTGACCACACCATCTCCGCTGAGCTGGCAGGTATTCAGGGCATGCTCCTGTTGATGACCGATCCCGAAAACCCGAATCTGAGCAACTATCTGCAGCCCCTCGTCACCACCATCAACCATCCGCAGACTCTTTGGAGAATGGATGCCGACACCAAAACGTTCAGCGAAGTGACCGGCTTCACCGAGCTGACGCAGGGCACCACCAATGAATATATTTGGAAGCACGGCGAGTACAACGGCGAGTTCTATATCAGCACCATGGATTCCAAGGTGATTTATAACTATCTTACCCGTCTGACCGGCGGCAGCTTTATGGAAATGACCCTTGCCGAGAAGAAGAATCAGCTCAACTACATCGCCGATTTCCTCAAAAAGATGATTGTCGGCAAGCTCACCGAGACTGAGGCGAAACAATTTGCCGATCAGGTTCTCACCGACGATAGCACCAATGAGGACGTGACGCCCTCTAAGCTCGACGAGCTCAAGGCAAAAATGGTCAAGACGCTGACCGATATTGCCAAAATGGAGCAGTGGCAAAAGGTACTGTTCTTCTGCATGACCTACACCATGACCAGAAATATTGATACCGAGCCCTATGAAAACGCCATCAAAACCTTCACCAACATGCAGGCGGACATCGAGTCCCTCAACCTGCTGGACAGCGAAGCGGTCAACGCCTTTATTCAGAAGTACGAGGACACCTGCAGCGACGTGGTGAACGCTCTCCAAGCCTTGGCTACGGATATTCTCACCAATCCGTCCGCATATCGGCTGACAGCGAATGAGGCTATGCAGATTTCCGGCTTGTTTGATGAAATCATCGACACCGTCAAGAGCATTTTTACCGAAAATTTTGCGCAAGAAATCACAAAGATGAAAGATATCGCTGCCTGCATCAGCGCATATAACGAAATCAGCAAGGCGGTCAATAACGACAAGCAAGGCTTTGACATCTTTAAGACAGCCGACGGCGACAACTGGGAGGTTGTTACCGACGACGGCTTCGGCGACAAGTACAACTACGGCGCGCTCCGTTTTGTCACCACCGAGGAAGGCATGTACATCACCACCGCGAACCCCTTCTTTGGCGCACAGCTCTATCTGCTCTCCAACGACAAGGGCAAGTTCCTGAAGGGCGATGCAAACCTCGACGGCGAAGTGAATATCTATGACGTGACCTGTATGCAGCGTTATCTTGCCGAATACATCAGCATCTCCGATCCCATCGCGCTTGACAACGCTGATGTTGACTGCGACGGAACCGTGACGCTTAACGATATTTCCACGTTGCAGCGTATTCTTGCAGAATTTGAATAATCATATCACAATAATTTGAGGACAGGTTCAGCTGAACCTGTCCCCTTTTTTATACTATTCTCTGTTATGAAGTGACTTTTGTCAATACATCAAAGTCACTAAAAGT
>CAMJOD010000077.1 GCA_946407465.1 uncultured Clostridia bacterium
AGCCTTGATTAATGAATAATGAATGATGAATAGCGAATAGTGAATAATAAAGGGTCGCTTCGCTCCGGATTGGTAATGCTGCGTGTGCATGCCGAAAAATTATCGCAACGGCAGTCTCTACGATGTAGGGGCGCACCCACGTGTGCGCCCGGATAGAGAGCCATTTTTTTCGTGACAGGTATGGTTAGATAAGAAAACAAGGCTTGGGAAACTTTGCAAACGCCGAAAGGGTAGTTGTAGGGGCGAGCATTGCTCGCCCGCAGATTGGGCAACGCTGTTTTCCTATCCAAAATCGGTTTGACAGGACAGCGCGGCACAACGGGCGAGCAATGCTCGCCCCTACGACGGACAAGGAAGCTTTGCAAACGTCAAAAGGTGAACGGCAGTATTGTATCGCAGAAACGTCAAAGTGAGCGAAAGCCTTCTCCCGAGGAGAAGGTGGCACACTGCCTGTGATGACATTTTTCGTAATATAATCGGTTAGGAACCGATGGCGTTTTGACACTATCAAACCTTGGCGGCAGTGTGACGGAAGAGGGCAAGCGAACCTGTCCTTTTGCAGACCGTCCGAGATAGGAAACGCATCGCTTGCCCTCTTCCGTCACGGCACCGCAAAGCTTGCTATATAGTTAACGTTTGTTTTTATTACAAAACGCAACAATACAGATAACAACCTGCTTAGGTGCCGCGCCACCTTCTCCTCGGGAGAAGGCTTTGGCACAAGAGGAAAGCGGCAGCATCAAGGCGACCGTTGCGATGTACTTTTCACCCTTTGCACAGTATTTCTTTTTCAAGGGTAGTGGCGCGTTTACCGCAAGGCTTCGACACGCCGTTGATGAATTATTCCTCTAAACCAAACGCTTCAATAGGCAGATTGGGTGCAGCGTCACGCTGCAACTTTGTCCTATCCTGCTTTGTGTCCTCCCACCTGCATGTTCCGCTCCTTCATCGTTGCGCCCTGCTTGAGGTTCATGCCGCGGAGAACGGCGTTTTTGCCGTAACGGGTGCGCAGGTGGAGAATTGCTTGCTGAATGCGGCGTTCGCGTGCTTCGGCTTCGGTGTCGGCAGGGGCGTCAAACAGGCTGAGCTGTTCGCTGCGCTGAGACGGGTCAAGGCTGTTTTCCGAAACGATGTTGCCGGCGGCTATGCAGATGCGCCGCACCAACAGGTCGGGGTTGACAATGCGGTCAAACAGCCGCAGCGCGGCGTCGGTGATTCGTTGGGTGGAGGAGGAGTAGCAGCCGATTCGCTCGCTGCCGTGCGCGTGCTTGGGCACCTCTCTGCCGTAGTAGTCGGTTTTGATTTCGCCTTGGTAGCGGCTGCGGCGGTCGGCGTCGCGCAGGTTTTGAATATCATAGCCCACGGTCAAATCAATCAAATTCGTCAGCAAGCCCTTGCGCACCAAATCCAGCACCAGCGAATCCGCCATTTCCTGCACAATCAGCCGCGCCTTTTCAAAGTCATACGGCTCGCTGAGCACCTGTCCGCTGCTGAGTGAACGGCTGCGCGGACGGTATGCCTTGATGTCGCGCATGCTGCACGATTCCCAGCCCCACGCGTGGTCAATCAGCAGCTCCGCGTTGACGCCGAACAGCTTGTAGAGCAGGCGCTCGTTCACCAGCGACATGCGTGCCACGTCGCCCATCGTAAACATGCCGTAGCGTGCCAGACTCCGCGCGTAGCCGCCGCCGATGCGCCAAAAATCCGTAATCGGGCGGTGTGCCCACAGCTGCTCGCGATAGCGCTGTTCGTCCAGCTCGGCAATGCGCACGCCGTTTTTGTCGGGCTGCATGTGCTTGGCGACGATGTCCATCGCGATTTTGCACAGATAGAGGTTGGTACCCACGCCTGCCGTGGCGGTGATGCCCGTTTCGCGCAGCACCTCATGGATCATGGTCGTCGCCAGCTCCTGCGCCGACATTTTGTAGAGCGTCGTGTAGTGCGAGGCGTCGATAAACACCTCGTCCACCGAATAAACGTGAATATCCTCGGGCGCGATATAACGCAGATAAATGCCGTAGATTTGGGTGCTGACGCGCATATACTCATTCATGCGCGGCGGCGCGGTGATGTAATCAAGCTTCAAATCGGGACGGCGCTGCAGCTCGCTGAGAAAGCAGCTGCCGCCGGAAAAATCCTTGCCCCTCAGTCTGCTTTTGCGCTGACTGTTGACCTCTCCGACGCGCTGCACCACCTCAAACAGCCGTGCGCGTCCCGAAATGCCGAAGCTCTTGAGAGAGGGAGAAACGGCGAGGCAGATGGTTTTTTCGGTGCGCGATTTGTCCGCAACCACCAAATTGGCGTCCAGCGGGTCGAGTCCGCGCGCCACGCACTCAACGGACGCATAAAAGGATTTTAGGTCGATTGCGATATACATAAGACCAGCCTCTCCGAAATACGTATGTTTGTTCGGTTGATGTATCAATAATAGCACATGCGTTCGAAAAAGTCAACAGGTTTATCGAAAATATTTTCGATTATTTTTACACCTTGTATGCAATATGACTAAAACAGGCAAACGATTTTTGGATTGCACATTTTGAAAAGATATGGTATTATTAAGGTGCCAACAAGTTTACAATTGAATACATACTCTGTGTTTTTATGGGGATAGTGTTTTTTATCTTTTATATGGATAAAAATGCTATGCTCTATTCCACTATCCCTAAAACAGAGTATGTTAATGTGATATTGTGAACTTGTTTGGCGACAATCGGAGCTGTGCGTTTTTTGTGCGTAGCTTCGGCTGCGCATTTTTTTATTAAGGAGGATAGAAGAGTAGTTAATTATCACATAATCTGCAATTGACGAAGGGAGTTTGTAGTATGGCAGTCAATCGAAAATGTCCGAAATGCGGAAGCGACCATGTGCAATTATCAAATGAAAGAAGTAAGCACGGATGTATTTGGGCGATTTTATTTGGAATTTATTATTTCTTTTGGATACTCATAAAATGGATGATAGGCTTATGCATTTTGTTCTTTTATGATTGGTGGATAGCGATAGTGAAAAAATGTATGGGAAAAGGACATATTTGGAGATGTAAAAAATGGTTTTCAGGTAAAAAACGAATTTTTTATTGTCACGAATGCGGATATAATTTTAAAGCGTAACGATAACCAAACAGCCCCGAAGCGCGTTTCGGGGCTATTAATTTTGATTTGACAAAAATCCTTTCACTTGCTACAATAATAGCAGACAAACAAAAGGAGCTTTTGCCATGAAAAAAGAAAACCTTGCCATGCTGTGTGACTTCTATGAATTCACCATGGCGAACGGCTATTTTAAAAACGGATATTATCAAAAGAACGTCTATTTCGACGTGTTTTTCCGCAAGGTTCCCGACAACGGCGGCTTTGCGATTGCGGCAGGCTTGGAGCAGGTCATCGACTACATCAGGGAGCTGCATTTTGAGGAGGAGGACATTGCCTATCTGCGCGGCAAGGGTATTTTTGACGAGGGCTTTTTGGCGTATCTCCGTGATTTCCGGTTCAGCGGCGACATATTCGCGGTACCGGAGGGCACGCCGGTGTTCCCGTATGAGCCGATGATGACCATCAAGGCGCCTGCCATTGAGGCGCAGCTGATTGAGACCTTTGTGCTGCTGAGCCTGAATCACCAGACTCTGATTGCCACCAAGGCAAACCGCATTGTGCGCGCGGCGCAGGGCAGAGCGGTGCTGGAGTTCGGCTCGCGCAGAGCGCAGGGAGCCGACGGCGCGGTATTGGGCGCCAGAGCGGCGTATATCGGCGGCTGTGCCGGCACTGCCTGCACGCTGAGCGACGAGCTGTTCGGCGTTCCGGCAGGCGGCACCATGGCGCATGCGTGGATTCAGATGTTCGACAGCGAATATGACGCGTTCAAGGCGTATTGCGAGCTGTATCCCGACAACCCGACCTTGTTGGTTGACACCTACAACACCCTCAAAAGCGGCGTGCCGAACGCGATAAAGGTGTTCAGAGAGGTGCTGCTGCCCATGGGCAAGACAAAATGCGCCATCCGTCTGGATTCGGGCGACATCTCCTACCTCTCCAAAAAGGCGCGGAAGATGCTCGACGAAGCCGGACTGACCGACTGCACCATCACTGCCTCCAACGCGCTGGACGAAAATCTCATCCGCGATTTGATGATGCAGGGCGCGGAGGTGGACACCTTCGGTGTAGGCGAGCGGCTGATTACATCGGCAAAGTCGCCAGTGTTCGGCGGCGTTTACAAGCTGGTTGCCGTTGAAAACGAGAGCGGCGAGATTGTGCCGAAAATCAAGGTGAGCGAGAACACCGCCAAAATCACCAATCCGCACTTCAAAAAGGTCTACCGCTACTACGACAGGGAGAGCGGCAAAGCGATTGCCGACGAGCTGTGCGTCTGGGACGAGACCGTGGACGACACCAAGCCGCGCACCATCTTTGACCCGAACGCCACATGGAAAACAAAAACCCTCACGGATTATACCGCAAGGGAGCTGTTGGTGCCGGTGTTCCGGGACGGCGTATGTGTGTATGAGCAGCCGTCGATTGAGGAGATTGCCGCCTATTGCCGTGAGCAGGTGGATTTGCTGTGGGACGAGGTGAAGCGCTTTGAGAATCCCCACAACTACTATGTCGATTTGTCGAAGAAGCTGTATGAGATAAAAAACATTCTGCTGAATGTATATGGTATGTGATAAAAGGGGCGCTGCGTGCGTCCCTTCACTTTATACCTTATACCTCAAACGTCCACTCGGGAATATACTCCTCTGTGGCGGCGGACAAATCCTGTGTAAAGCCGTCCAGCTCCAAGCCGAACAGCACCCGTTTAACCTTGTCATATTCACGGCGCGTGATGGTGCGGTTGAGCTTGGGGTCATTTTTTGCAGCGCCGCAGGGCACATACTGGCACATCAGGCTCACAAGCAGCTCGTCGCCGAAGCTGCGCTTCAAATGCTCCAAAACGGCAATGCTGTTGCGCGTGTTGGCAGGCAGAATCAGGTGCCGCACAATCACGCCTCTTTGCATAATGCCCTCGTCGTTATAGCGCGGCGTGCCGGTCTGAAAGAGCATTTCCTGAATGGCAGCCGTGGCGGTGTTGACGTAGTTCGGCGCGTGCGAGAGCTTTTGGGCGAGAGAATCGCTCGCGTATTTGAAGTCCGGCAGATACACGTCCACCAGTCCGCTGAGCATGGTGAGCGTTTTGGGCGAGGTGTAGCCGCTGCAGTTGTAGACGATGGGCAGCTTGGGGCGATAAATCGACAGACTTTCCGCCACCGCCTCAACAAAGTGGTCAGCGGTCACCAGATTGATGTTGTGAACGCCGCTTTTCTCCAGCATGCGGTAGCCGTCCGCCAGCTCCTTGGGCGTCAGTGTCACGCCTCTGCCGGTCAGCGAAATCTCGTGATTCTGGCAGTAGACGCAGCGCATGGTGCAGCCCGAAAAAAACACCGTACCGCTGCCGCGCGTGCCGCTGATACACGGCTCCTCGCCAAAGTGCGGCGCGATTCTCGCCACGACCGGCAGGGTGCCCATGCCGCAAAAGCCGTTGCCGCTGTGCTCGGTACGCATGGCGTTGCAGGCACGCGGACACAAATTACAAATCATAAACATCACCGTTTTTCTGAGAATATTATTAGTATAGCACACTTTGACAAAATTTCAAATAGAGAAATCCGTCAAATAATCCTCAATAATATCCTCAAAGTGGCACGGCTCGACCATCAGCTCATTGAGCAGCCCCACCAGCGCCTCGGCTGACAGACGGCTGTCGGTCAGCGCAGGCGCTTCCTTCAGCGTGACGCCGTCCGCGCACAGCGCCACGCCATATACAATTGTCTCCGCGTTTGCTTCCTCAGTTAAGACATACTCCATTGTTCTCTGCTCCGTAGGGAGTTTTCTTCTGTTGCTTTCTTTTGTTATATAATATCACAATATATCAGCAGCCGTCAAGATTCTTTTTGCGAAAAATGAAAATTTTTTTGCAGCGTGACGCTGCACCCAATCCGCCTATTGAAGTGTTTGATTTGGAGGAGAACATCTGCAACGGCGTGTTGACGCCTTGCGATAATCTCGCCATTATCCTTGAAAAAGAAATTAAAGGGACATGTCTGCAAGTACGTTTATGTGGGAGAAGGCTTTGGTGCAAGAGGGAATCGACATCATAAAGGCTGCCATTGCCATTAGCCGTTCGACATTTGCACGCGGCATTATAAATCGGAGCGAAGCGACCCTTCACTCAACTCTCAACTCTCAACTCTTAACTCTTAACTCTTAACACTCAACACTCAACGCTTAGCTTTCCCGTTTCCAAATCCCAATTTCAAACGTAAAGCGCCAAATTACACGAAACAGCTAAAAATCTGAAATTATTCTTTACAATTCCTGTCCTTTGATGTATAATAAGGGTTACGGATTATGGAAAAGTATACAAAGGAGGGAATGACACAGTGATTAGCGGCGCTGAAATCATGGTAAAATGTCTGGAAGCGGAGGGCGTTGAGGTCATCTTTGGTTATCCCGGCGCGACGATTTGTCCGTTCTATGACAAGCTCTATGATTCTTCCATCAAGCATGTTTTGGTTCGTCAGGAACAAAACGCGGCGCATGCGGCAAGCGGCTATTCCCGCTGCAGCGGACTTCCCGGCGTTTGTGTGGCGACCTCGGGACCCGGTGCGACCAACCTGATTACCGGCATTGCCACCGCTTATGCGGACTCGGTTCCCATGATTGCCATCACCGGTCAGGTCAGAAGCGACCTGCTGGGCAGAGACGTGTTTCAGGAGGCTGACATCACCGGCGCCTGCGAGCCGTTTGTCAAGCACAGCTACATTGTCAGCAAAACCGAGGATTTGCCCCGGATTTTTAAGGAGGCGTTTCACATTGCCTCCACAGGACGCAAGGGTCCTGTTTTGATTGATATTCCGATGGATATTCAGCAGAACGAAATTGAGCGCTTTGAATATCCCAAAACCGTTAATATTATCGGCTACAAGCCCAACACGCGCGGTCATGCCGTGCAGGTCAGACGCGCGGTCGAGGCGATAAAAAACAGCCGCCGTCCGCTGATTGTCGCCGGAGGCGGCGTGCTGTCCTCGGGCGTCAAGCTGAAATTTCAGGCGTTTGCCGACAAGACCCGTATTCCCGTGATTTCGACCATGATGGGAATCGGCGTCATGCCCAGCGACCACGAGATGTATCTCGGCATGCTCGGCACCCACGGCAAGCCCGTTGCCAACCGTGCTCTGCACGACGCGGATTTGGTGATTGTCTGCGGTGCGCGTCTGGGCGACCGCGCCGTGGCGGCTCCCGACCAGATGAGCGAGGGCACCACCGTTATCCATATCGACATCGATCCGGCTGAAATCGGCAAAAACGTCAAGACCGAAATCCCGATTGTCGGCGACATGAAGAACGTGCTGCATATGATGATTGACGAAATCGGCGACTATGTGGTGCCGAACCAGTGGCAGGAGGCTGTCAAGAGCTGGAAAAAGAGCTTTTTCCGCCATCCGCCCAAGTTTGAGGGCTTTGTGGAGCCGCGCGCACTGGTGGCGCAGCTCAGCTCCATGCTCCGTTCCAAGGCGATTTTGGTGGCGGACGTCGGTCAAAACCAGATTTGGTGCGCCAACAACTTTATGATTCGCGAGGGCAGGTTCCTCACCACCGGCGGCATGGGCACCATGGGCTATTCGATTCCGGCGGCGGTAGGCGTCAAGTTTGCGCGTCCCACGCGTGACGTTGTGGTTGTCTGCGGCGACGGCAGCTTTCAGATGAGCATGAACGAGCTGGCGACCATTGTCGGCAACAACCTTGCCATCAAGATTATCATCATGCGCAACCACCGTCTCGGCATGGTGCGCGAGCTGCAGGACGTACACTATCAAAAGCGCCATTCCGCTACGGTTTTGCAGGGCGACCCCGACTTCTTGAAAATCGCCGAGGCTTACGGCATCGACCACGCCGAGGCAAATTCCAACGAGGAAGCCGAGACCATCATCAAGGATATGGTGAAGTCGGACAAGCCGTTTATCCTTGTCTGCAACGTCTATCCCGACACTCCGTCGATATGAGGTGACGCTATGCAATACACATTATCTGTTTTGGTAGAAAACCACGCCGGCGTGCTGTCCAAGATTTCGGGACTGTTCTCACGCCGCGGCTTTAATATTGATTCGCTCGCCGTCGGCGTCACCGGCAACCCTGCCGTGTCGCGCATCACCATCGTTGCCAACGGCGACGAGTATGTGGTGGAGCAGCTCGAAAAGCAGCTCAACAAGGTGATTCCGGTCATCAAGGTCAAGCGTCTGCGCGAGGGCGAGTTCATTCAGCGCGAGCTGGTGCTGGTCAAGGTACACTGTGCCGCCGCCAAGCGCGCCGAAATCATCAAGACCGCCGAAATTATGCAGGCAAAAATCGTAGACGTCGCCCAGAGCTGCGTCACCGTGGAATACTGCGAATGCACCAACCGTATCAACACGCTGCTCGACCTGCTGCGTCCCTACGGCATTCGCGAAATTGTCCGCACCGGCACCATTGCCATCGACCGCGGCAATTCGGCACTCTCTGTTTAGCATGTGAAATTATAATGTCATATCCATAACAAAATGAAATCAGTTGTAGGGGCGTGCACTGCACGCCCGCCGCGCCGCGCTGTCCTGTCAAACCGGTTTTAGGTAGAAAAACGGCGGTTTCCTATCCGCGGGCGAGCACTGCTCGCCCCTACGCCCAAAACCTAAAA
>CAMJOD010000078.1 GCA_946407465.1 uncultured Clostridia bacterium
GTGGTGCCCGGCAACGCCTTTGGCGACTGCGGCGAGGGCTTTGTGCGCGTGTCCTATTCCTATTCGCTCAAGCATCTCAAGGTTGCGCTTGCGCGTATCCGTGAATTTTTGGAGGAGCTTCACCATGACAATCAAGCTGAAAGCGCCGGCAAAAATTAATCTTTCGCTCGATGTGCGCGGCAGGCGTCCCGACGGCTATCACGAGCTGGCGACGGTTATGCAAACGGTAGATTTGTATGACGTCATCACCCTCACCGATAACGACAGCGGCGCCGTGACCGTCAGCTGCGGCTATGAGGGCGTGCCCTGCGACGAGCGCAACATCTGCGTCAAGGCGGCAAACCGCTTTTTTGAGGCGTGCCGTCTGCCTGTCTCGGGCGTGCATATCGACATCGACAAAACCATTCCCACGCAGGCAGGACTTGCCGGCGGCAGCAGCGACGGCGCGGCGGTGATTATGGGACTCAACGCGCTCTTCGGCACCGGTCTCACGCCCAAGGAAATGCTCGACATCGGCGAGAGAATCGGCGCTGACGTGCCGTTTTGCATCGAAGGCGGCACCAAGCTTTGCACCGGAATCGGCGCGACCATGCGCAAGCTGCCCTCGCTGCACGGCGTACATATCGTGATTTGCAAGCCCGACACGGTCAGCGTGTCCACGGCGGAGGCATATCAAAAGGTCGATGCGCTCGCGCCGCATCCCTGTTATACCGACGAGATGGTCAAGGCGCTCTACAGCCGCGATTTGTTTATGATCACGTCCACGATTTTTAATGATTTTGAATTGGCGCTCCAAATTCCGGAGGTCAACGCCATCAAAAAGCGCATGCTGCAAGCCAAGGCGAACGGCGCCGGTATGTCCGGCTCCGGCTCGGCGGTGTTCGGCATATTCTCCTCGGAGAACCGCGCCAAAAAGTGCTGCGAAGCGCTCAAAGCCGATTATCCCGAAACTTTTCTCTGCAAGCCCATCAAAATCGGCTGCTCAATTGAATAAATGACCGACAACCTGCCCATTATTCAAATATAGAAAATTAAGGCAGGTTGTTTTTATGAGATTATGGATAAAATCCGCGTGTACGGCGTTCGTGCTCACCGTACTCTATTCGCTGATACCGTTTCAGGCGGCATGCACCGACATCAGCGGCGAGGTGTTCCGGCTGCATATTCTCGCTAATTCCGACAGCGAAGCAGACCAGACACTAAAGCTCAGGGTGCGCGACAGCGTGCTCGCCTGTTCCCAAGCGCTTTTTGCGCAGGCAACATCAAAGGAAGAGGCGGAGTCGCTGACCGCGCTGCATTTGCAGGAGCTGGCACGGGTCGCCGCCGACACCGTGCGCGAGAACGGCTATGATTATCCCGTGCGTGCGGAGATAAAGAAAATGTTTTTTACTACGCGCCGCTACGAAAAATACACCCTGCCGTCCGGCATGTATGACGCGCTGCGCCTGACCATCGGAGAGGGCAAGGGGCACAACTGGTGGTGCGTGATGTTTCCCTCGCTCTGCGTCAGCACAGACGGCGAGGGAGACCGCAAAACAAAAGAAACGCTGGGCGAGGAGGAATACCGCGTCGTCAGCGAAGAAAAGGAATACAAATTTTTTATCGTGGAGCTGTTTGACCGGTTCCGCGGTTTGGTGACAGGTGACAATCATGCTGCGTTTTATACTTGGCAGAAGCGGCTCGGGTAAAACCGCCGCCATACATAACAGAATCAGAGAGCTGGTGCAGGGCGGTGAGGAGCAAGTGCTCCTGCTTGTGCCCGACCAGAGCTCCTTTGAAACCGAAAAATCCTTTTTGGAGGGACTCGGCGCACGCCTCTGCAAGCAGGTGGAGGTCTTTGGCTTTGACGGCATGTGCCGCTATGTGTTTGCGCAGACGCGCTGCGTCCCAACCAACGTGATTGACAACGGCACACGCGCGGTTTTGATGAGTATCGCGCTCGACCAGCTCAGCGAAAAGCTGACGCTGCTGCGGTCGCGGCGCACCAAGGCAGTGGCGGATATGCTGCTCGGCACACTGGCGGAATGCCGCAAAAACGGCATCTCCAACGACAGACTGCGCGAAGCCGCCGCGCACATCAGCGACAAGACGCTCCAAATCAAGCTCAACGAAACCGCCATGGTTCTCGATACCTTTGACGCGCTGCTTGCGCAGAGCTATGTGGATCCGCTGGACCATTTGGAACGGTTAAAAAATATTCTTTTGGAGAATCAAAGCCTCTTCAAAAACCGCGTCCTCTTTATCGACTCCTTCAGCGGCTTCACCAAGGTGCAGCTGGAGGTGCTGCGTATTTTGCTCTCGCGCTGCCGTGAGGTCAACATAGCGCTGACCCTCGACCCGCAGACAAGGGAGAATGACGAGGTCTATCAAATCTCGCACGCCACGCGCGACGCGCTGACTGAGATGGCAAGGCAGGATTTTGTGGAAATAAAAGCGCCCGTCAAGCTGACCGAACCCAAGCGGTTTGCAAGCGGCGACCTCGCCGCGCTGGAGGAAAATGCGTTTCGCCGTCACGCCGAGCCGCGTGAGGAGGCGCCGCAGGACGTCATCATTTACCGCGCCGCCGACCTCTATGACGAGTGCGAGTTTATCGCGCGGCGCATCAAGCGGCTGGTGATGGAGGAAAATCTGCGCTTCCGCGACATTTCCGTCATCTGCCGCGACAGCCAGCCCTACCGGGGGATTCTCAACGTCATGCTCGAAAAGTACGAGATTCCGTATTTTACGGACAGCCGGCAGGACGTTTCCGTCAAGCCGGCGGTGCGTCTGGTGAACGCCGTCTTTCGCTTGGTGACGGACGGCTTTGCGCGCGAGGATTTTCTTTCGCTGCTCAAAACGGGCTTGACTCAAATTTCCGAAAAAGAAATAAGCAACTTTGAAAACTACATTTACATCTGGAATCTCAGCGGCAAGCGGCTTTGCGAACCGTTCACGCTCAATCCGAGAGGTTACGCGGAGGAGTTTACCGACGATGACAAACAGGCGCTTGCGGCTGTGGAAGCGGTGCGCCGTCAAATTGCCGCGCCGCTGCTCGCCTTCCGCGAAAACGCCAAGCAAAAAACAGGGCGCGAAATCAGCCTTTTGCTCTGGGAGCTGCTCGAAACACTCCGGGTGCCCGACGCCCTGTCCGCCATGTACGACACGCTCGAACAGACCGAAAAGGGAATGGGTGCCGAGCAAATCCGTGTGTGGAGCCTGCTGATGGACGCGCTCGACAAAACGGTGGCGGCGGTGGGCGATATGCCGCTTTCACTTGCGCGGTACTACGAGCTGCTGACAATTCAAATTTCCAATATAGAATTTTCGCGTATTCCGCAGACGCTTGACTGTGTGACCGTTACCACTGCCCAGCGTGTGCGCGGCACGGGACAGCAGGCGGCATTTTTAATCGGCTGCTGTGACGGTGAGTTTCCGGCGGTGCCGCACGCAGGCGGTCTCTTTTCCGATTATGAAATCAAGCAGCTGCTCCTCAACGATATTCATATCAGCGACGACTACGCCTATATCGCAAATCTTGAAACCTATATGGCATATTGCGCCATGGCGGCGCCCTCGCACCGTCTGTATCTCAGCTATCCTGCGATGAATATGGAGGGCGAGCGCAAAAAGCCGTCGCCGATTATCACCGAAACGCTCAAAATCTTTCCGCAACTGCGCGTCACCGACGCGCTCGACTACAACCGCCGCAGCGACGCCATGCTGGCGCTGACGCCTGCGTTTGAGGAATACGCGCGTTCTCTCTCCGGCGAAGGCTCCGAGCTGCGCGGCTTGGGCGACTTTTTCAGCCAAAATCCGCGCTACGCCGCCGGTGCCGAAGCCGTCAGGCGTGCGCTCGACCGCTCGCCGTTTCGCATAGAGAAGCCCGAAAACGCGCGGCTGCTGTTCGGCGAAAACCTGACCGTTTCTGCCTCGCAGGTGGAGCGGTTCAGCAAGTGCCGCTTTTCCTATTTTTGCAATTACGGACTGCGCGTGCGCGAGCGCCTGAAAGCCGAAATCAATCCCATGGAATACGGCACACTGGTGCATTGTAGTCTCGAACAGTTCTTTACACAATATTCCAAAAAGGAATATTCCGATATCACCGACGAGCAGCTCTCCGCTTATATCCGCTCCGCCGTGCAAGCCTATTTGGAGGGCTATCTCGGCGGCAGCGAGAGCAAGGAGCAGTCGTTTTTGTATCGCTTGGAGGTGCTCTGCGGCAATCTGCGGCTGCTGTTGCGTCACCTGATTGAAGAAATGAAGCAGAGTGACTTTGAGGTTGCCGACTGCGAGCTGAAAATCGGCGGCGACATTCCTGCCTATACGCTTCAGCTCCCGACGGGTGAGAATATCGCGGTCTGCGGCAGCGTGGACAGGGTAGACGTCATGCACACCGACGGCGGCGACTACCTGCGCATTATCGACTACAAAACGGGCGGCAAAACCTTCAAGCTCTCGGACATTCTCTTCGGACTCAACCTCCAAATGCTGCTCTATCTCTGCTCTATTCAGCGAGAGGGTGCGCAGCGCTACGGCGATTTTACGCCTGCGGGTATTCTCTACATGCCTGCGGTCGTGCCGAATATTATCGCCGACGGCTTGGACGACGATGCGGTGCAGAAGAAAATCGGCGACAGCTTCAAAATGAACGGTCTGCTGCTCGACGACGTGCGCGTCATCAAGGGCATGGACAAAACCGAGGGCGCCAAATACATTCCCGTCAAGATAAAAAACGGCGCCGCCGTCAAGACCGACAGTCTGGCGACGCTGGCGCAGTTCGGACAGATATTTCAAAAGCTCAATGACACCGTTGCCGAAATGGGTGAAAAGCTTTTCGGCGGCGACATCGCCGCGGCGCCGCTCAAGGGAGGCGCCGACGCGTGCCAATATTGCCCCTATGACAGCGTTTGCGGCTACCGGCGCAGCGACCCGGTCACGGTGTTCGGCGTCAAAAACGACGAGGTGTTTGAACAGCTCGAAAAGGAACAGAACGGAGGTGAGCGGTAATGCCGCGTGAATGGACAGAACAACAGCGCCACGCCATCACGGCGCAGGGCGGCTCTATTTTGGTCTCGGCGGCAGCCGGATCGGGAAAGACGGCTGTGCTGGTGGAGCGCGTGATACGCATGATAACCGCCGCCGACCGTCCGGTGGACGCGGACAGACTGCTCGTCGTGACCTTTACGCGCGACGCGGCAGCCGAAATGAAGCAGCGCATCGCGCAGACCCTCGCCGATTTGCTGCGCGACGACCCGTTTAATCCGCAGCTGCTGCGCCAAAGCAAGCTGCTCTACACCGCGACCATCTGCACCATAGACAGCTTCTGCGGCGATTTGGTCAAGGAGTATTTTCACACCCTCGGCGTGTCCGCCGACTACCGCATTGCCGACCAGAGCGAGCTGGAGCTGCTCAAGGCGGCGGCAATGGACAGCGCCATGGAGGATTTTTACAACGCGGACAACGGCGGCTTTTCCGCGCTGCTCGACGCCTTTTCGGGCAAGGGCGGCGACAAAAATCTCCGCGACACCGTGCTCAAAATTCACAGCTTTCTCGAAACCCAGCCGTTTCCGGACAAGTGGCTCGACGATATGCTGCAAAGCTACGGAGAGCGCCGTGTTGCCGCCTCGCTCTGGGGCAAAATCATGATAGATTACGCGGTTCCTGCCGCGGCGCACTGCGTCAATCTCTGCGAGCATTCCATGCGGCTGCTGGCGGACACGGACGAAAAGCTGCGCGACAAGCTGGCGCCGGTTATCGAGGACGATTTGATATATTTTCAGCGCCTGCAGGAAAAGCTCCTCGGCGACAGCTGGGACGCGATTGTCGCTGCGGTGCAGGGCTACACCGCCAAGGCGCTCCGTGCGCCGAGAGGCTACACGGAACACCCGGCAAAGCTGGCGGTAGCCGTCAACCGCAATCACGTGAAGGATACCGTCAAGCGACTGCAAAAATATTTTTGCCGTACCGAGGAAGAGGCGCACAGCGAATTTGCGGAGCTGCAATCATTGGTGCGCGTGCTCTTTGACCTGACGCGGCACTACATAGAGCGGCTGGACGAATTGAAGCACCAAAAAAATGTGCTGACCTTTTCGGACATCGAGCTGCTCGCCGTCCGTCTGCTTGCCAATCCTGACGGCGACGGCTATCAAAAAACCGCGCAGGGCGAGGAAATCTCACGCCGCTATGACGCGGTGATTGTGGACGAGTTTCAGGACGTCAACGACGTGCAGAATTTGATATTCAACTGCGTCTCGCAAAACGAAACAAATCTCTTTACCGTCGGCGACGTCAAGCAGTGCATTTACGGATTTCGTCAGGCAAAGCCGCAGATTTTTGTGGACAGAAAGGAGCGCTATGCGCGCTACAGTCCCGAATCGCCGGAGTTTCCTGCCACAATTATTCTCGACAAGAATTTTAGAAGCCGCGCCGAGGTGTGCGATTCGGTGAATTTTATCTTTTCGCGCCTGATGACCAAGGAGACCGCGCAGATGGATTACACTGCCGACGAGTATCTGCACGTCGGCTATCCCTACACAGACACGAACGGCTGCGAAACCGAGTTGACGGTGATTGACAGCTCCGCCTTTGCGGACACGGATAACACGGAGCTGGAAGCGGCGTATATCGCGCGGCGCATCCGTTCTGTCATGGCGTCCGACTTTTTGGTGACAGACGGAAGCGAGCGCCGCCGCCCAACCTACGGCGACTTTGCGGTCATGCTGCGCAGTGCCAAAAGCAGCGCGGCAGTGATTGTCAAAACGCTGATTGAGAACGGTATTCCTGCCTACAGTGAGGAAAAGGAAAGCGCGTTTGAGACCTTGGAGGTCAAAATCATGCTCAACCTGCTGCGCGTTATCGACAATCCTGCGCAGGATATTCCCTTGCTGTCGGTGCTGTGCAGTCCGGTCTGCGGCTTCACGCCCGACGAACTGGCACAGCTGCGCGCCCAAAGCCGCCGCACCTCGCTGTATGCCGCTTTGGAGCAGGCGCAGGGGCAGAGCGGCAAGGTGCAGGCGTTTCTGCGGCAGCTGGCGTCGCTGCGTGCCTGCGCTTGCGTGACGACCGTGGACGAGCTGATTGGCAGGGTGCTGGAGCAGACCTCGCTGGGCGCTGTGACCTGTGCCGTCAGCGGCGGCGAAACACCGATGAAAAACCTGAACCTGCTGCGTCACTTTGCGCGTGGCTACGAAGCGAGCGGCGGCAAAACGCTGTCGGATTTCGTCTGGTATATCGACCGCCTGCTCGACAACGGCGTCGAGCTGCCGTCCGCTTCCGGCGGCGACGCGGACACACTCAACGGCGTGCGTGTGCTCAGCGTTCACAAGTCCAAGGGCTTGGAATATCCGTTTTGCTTCTTGGCAGGTACCGCCAAGCGCTTCAACAAAATGGACTTAAATTCGGATATATTAATAGATAACGTCGCCGGACTGGGCATTCGCCGCAAGGTCGGCGTCTGCCGCTACAACACCCTGCCGCGGCTGGCGGTCGAGATTGAGATTGAGCGCAACGAGCTGGCGGAGGAGCTGCGGATTCTATATGTCGCCCTTACGCGTGCGCGCGAAAAGCTGATGATTGTCGGCACGCTCGCCAACGCGGAAAAATACATCGGCGACATGGCGTCACAGCTGATGTTCGATACGATTATCGACCCCTACACCGTCACAGGCGCCAAAAAGCTGCTCGACTGGCTGACGCTGTGTGCGCTGGTGAACCCGTCCTCGCGAAAGGACATGCTGCGCGGCTCGGAGCAAATCACGCTGCGCGGTGCCTATCCCACATGGCAGTTTTCGCTGATTAACCGGCCGGAGCAGCTTGCCCTGACCAAGCACGATGACGACCTGCTGCGCGTGACGGACGCGCCGTCTGTCACCGAAACCGACTACGCAGCGCTGCTGAGCTGGAACCTATCTTATCAATATCCGCACGCCGCCGCCGTCGGTCTGCCGCAAAAGGTCAGCGCCTCGCAGATTGCCCATCAGGCAGGCAGCGACTACTTTGAGCGCATTGTCGCCAAGCCCGGCTTTCTCAGCCGCGACCGCAGCATGGCGGTTGAGCGCGGCTCGGCACACCATTTGTTTTTGCAATACTGCGATTTTGAAAAAGCGCGCAAAGATATTGCCGCCGAGATTGAACGGCTGCTCACAGAAGGCGCGCTCAGCGACACACAGGCGGAGCTGATTGACCGCGCCGCTCTCTCAAAGCTGCTGCAAACTCCGCTCTTTGACCGTGTGACGGCGTCTCCGAAAATCTACCGCGAGGAGCGCTTCACCGTCAAAATCCGTCCCTCGCTGGTGGACGAGACCTATCCCGACAGCGGCGACGAGATTGTCATGCAGGGCGCTGTTGACCTCGCCTTTGAGGAAAACGGCAAGCTGGTGATTGTCGATTACAAAACCGACCGTGTGCGCGAAATCGGCAAGCTCGCCGTCCTCTACCGCAAGCAGCTGTTGCTCTACAGGGAGGCGCTGCGCCAATCCTTGGAGCAGGAGGTCGGCGAATGTCTGATTTGCTCGCTCGCCCTCAACGACGTTATTTCGGTTGAATA